>NZ_JAWOTE010000002.1:0-448012 GCF_033338695.1 Vibrio sp. Vb1166 | reverse complement strand
CTTTAAAATACAAAACGCCCGATGAAGTACATCGAGCGTTTTAGTTAAAAAGTGTCAACCCATATCAGGACGGGTCATTTATCCGACTTGAGTAACATCGCGTTTCATTCTAACTGTTAGATGCCCCTCAACTGATAGCTCAAATGCTGATTTTTACGCAGTAAGGTCTTATCTTATTTTGCGTTTTTGCCAGCTCCGTACCACGGAGTAGCGCCAAAGCCCTCGAATTCCGAAGTAGCCAATAATCGCGGATACAACCCCACAAATTGCGCAGCCCAATAGAAATGGAGGTCCAATGGTGCTCATTTGCTGCATGATGAATTCCCACGATAGTTCAAAGTGAAAAGGTTGCGGGGGAAGACGCATCACTAGAGCACCTAGCTTGTACGCAAAGTAAAATAGCACAGGCATAGTGATAGGATTGCTGATCCATACCAAAGCGACGGAGAGGGGCAGATTGACACCCAACATAATGGCCAAACCAGCGGCCATGATCATTTGGCTCGGCAGCGGAACAAAAGCCATAAATAACCCGACAGCAAAAGCCCCTGATGCCGAGCGTCGGTTTAAGCACCACAAGTTTGGGTTGTACAACACATTGCCGAAGACCTTCAATGCTTTTTGGCGTTTGATCAATTCATGATCTGGCATGAAGCGTTTTATCAGCTTTCTAGGCATAGGACAGCATGACTCTCTCAGAAAAAAGTTGGACCTTGGCGTTATTTGTAGCGAGCGTAATCTCGTCAGCTTGGTGGCCGACAATACCAGATTGGCGTTGGTTGCTGCTGGGAATAATAACCACTGGCTCAATAATCAAATTACGTCGTGGCTTAATTAGCATAGGCGCAATTGCGGGCTTTATGGTTGTCATCGTCCACGGCAATGTATTGGAGTCTCAGAGACAAGCCCTTTTTCAAGCAGGGGAGAATATTACCATAATTGGTAAAGTTGACAGCCCTTTTACGCAAATAAGTCACGGTTATGAAGGTATTGTCGCTATAGAAGCGGTAAATTCTCAAACTCTGTTACCTTTTCTTAAACCTAAAATCCGTCTTATTACGCCTTTTCCACTCGATGTTAACAGTGAGTTTACGACATCCATCTCGTTAAAGCCGATTACAGGTCTACGCAACGAAGCTGGCTTTGATGCTGAAAAGCACGCGATGGGTAAAAATATTATCGCCCGAGCGGTTGTTAACAAAGATGCTAAGTGGATTGTTCGTTCTAATGTATCTCTGCGTCAATCCATTATTGCCGATGTCGCTGATGATGTGTCTTCCCTTCATCATTTCTCGTTAATAAGTGCGTTAGTTTTTGCTGACCGTTCTTGGTTGTCTAAGGAAGATTGGCAAGCGCTCAGGGACAGTGGTTTACTGCATTTGGTCTCCATTTCTGGTTTACATATTGGTATGGCGTTTACTTTTGGGCTAGTCGTGGGCGGTACCGTTCGTTATCTATTACCCCAATACCAGTTGTTGCCTAGCTTATATGGGCTGATCTTTGCTGTTGCCTACGCTTGGTTAGCGGATTTCTCTCTGCCTACTACGCGAGCAGTGTCGGTATGCGTTGTTTACGTTCTCCTGAAGTATACTCTGGTGCACTGGACTTCTTGGCGAGTTCTTTTGCTTGCAGTATCTCTACAACTGCTTGTCCAACCTTTTGCATCCTACAGTATGAGCTTTTGGTTATCATACCTATCCGTTTGTGCGGTATTGCTCGCAATTAATTTGATTCGACATCAAAGGGGAGGTTGGAAAGCGAGGTTAAAAGCGTTATTGCTTACTCAATTGATGTTGAGCGCTTTAATCGTACCTGTCAGTGGCCATTTCTTCTCCGGTTTTAGTTTGTCCTCAATAGCCTACAACTTGGTATTTATTCCTTGGTTCGGATTTATCGTTGTACCCTTGATGTTTCTAGCCCTGTTCTCATCTTTGTTTCTTGAAATGATAGCGAAGCCTCTGTGGCATTTGGTGGACTGGTCATTACAGCCATTGAGCACGTCAATACAGTACGCAATAGGTTCTTGGCAACCTATTAGCATGGAAATGACAATGCTGGTTATGGCTATAGTGGTTTGCTTAATATTTCAACGGTTCATGTCTCAGTACGCGTGGTATTTGTTACTCGGCATCGTTATTAGTATCAAGCTTGCATCGGAGTATGAACCGCATTGGCGTATCGATGTATTAGATGTAGGTCATGGCCTTGCAGTGGTTGTAGAAAAAGACGACAAGGTGTTGCTGTATGACACTGGTAAAGCATGGCAAAGCGGCAGTATCGCAGAGCAGGTCGTCACTCCGGTTTTGCATCAACGAGGTTATGAAAGCATAGATACACTGATTCTAAGCCATTCCGATAATGATCACGCAGGCGGCCGCTTTTTCATTGAAGATGCCTTTTCTCCACAGCGTAAACTTAGTAGTCAATTCTTTATCGGATATGAGCCTTGCACTAGAGGCGACCAATGGAAATGGCAAGGATTAAAGATGGAAGTGCTCTGGCCTCCTGCACTTGTTCAACGTGCGTATAATCCGCACTCCTGTGTATTACGACTTACTGACCCTATTTCTAACTTTAGTATGCTTTTTACTGGTGATATTGAGGCCATTAGCGAGTGGATTTTGCTTAGAGAACCCGGAAAGTTACAAAGCGATGTGATGCTAGTCCCTCACCACGGGAGTAAAAGTTCATCGAATCCTCGATTTATTGAGGCGGTGAGCCCGAGTGTGGCGGTTGCTTCTTTAGCAAAAAACAATCGATGGGGAATGCCAGCGGAAAGTGTCGTTGCTTCATACCGAAAACTTGGCGTCACTTGGCTTGATACTGGTGAGGGTGGTCAGGTAAGCTTCTTTATTCACCGTGATAATTGGCGCTCAGAAACCAAACGTAGCGATACATTTGAGCCTTGGTATAGGCAGATGCTGCGTAAGGGAGTAGAATGAGAGTCTTAATGTAAGAAAATAAAGCACTTCTATGTCGATAAATACTGATGAAACGACTTGGCAGACGTTTAAGCGTCTATGGCAATTTATTCGCCTTTATAAGTCAGGTCTTGTCGTTGCAGTCATTGCATTAGTTATTAATGCTATATCAGATACCTATATGATTTCCCTACTAAAACCACTACTCGATGAAGGTTTTGGGAACGCTGAATCTGATTTTTTACGCACGCTTCCATTGATTATTTTTGCCATGATGTTCATCCGTGGCATAAGTGGATTTGTCTCCACCTACTGTTTGAGCTGGGTATCTGGCAACGTAGTTATGCAAGTCCGTCGCATGGTGTTCAATCACTTTATGCATATGCCAGTGTCTTACTTTGATAAGGAAAAGACGGGCAACTTATTGTCGCGTATAACCTACGACTCAGAGCAAGTATCAGCGGCAACTAGCCAAGCGTTGGTGAGCATTGTGCGTGAAGGCGCAAGTATCATTGGTCTGTTAGTCTTGATGTTTTACAACAGCTGGCAATTGTCGCTAGTGCTGTTTGCTGTTGCTCCCGTTGTGGCATGGGGTATTGGTGTTGTTTCTAAACGTTTTAGAAAAATATCCAAAAATATGCAGACCATGATGGGTAACGTAACTGCATCAGCAGAGCAGATGCTGAAAGGCCATAAAGTTGTGTTGAGCTATGGCGGCCAAGACATCGAACGTAAACGATTTGAAAAAGTCAGCAACCAAATGCGTCAACAAAGCATGAAGTTGGTGACGGCTCAAGCGGCGGCTAACCCTATCATCCAAATGATTGCATCACTTGCAATTGTTGCCGTTCTTTATTTAGCAAGTATTGATTCGATTAAAGAGCAACTGACTCCAGGTACATTTACTGTTGTGTTCTCTGCAATGTTTGGTCTGATGCGCCCACTTAAAGCGCTGACTAACGTTACTTCTCAGTTCCAACGTGGTATGGCCGCGAGCCAAACGCTCTTCGCGTTAATTGACCTCGAGCCTGAGAAAAACGAAGGTAAGTTGACAGTTGAACGCGCAAATGGCGATGTTTCAGTTAAAAACGTAAGCTTTACTTACACTGGTGCAGAAAAACCAGCATTGGAAAATGTCAGCTTCGATATTCCAAGAGGAAAAACGGTGGCGCTAGTTGGCCGTTCTGGCTCAGGTAAAAGTACCATCGCGAACTTGTTCAACCGCTTCTATGATGTTGACAGTGGTTCTATCACATTAGATGGGCATGATATTCGTGATTACGAGCTAAAGAATTTACGTCAGCAATTTGCACTAGTATCGCAAAATGTTCATTTGTTTAATGACACGATAGCAAACAATATTGCGTACGCAACGGATGGCCAATATGAGCGCAGTGATATCGAGAAAGCGGCAACACTCGCGCATGCGATGGAGTTCATCGGCAAAATGGATGATGGACTTGATACCATGATTGGTGAAAATGGTGCTAGCTTGTCTGGTGGTCAACGCCAACGTGTTGCGATTGCGCGAGCTCTATTGCGTGATGCTCCAGTGCTGATTCTTGATGAGGCAACTTCGGCTTTGGATACCGAATCCGAGCGAGCTATTCAAGCTGCACTTGATGAGCTGCAAAAAGACAAAACGGTACTTGTAATAGCGCACCGCTTATCCACAATCGAGAAAGCCGATGAAATTCTTGTGGTTGATGATGGTGCCATCATTGAACGTGGCAACCACGCTGAGCTTATTGAGAAAAATGGTGCGTATGCACAATTGCACCGTATTCAGTTTGGTGAATAAGCGCGGTGATTGAAAAAATCTGGTTTGAAAACCATCCAATAAAATACCTCTTGTGGCCGCTTTTGTGGTCACTGAGTTTATTATTTGGAGCGATAAGCAAGTCAAAGCGAAAGCAATACCAAACTGGCCGCAAGCAAGCTTATAATGCGCCTATACCTGTTGTTGTGGTTGGCAATATCACTGCTGGTGGCAATGGTAAAACACCAGTTGTTGTGTGGCTTGTTGAGCAACTACAGCAAATGGGCTTTAAGCCGGGGGTTGTTTCTCGTGGTTATGGGGCAAAGGCTCCTGCCTATCCGTTAGTGCTAAAAGAAGATACGCCAGCGAAGCATTGTGGCGATGAACCTAAGTTGATTCATCGCCGTACAGGAGCACCTGTTGCGGTAGATCCTGTGCGTTCAAATGCAGTGAAAGCACTGCTAGATTTGGATGTGGATATCATAATTACGGATGATGGATTACAACATTATGCGTTAGGCCGTGATATTGAGTTAGTGATTGTGGATGGGAATCGCCGGTTTGGGAATGAAAGCCTGATTCCATTAGGTCCTTTACGTGAAGGTATTGAGCGACTTAAAGAAGTCGACTTTATCATCACCAATGGCGGTCAAGCGCATACGGGCGAAATCGCAATGGCTTTAGCACCCTCTAAAGCTATTAATCTTAAGACTAAGCAACATGTGGATGTCTCGGAGTTGAAAGATCTCGTCGCATTTGCGGGCATTGGGCATCCTCCGCGTTTTTTTCATACACTAAACTCGATGAACGCAGATGTTAAAGTCACAAAAGGTTTTGCTGACCATCAAGACTTTGATCAACAAGAATTAGAAGCATTGGCTCAACAAGGGACCAATGTGATTATGACCGAGAAAGATGCCGTCAAGTGCAGCCATTATGCGCAAGATAATTGGTGGTATCTGCCTGTATCTGCCCAGTTTGAATCAAACGATGCAGAGCAAATTTTAAATAGAATAAAAGAGGTTAAAGCGGCTTATGGATCACCGTCTACTTGAGATTGTAGCTTGCCCTGTTTGCAAAGGTAAGCTGACGTACGATAAAGATAATCAAGAGTTGATCTGCAAATTGGATCGCCTTGCTTACCCGATCAAAGAGGGTATTCCAGTTCTGCTAGAGCCTGAAGCTCGCACTATGAGCATGGATGAGGGACGCTAATGTCTTTTACGGTTGTCATCCCTTCGCGCTACGCATCGAGCCGTTTGCCTGGTAAACCGCTAGCGGATATTGGTGGTAAGCCTATGGTTCAGTGGGTTTATGAACAAGCGCTACAAGCGGGTGCGGAAGATGTCATCGTTGCAACTGATGACGAGCGTGTTGCGAAAGCGGTTTCGTCATTTGGTGGTAAAGTTTGTATGACCTCTCCCCACCACGAATCAGGTACGGAGCGTCTTGCCGAAGTTGTTGAAAAGATGGCTATTCCGTCAGACCACATTATTGTTAATGTGCAAGGGGATGAGCCTTTGATTCCGCCGTCCATCATTCGTCAGGTTGCTGATAACTTATCTGGGTGTGAAGCCCCGATGGCGACGTTAGCTGTAGAAATAGACTCGGAAGAGGAAGTGTTCAACCCGAACGCTGTTAAAGTTGTCGCAGATGAGCAAGGCTATGCGTTGTACTTTAGTCGAGCAACCATCCCTTGGGATCGTGATAACTTTGCTAAACAAGACAAAACCATTGCCAACCCATTAATGCGTCATATTGGTATTTATGCTTATCGAGCTGGTTTCATTAATACGTATGTCAATTGGGCACCAAGTGCATTAGAGCAGATTGAGTGTCTTGAGCAACTGCGAGTGCTTTGGTACGGTGAAAAAATTCATGTGGCGGTAGCGAAAGAAGCACCAGCGGCAGGGGTTGATACGCCCGAAGACCTAGAAGCCGTGCGCGCGATTGTTGCAAAGCAAGCGTAACAAATGCTCAGATAGATTTAAGAATAAACAAGGCTCCTGAATTAGGAGCCTTTTTGTTTTACTTGTATCGAGGTATTAGTTAAATGTTAGTGTCGTATTGGTTCCGTTTAGGGCAGGTCGCTAAGACCTCTCGGTGACCGGTGTCTTTCACTTCTTGGAGAATGACATCAAAGCCCCATAATCGATACACGTGCTTTAGAACTTCTTCGTAACTATCATCAAGTGGGATGCGGTTGTGAGGAACGTACTGCAACGTAAGCGATCGATCACCACGGACATCGACATTAAACACCTGAATGTTTGGCTCAAGATTAGATAAGTTGTACTGAGCGGCTAGGGTTTCTCTAATGCGTTTATAACCCATCTCATCGTGTATCGCAGCGACTTCAATAAAGTTCTTATGATCATCATCGTTGATCGCAAACAACTTGAAATCACGCATTAATTTCGGAGAAAGGTATTGGCTAATAAAGCTTTCATCTTTGAAATTATGCATCGCGAAATGCACTGCATCTAACCAGTCGGTTCCTGCTAGGTCTGGAAACCACTCTTTGTCCTCATCAGTTGGTTCTTCACAGATACGCTTAATATCTCGGAACATGGCAAAGCCTAACGCGTAGGGGTTAATGCCATTAAAGTAAGGACTGTTATAAGGCGGCTGAGCCACGACACTGGTGTGGCTATGTAAGAACTCTAGAATGAACTTTTCAGACACCAAGCCCTCATCATAAAGATGGTTGAGTATGGTGTAGTGCCAGAACGTTGCCCAGCCTTCATTCATGACTTGCGTTTGTTTTTGCGGATAAAAATACTGACTGATCTTACGGACGATCCGAACAACTTCACGTTGCCATGGCTCTAACAACGGAGCATGTTTTTCGAAGAAGTAGAGCAAATTTTCCTGAGGCTCGCTTGGGAATCGCTCTTTAATGTCTTCCTCTTTCGTCTTGGCTGTTGGTACCGTGCGCCAAAGCTCATTAACTTGAGATTGTAGGTATGCTTCGCGTTCTTCTTGTCTTGCTTTTTCCTCTGTAATTGAGATTTTCTCTGGACGCTTGTAGCGGTCTACACCAAAGTTCATTAACGCGTGACAAGAGTCGAGCAGCTTTTCCACTTCTTTTACGCCATATCGTTCTTCACATTCGGCTAAGTACTTTTTGGCGAACAGCAGATAGTCGATAATAGAACTGGCGTCAGTCCACGTTTGGAATAGGTAATTACCTTTGAAAAAAGAGTTATGGCCGTAACACGCGTGCGCTATAACGAGTGCTTGCATTGTTACCGTATTTTCTTCCATCAAATAAGCAATACAAGGGTCGGAGTTAATCACAATCTCGTAGGCTAGCCCCATTTGACCATGTTTATAGTTCTGCTCTGTTTGGATGAATTTTTTACCAAATGACCAGTGATTGTAATTGATTGGCATGCCGATACTTGAGTAGGCATCCATCATCTGTTCTGAAGTAATCACTTCTATTTGGTTAGGGTAAGTGTCTAGGCGATAATGCTCCGCGACACGCTTAATTTCTTTGTGGTATCGCTCTAACAGCTCAAATGTCCAATCTGGTCCATCTGGCAACACTTTACTGTTACGCTTCTTAGGCGCCTCTCCTGAGAGGTTTCTCGTTGCGGTATTCATCGCTAGCCTCCTTACGCCGTTTCTTTTTGGAATAGTTCACGAAAGACTGGGAAAATATCCTCCACAGAGCGAATGTTTTTCATTGCGAAATTAGGAAACTCTTCAGTGAGTTTTTCGTACTCATGCCATAGAGTTTGGTGCGAGCGCCGTGTGATCTCTATGTAAGAGTAGTACTGACAGTTTGGAAGTAATTTGTTCACTAATAGATCCCGGCACCTTGGCGAATCATCTGCCCAGTTGTCACCGTCGGATGCTTGAGCTGCATATATGTTCCACTGACCAATCGGGTATCGCTCTTTTACTATTTCATCCATTAACTTGAGTGCGCTAGATACAATGGTGCCCCCGGTTTCTTGTGAGTAGAAAAATTCGTGCTCGTCCACTTCCTTCGCTTGGGTATGGTGGCGGATAAAGACGACTTCGACATTCTCGTAGGTACGAGTTAAGAACAAGTACAAAAGAACATAGAAGCGTTTTGCGATGTCTTTCGTTGCCTGATCCATCGAACCGGATACGTCCATTAGACAGAACATGACCGCTTGGCTCGATGGTACCGGGCGTTTCTCATAGTTCTTGAAGCGTAAGTCGAAGGTATCGATGAACGGCACGCTTTCGATTTTCTTGCGCAGTTCTTCAATTTCAGCCTTCAAGCGGTTCTCTTCAAACTGCTGAGCAGGTTCAATATTTTTGATGCGAGCAAGTTCGTCTTCTAACTCTTTAAGAAGTCGTTTTTTACCGGCAGTCATTGCAGTACGGCGCGCAAGAGATTGTTGCAGAGAACGTACTACGGCGATATTGGAAGGGATACCGGCAGTTTGAAAGCCTGCACGGTGTGTTTTCCATTCAGTGATTTTGGCAATTTGGTTTTTTTCTAGATTAGGCAGCTCGAGATCTTCGAACAAAATATCGAGGTACTCATCTTTTGATATTTGGAATACAAATTCGTCTTGGCCTTCTCCATCTGGACTGGCGTTCCCTTCTCCTGAGCCGCTACCCTGACCGCCACCTTTGGGACGCTCAATTTTATCACCAGTAATAAATTGATCGTTACCGGGATGAACTCGTTCGCGAACACCACCTTTGCCTTGATGAAATATAGGCTCATTGATGTCTTTGTGAGGGATAGAGACGTCTTCGCCCGTTTCCGTATTCGTAATCGAGCGTCGATTCACTGCGTCTGCTACCGACTCTTTTATTTGCTCTTTGTGGCGCTTCAAGAAGCGCTGTCGATTAACAGCGCTCTTGTTCTTGCCATTGAGCCTTCGGTCTATAAATTGCGCCATGAAATAGCCCTCTTCATGTTTCACAAGCGACCTAACTCAATACTGGGTTAGGATGACTTACGTACTCGTAGGTACCACTCAGAAAGTAGGCGAACCTGTTTCTCGGTATAGCCTTTTTCCATCATGCGAGCGACAAAGTCGTCGTGCTTCTTCTGATCTTCAGAAGAGGTTTTCGCATTAAATGAGATAACCGGAAGTAGCTCTTCGGTATTGGAGAACATTTTCTTCTCGATTACTGTGCGCAGTTTTTCGTAGCTGGTCCAAACCGGGTTTTGACCATTGTTATTCGCTTTCGCACGAAGCACAAAGTTAACGATTTCGTTTCGGAAATCTTTCGGGTTAGAAATACCAGCTGTTTTTTCGATCTTTTCTAGCTCAGCATTCAGTGAAGAGCGATCAAATAGCTGACCAGTTTCTGGATCTCGGTACTCTTGGTCTTGAATCCAGAAGTCTGCATAGGTGACATATCGGTCGAAGATGTTTTGGCCGTATTCAGAGTAAGACTCAAGATAAGCGGTCTGAATCTCTTTACCGATAAATTCAACGTATCGAGGCACTAGGTAGCCTTTCAAGAACTCGAGATATTTCTCTGCTGTTTCAGCAGGGAACTGTTCGCGCTCAACCTGTTGTTCAATCACATAGAATAGATGTACAGGGTTGGCTGCCACTTCGGTTTGGTCGAAGTTAAATACGCGTGACAAAATCTTAAAGGCAAAACGTGTTGAGAGACCGTTCATACCTTCATCGACACCAGCATAATCACGATACTCTTGATAGCTTTTTGCCTTTGGATCCGTATCTTTCAGCGTTTCACCGTCGTATACGCGCATCTTAGAGAAGATGGACGAGTTCTCGGGCTCTTTAAGCCGAGAAAGAATACTGAATTGTGCCAGAGTCTCGAGCGTGCTTGGTGAACAAGGGGCTTGAGACAACTCACTGTTTTCAAGAAGTTTTTGGTAGATTTTGACTTCTTCTGAAACACGTAGACAGTAAGGTACCTTCACAATATAAACACGGTCCAAGAACGCTTCATTGTTCTTGTTGTTACGGAAGGTCTGCCACTCAGATTCGTTTGAGTGAGCCAGAATCATACCGTCGAATGGAATCGCGGAAAGGCCTTCTGTACCGTTGAAGTTGCCTTCTTGCGTTGCTGTTAACAGCGGGTGAAGCACTTTGATTGGTGCTTTGAACATCTCAACGAATTCCATTAAACCTTGGTTTGCTTTACACAGAGCACCGGAGTAGCTGTAAGCGTCTGGATCGTCTTGCGAATAGTGTTCAAGCTTACGAATATCGACTTTACCAACCAATGATGAGATATCTTGGTTGTTTTCATCGCCTGGTTCAGTTTTGGCAATACCGATTTGGTCAAGGATAGAAGGGCGTACTTTCACTACTTTAAATTTGGTGATATCACCACCAAACTCGTGAAGACGTTTAGCGGCCCAAGGAGACATGATCGAGCGAAGATAACGGTGCTCGATGCCATATTCTTTTTTCAAAATATCGCCATCTTCTGTGGCTTTGAATAGGCAGAATGGATGGTCATTCACTGGGCTGCGTTCGCCGTTAGCAGTAAGAACATAAATAGGCATCTGTTCCATCAGAGCCTTAAGCTTTTCTGCAAGCGAAGACTTACCGCCACCTACAGGGCCGAGTAGATAAAGAATCTGCTTACGCTCTTCTAGGCCTTGCGCCGCATGTTTTAGGTAAGACACAATTTGTTCTATGGCATCTTCCATGCCATAAAAGTCTTTAAAGGTTTCATAACGAGAGATAACACGATTCGAGAAGATTCGGCTTAGTCTCGGATCCTTTGCCGTATCGATTATCTCTGGTTCACCAATCGCCATCAGTAGGCGTTCTGCTGCATTAGCATAAGCGCTTTTGTCATCTTTACACAGGGCTAAAAACTCCTGTAACGACATCTCTTCATCTTTTGCAGCTTCATATCTTGATTGATAGTGGTCGAAAATACTCATGTCGCTTTCCCCTTTAATAGTCAGTCTACCGACGAACGTTGATTCAGGCTTTCCACCAACAGTTATGCTCGTTGTTGTTTGAATATACGTCCTGTTATCATATTTGGTTCGTACAGAATGTAAGATTGGCGACACCAAAGACTTTGCTTTATGGACGGTTTTTTCGTTACAACGGTGAGCGGTGGATATGAATTTTTCAATCACAGCCTTTCTCTACTTAAGCCTAGTCGGGGATTTGCAATTTTGCTTAACAATTATGAATTTATTGTAAAAGTGACATTTGAATCACTCTTTTATTAAGGACGAATTTATGTCGTGAATAGGTGCAATAGAAATCAAATATTTGGCAAAGACAGAAGAGTCTCAGTGATTCGTTGTTCTACATTGAGCAAGGTAAGTGAAAGAGGTAGGAAGAGAGCAAAGTCTTAGATAAGTTTGTGACAGGGTAAATAACAAGGAGAGCGGGCGCTCTCCTCATTCTTAGACGACCATTTTATGCGCTGAAGATTTGCGCTAGTTCGTTTTCACATAAATGATACTGACGAGGGCAGTTACGCCAAGTTTGCAGCATACGGCGGTATTTATCTAGCATCGGCATTTGGCTGTTAAAGTGATGATCTGCCTTGTCAAACTGAGGGTACAAACCTTCAGAATCGATGAGAAAACGTACGTAATGTACTTGTTGCGCTTCTGAAGCAATATCAAATCCCAAGAACTTCAAGCGGCGCTGATCTACGTTGCTGCGATCTTCATCGTCTAGCATGTTGTAAGATTCTTGCATCGCATGATACATCTCCATAACGTCGATGATCTCACGACACTCTGCTTCTGAGAGGCAGCCGAAATCTTTGTTCAACTCTCGCATTTGTAGTTCATAACCACGTTCAACGATCGTTTGTAAGCGTTTGTATTTGGCCGCATTACTTGGATCAAGTTGAGACATAAGGTTGTATTGGTTTGATAGAATCAAACGTTGAGCGTTTGACATTTCCATGGTGACCTCACTAGATATCTAATACATTTTTAATGTGCTTAGGTTAACGCTTAAGACATGAGTGAAACATGATCTCAACACATATTTAATACTAAAAAATGGCAAGAACTGTCACTTTTGACCAGTTTGAAAACACTTATTTATGGTAATGATTGTATATGTAGTCTCGGTCTGAAAATACTCTCAGCCACTCTGGCTTGAATACGGTTAAAACCGCCAGTGCCATACCATTTAATAGACCTTCTGGAAAGGCGAGCAACGGCACAAAAACAAAGTAGTTATGTTGAATGGTTTCCCAATCGTAGTGACCAACTGATAGGTGATAAAAAGAGTTAATGATGAGGTGCAGACTTCCTGTTATCGCGCCATTGAAAAATCCAGCAACGAAGACGAAAACAAAAATGTTTCGTGGCAAGTAGTGGTAACTCAGAAGAAACACTAAGTAACTAATGAAAATCGGAATTAGGGCAGATAGAACTACCGACGTGGGTAAGAGTAGCAAGGACACATCATGTAGTAGGTGGTTGACCAACATAGCGGGAATGCTGAGTAGAAATGCCATGCGCCAACCATACATCATCGTCAGCGTTGTTAGTGCAAGAAAATGAATCTGTAATCCTTCTTTTACACCTGCTTGAGCTGTCCATAAAATACTGAAAAAGAAGAGCGTTGCAAAAACGAGGTGCTGAAATCCTTTTTCTTTTTCCAGTTTGGGCCAAACGACTTTTTTCCAATCTGGTAGGCAGTAGACTACTACTATCCAAATTGAGACAACAAGAGAGCCTAAGTTAAACAAATCCATGTTACTTCCTTCCTATGCGAACATGACGCAATCATTTCTATCGTTCTTTTTATACCTAAATGACCGCAGAGAAACTCACTGATAAGGCTTAGATATAATCAAAAAAATACCAGCAATAAGCTGGTATTTTAAAGAGGTTAGTCTTGCGGTTCACTTAGTATTTTACGTTATCGTTGTATTGAGCAAGAATGGATTGAATTTCATCCATGGTTTCTTTCGGTGGCGGGTTTACGCCTTCGAGTGGGTATTCTAAGCCTAACGCTTCCCACTTATGAGCCCCTAATTTGTGGTAAGGAAGTAACTCGACCTTTTCGATGTTATCCATGTCTTTAATAAATTCACCAAGCATGTGTGCTGCTTCTGGGTCATCTGTGTAACCAGGCACGACGACATAGCGAATCCATGTTTTCTTTCCGATTTTTTGCAAGTAACGAGCAAAGTCCAATGTGCGTCGGTTGGATACACCGATGAGATCTTGGTGCACTTCGTCTTTCATGTGTTTGATGTCAAGCATGACTAAGTCTGTTGCATCCAGTACTTCATCGATAACATCAGTGTGCTTACGAACATAACCGTTAGTATCTAGACATGTATGAATGCCTTCGGCTTTAGCTGCGCGGAAAAAATCACGTACGAATTCCGGTTGAAGCATCGCTTCGCCGCCAGAACAAGTAACGCCACCACCTGATGCATTCATGAAGTGGCGGTAACTTTTCGCTTCGGAAATGATTTCTTCAACCGTGACTTCTTTGCCATCATGCGTGTCCCAAGTATCGCGGTTATGGCAATACTTACAGCGCATTAAACAACCTTGCAAGAAGACGATAAATCGAATACCAGGTCCGTCTACGGTACCACATGACTCAAATGAGTGAATACGACCAGCTGTTGACATCTTTTGCTCTCATTACTAGTAAATTCTAGCTGTTATTTTATTACAAAAAGCAGGGTTAAAACAGCTTTGTCGGTACTAAAGGCAAGGTTATTTGAAGAAAGAAAATAGATGGAGCCAATCTACATAAACGCTTGAACACGAGGTGGTTAATACCTACCCCGAGAACTTGCCGTGTATCTAGATTGACTTCGATGCTGGGATAATCCAGTTTTTAGAAAAAGGCGAACACGGAGAACGAGCCTGTCCCATAAACATCGGTTTGGGCTTCTTCATAATCCGGTGTTTTAATTGTAAAGGTGATGCTTGCACCGTAATTTTGGTTGTACCAAGATACCCCCGCGACGGCACTTGCTTGCCAATTTTGCAGTGTGACGTCGTATGGCGCTGACGGTTCAGGAATGCCAGGACGATCTCCTTCGATAGTCATGTCATTAAAGCGGTAACGACCTTCAAACCCGGTGAACAAGAACCAACTCGACGTGTTCTGAGCGATCATACTTGCTGAAAAAGGGCTTTCGACACTGATATTGGCGGCTCCGATGCTATTCGCTAGGTTTGTACCCCAACGAAACATGACGCCTTGAGAGACATCACTACGGAAGTTACCCGCATTGATGTCGTTAATGTTGGTGATCTCCCATTGTGTTTTTTGTTCTTCGCTGCGCATCAATTTGTTAAATACGCGGTAACCAAGGCTGAACGCAACTTTATCTTCAATCTGGTAATCCCAACCTTGAGGGTCCGTCGATCCTGTTATGCCGTGAACGATTTCTTGCGCCTTTTCTGATAGCGAACTTTCACCCGTAGCTCCTATGGTGAAATTGTACCGTACAGCTTTGTCACTCGTTAGGGAAAGGTAGTTGATTTCGGTGTGTAGGTAACCGGCATATGGGCGATCATTGATTAGTGGATAATCGGCTTCAATGTCGCTTGGAGTCCACATTTTGTGGCCAAGAACCAACTCTATTTTATCGATATTGGCGTGCTCTGAGTTAGCTAGACTCAGCCATTTCCATTGGCTTTCTTGTATCAGTTGGTCTGTCGCGTACGAAAGGAAAACACCATTCGTATAGTCTTGATCGACGCCAAAAATACCATCGTTGTCGATGGTAAAAGAAACCGTAGACTTAGTGGATGCTATTGCAACTGGAGAAAGAAGGGTAAGAATAATTAATTTACTAAATCTCATAGACTTTATTTGCTAACTTTTTTCGCATCATACGTAAGAATGCGGGCAAAAGTCTTTCGCGATATCACAACTTTCATTCAAGAAATAAAAAAAGGCTGATGCTACTTAGCATCAGCCTTTGTTGTATTACTAGAACGTTATTTCGCTATAGTCTTATAGAGACTCAGTGAATGTACGTGCGATTACGTCAGCTTGTTGCTCTGCAGTTAGAGAGTTGAAGCGAACAGCGTAACCAGATACACGGATTGTTAGCTGAGGGTATTTCTCTGGGTGCTTAACTGCGTCTTCTAGAGTTTCACGGTTAAGAACGTTCACGTTTAGGTGTTGGCCACCTTCGATACCCGCTTCGTGGTGGAAGTAACCATCCATCAGACCAGCAAGGTTAGCGCGTTGTGAACCCTCATCTTTACCTAGTGCGTTAGGTACGATAGAGAATGTGTAAGAGATACCATCTTGTGCGTCAGCAAACGGCAGTTTAGCAACTGAAGTTAGTGATGCTACAGCACCTTTCTCGTCACGACCGTGCATTGGGTTTGCACCTGGAGCAAATGGAGCACCAGCACGACGACCGTCAGGCGTGTTACCAGTTTTCTTACCGTAAACCACGTTTGAAGTGATAGTAAGAATTGACTGAGTAGGGATTGCATCACGGTAAGTCTTAAGCTTACGGATTTTGCCCATAAATACAGAAACAAGTTCACATGCAATGTCATCAACGCGTGGGTCGTTGTTACCGAATTTAGGGTAATCGCCTTCGATTTCGAAGTCGGTTGCTAGACCGTCTTCGTCACGAATTGGCTTAACTTTTGCGTATTTAATTGCAGATAGTGAGTCAGCCGCAACAGATAGACCAGCAATACCACAAGCCATAGTACGTTTAACGTCACGGTCGTGTAGAGCCATTAGTGCCGCTTCGTAGCTGTACTTATCGTGCATGAAGTGGATAGCGTTTAGTGCAGTCACATATTGTTTCGCTAGCCAATCCATGAAGTGGTCCATTTTCTCCCACAGTTCATCGTAGTTAAGAACATCGCCTTCGATCTTAGGCATTTGCGGGCCAACTTGGATTTTTAGCTTCTCATCCACACCACCGTTGATGGTGTAAAGCATTGTTTTCGCAAGGTTCGCACGAGCACCGAAGAACTGCATTTGCTTACCAACAACCATTGGAGATACACAACATGCGATCGCGTAGTCGTCAGAGTTCATGTCTGGACGCATTAGGTCGTCATTTTCGTACTGAATAGAAGAAGTATCGATAGATACTTTCGCACAGAACTTCTTGAAGCCTTCAGGTAGTTGCTCAGACCAAAGAACAGTGATGTTTGGCTCTGGAGAAGGACCCATAGTGTATAGTGAGTTTAGGAAACGGAAGTTTGTACGAGTAACTAGCGTACGACCGTCAAGACCCATACCACCCATAGACTCAGTTGCCCAGATAGGGTCGCCAGAGAATAGATCATCGTACTCAGGAGTACGTAGGAAACGAACCATACGTAGTTTCATTACGAAGTGGTCGATCATTTCCTGAGCTTGTTCTTCAGTTAGCTTACCAGCCGCGATATCACGTTCGATGAAGATGTCTAGGAACGTAGAAGTACGACCTAGAGACATAGCCGCACCGTTTTGAGATTTAACAGCAGCTAGGTAACCGAAGTAAGTCCACTGAATAGCTTCTTGCGCAGTTTCAGCAGGACGAGAAATATCACAACCGTATTTTGCAGCCATTTCTTTGATTTGACCTAGAGCACGGTGTTGCTCTGCGATCTCTTCACGAAGCTGCATTGTCATTTGTAGGTCTTCGCCGTTCTCAAAACGCTCTTGTAGAGAAGAGAACTGCGCGAATTTATCCTTCATTAGGAAGTCAATACCGTATAGAGCAACACGACGGTAGTCACCGATGATACGACCACGACCGTATGCATCTGGAAGACCAGTCAGTACGCCAGATTTACGACACGCCATGATTTGAGGAGTGTAGATATCGAAAACGCCTTGGTTGTGAGTTTTACGGTATTCTGTATAGATTTTTTTAACTTGTGGGTCTAGCTCGCGGTCGTAGGCTTTGCATGAACCTTCAACCATGCGGATACCACCGTTAGGGATGATCGCACGTTTTAGAGGAGCGTCAGTTTGAAGACCTACGATAGTTTCTAGGTCTTTTTCGATGTAGCCTGCATCGTGAGCAGTGATGGTAGAGATAACTGAAGTATCAAAATCAACAGGAGCGTGAGTCGCGTTCTCTTGTTTGATGCCTTCCATTACCTTAGCCCAAAGCTTGTTAGTCGCTTCAGTACCTTCAGAAACTAGGAAAGATTCGTCGCCTTCGTACGGAGTGTAGTTCTTCTGAATGAAATCACGAACGTTTACTTCGTTTTGCCAGTCGCCTGCAGCAAAACCTTCCCAAGCTTTAGCAAATTGCTCTGCCATGACATACCTACCTTTTTAGTAGAAAAAAATACGTACTGCTTCGCCGTTGAGCCAGCTATCCCCAGATAAAAGAGGGGAACAGTACACTCTTATGAATAACAATATTTATAGTCTTAAATTTACGTATTCGATTTACAAAACTATAAATATTGTCACTAGTTTTAACGTTTCTCTTTTTAAGCAACAGTTAGAGGTTAAACTAAAATTTTTTTGCAAACCTTAAACTAAATCAATAAATCCTCAAAAAATCTCGATAAAAATGGGGTAGCGACGAGCGCTACCCACAAATTTCTGGACTGCTAGCTTATAGCCAAGCTTGGATGCCATACTGGCCTTCAAGCATACCAACTGCAAGCATAGCAACTAAACAGATAACAAGTACGCTTACTGGGATCACAATCTTGTCTACAAATGATAGGCGAGACGCGCGCTCTTTATCTCCAATTAAACCGTTGTTATCTAAAAGCATAGTTAGTGCCCAAGCTAGAACTGGGTTAACAACGGCAGAACCAAAGATACAGATACCTGCTGCTTGTGAGTCTTTCGAGTCCTTCACCATCTGCATGCCAGCTTCAAGCAGTGGTAGAGATACACCAACGAGAAGAGCAACGCGCATAACTGGAGGCCATACTGCAACGTCCATAGGAAAACCAAGGATTGCAACAATAATACATAGAGAGCCTAGTAAGATGGCGCCAGCAGGAATAGGGCGTTTCGCGATTGCAGCAGGGATCATGTAAGTCCCCCAAGATGATGTGATGTTACCGCCACCCACTGCAGTACCGACCATTTGGCGAACGGAACACATTGTCATTGTGTCATCAACGTCCATCAGCACTTTCTCACTCTTACGTGGGTAGTTCATCTCTTGGAAGATACGGTGACCCAAGAAGTCAGGTGACCACATTGCTACCGCAAGAATGGCGAATGGTAGTGAAGCGATGAAGTGTTCCATATTAGGAAGACCAAGCATCCAACCTTCTTCTGTTGAACCCCACCAGTAGATTGGATTTAGGTTTGGAAGGCCTGTCTCGGTTACGAATTTAATATCGAAGCCTGCGCCAAGAGCAAGTGCGATTGCAAGCCCAGTGAAGGCACAAACAGGGATCGCTAGCCAGCGTTTGTTCACTTTAGCAAGGAACGCGTATAAGCCAATGGTAACCGCAAGAACAATTAGACCGATGTAACCCATGCTACCAGCGGCAACCGTATCGGATTGCAAACCAACAGCCCAAGCTTGAATAGAGTTAATTTGGCTCATGGTTCCGGTTAAACCTAGGAAAATAAGAAGGCCACCAGCCGTACCTTCAGAGGTGAGGTTAACCAGTTTTGACCCACCTTTTAAGAGGCTCAAAATCAAACCAAACACACCAATGAGAATTGCTAATGCAAGAGGATGAGCACCAGCAAGAGCGATGGTACCAATAAGAGGGATCATTGGGCCGTGGTTTCCTGCTAGGTTGGCTTTAGGGTTAATAAAACCAGAGGCAAGTACACAGAAAAGAAGTGCAGGGATGAGCATTTCTACACGCGCAACTTCGATAGCAAAGTCCTTGCCTAAGTTTACGTGGTCCCATGCTGCAGTAAGACCTTCAGCCCAAGACATCATTACCGCAGAGTACATTGCGATAATACCGATAGTACCAGCAAGCGCTGGAACAAGGTCTTCAAGCTCAAAGCGGAAGTCACGACCTGGCAAGTTCAAGCCAAAACGACGTGGCTTCATAATTTGTAGTTCGTGGTCTAGGTAGTCTGAACGGCTTGCGAACTCAGATGCTGGACGATGAAGCTCACGGTAGCTCTTGGTCTCGATATCTGAATCAGAGTGCGTTTTGTTAACTGCGTCTGACATAGATTCCTCATATATTTAAAAGTTATGAATTCTTCATTCAATTGTGTTAATCCGCATCCTGCGGCACGCTTATGCTAGCTATTGTTAGATTTGTTACACGTCGACACTGTGCCTAAGCATAGCTAATAACTTATTGTGTTGAGGCGCAAAAAAAAGCCTCATCTTTTGGCAGGAGTCTAGCAAGATAGCCATTTAGGGTGATTGATTTAGATCACTTTAAGAATGGTTGTGAAATAAAACTACAGAAAGTTTCTGGCATGCGAATGAGATGCGGAGATCTTGTGTAATTTCATTACACAAGTTGCATAAAATTAGAACTTTTTGTCCTTTTGCACGAGATGCAGATTAAATGTCAATATTCACGGTGATTATATAAAGCTGGCTTTATTCTTGCTTTGGACAGAGCAAAGACAATTTTTTGGCTAATCATTGCCGCTCAGTTTAGGAAAAAGACATGAAACAGCTTAAAGTACTGCCACTAGTGGCAATCATCTCAGGGTTAATGGTCGGTTGCGGCGGCGGTGGCGGCGGTGGCGGTGGTGCAGCGCCGAAAACTGCCTTTACTTTTGATTTTGCTATACCAGCAACAATGACTGAAAGTGAAGCAACTACGAAAGGTTGTACTGTATATGACCACAAAACTGAGCTGAACGGCGATAAAACGGTTTTAACCTATAGTGCAGCGTCAAAAGAGCAAGTGACCAACTATGTTATCGGTTACTACTCTGATGCCGATGGCAAAAGATCCGGAGACATTATCAAACCTACCACTGATAACTTTAAGTTTTATCTTGAAGATATCCCTGACGGCGGCTTTGTAACGTTTCAAGCAATAGAATTTAACGGCAAAGAAGCTCGCGTAAACACGTTTTCAAAAGAGTTCTTGCAAGATAAGAAACTACGTAATGCTACTTTTGCACTAAACCGAGACTCTTTGAACAAATGCTTTACTGGCGGTAACTTAGCAAGCAATAAGTTTACTAACTTAGATTACCGAAACGCTGAATCAGGTGGCGGAGATTACAACTTTGTCTCGCAAACCGATATTTTCACGTCTCCGAACCCTGATATGTTGCCTACTGATGAACTGATGGGGCTTAAAGGTGAACCAACGGCATTGTTTCAGTATGAATCAGGTTCAAGCGACAAAGCGCTTTACCAGTATGGTATTGGTTCGTGGGGAACTGGTGAGATAGCCTTAGTTAGAGCGGATAATACGTCAAACATTTATTCGTCTTCTGACTATACTTACGACTCGCTCAACATTGGCTTTGTTACTAACGGCTTTGCATATGACGCGTTGAAGCTGGATAAAACGGCCGTTGAATATAATCGCCCTAGTGCAACGAATAAAGAAACTTGGGTATACATGGCGTTCTCAGAGAATCAAGTTAATGGTTGGGAGTCTCTACTTAACGAAACGATCTCTGACGGATGGGATATTGACGTTGATCCGAGTGCTTACTTAAATATTGATAACCTGCCGAACACAAAACCAAGTGTATCAACGCAAGGAAGTGCAGAGTCCGTGATTGATCTGGACATGGGCTTAACATCGTCTACTGAAGGCTTTACTCGTGTCGCTTACTTTGCAACTTCAGGCGACTACAGGGTCACACATCGCATTTTCACAACAAGTGATAGTGATTCTGTTGTTGTTCCAGAATTGCATTACTACAACTTCCCAACATCGGCCGTTAACGGTTTGAAAGTTTCAGCTTCGGACGATTTTAATCGCACTGCTTTGGTAGTGAATGAAGATAGTAATATTGATTCTAAAGTTTTCATGAGCTTCTTCTCCAATGGTGAAGCGTCAGAGCCTGAACTAGATGAAGACCTAGATGGCATCATTACTTCTGAAAAAGAAGGCTTAGAAAATGAGGTGACATTACGTACTTCAAACTCGTTGGTAGTCAGTCGTTTTAATTAATTCATTGCGACCTCGAATAGGTTTCAATTAACACTTTTGTAAATTTACTAAGCCCCTTTGAAAGGGGCTTTTTTATATTTAATATTCAACTTTTGAAGAATATGTTGCTATATATTGCATATTAATTTGTCTATAGTATCTTTCTATTCGAATTATTTAGGTTAATAATTTGTTGCAAGTTTCAAAGGGCGGTGCTAATTTGTTCCGAATTAGAGAGGGCGGAGTCCCTTAATGGCAGTGACAAAAACACAGGGAGTAGGGCGCATGAATGATGTACCAGCGCTAGATATAAAAGACCTGCACAAAACATTTGGACAAAATGAAGTTTTAAAAGGCATTTCACTTGCCGCGCACAAAGGAGATGTTATCTCCATCATTGGCTCTTCCGGCTCAGGTAAGAGTACCTTTCTCAGATGTATCAACTTGCTAGAAACGCCTACCGCGGGCGAAATTTGGGTAAATGGTGAATTAATCCAAATGAAGAACAACAGAGCAGGTGAATCTGTTCCTGCTAATGAAAAGCAAGTCCAACGTATTCGCTCACGCCTGGCAATGGTTTTCCAAGGTTTCAACCTCTGGTCTCACCTAACCGTACTAGAAAACGTGATTGAGGCGCCTGTTCATGTCTTAGGCGTGCCAAAAGCTCAAGCGATTGAAAATGCAGAAGTCTTGCTTAAGAAAGTAGGCTTGTATGAGCGTAAAGATTATTACCCTGGGCACTTATCTGGCGGCCAGCAGCAACGTGCAGCTATTGCCCGTGCGCTAGCAGTTGACCCAGAGGTGATGTTGTTTGACGAGCCAACTTCTGCGCTTGACCCAGAACTTGTAGGAGAAGTTCTGGGGGTAATGAGAGATTTGGCAGATGAAGGGCGAACTATGCTGGTGGTCACGCACGAAATGGCGTTTGCGCGTGACGTATCAAACCATGTGATGTTTTTACATCAAGGCTTAGTGGAAGAACAGGGAAATCCAGCTAAGCTATTTACAAACCCGGATTCAGAACGATTACAGCAGTTTATCTCATCCATTTACTAATATTTGTTAGGCGGCAGACTATTGCCTCCTAAGCCAACACAACAAACAAAACGAAATAAAATAGCAATCACAGGAGTATGGAAATGAAAAAGTGGTTATTAGCAGCAACGATTGCTGCAACGGCAGTATCAGGTGTTGCCCAAGCGAAAGAATGGAAAACAGTTCGCTTTGGTATCGAAGGTGCTTACCCTCCGTTTAGCTGGACAGAAACTGATGGCTCAATAAAAGGCTTTGACGTAGACATGGCAAATGCACTCTGTGAAGAGATGCAAGTGAAGTGCAAAATCGTCGCTCAAGATTGGGATGGTATTATTCCTTCTCTGCTTGCACGTAAGTACGATGCCATCATCGCAGCAATGTCTATCACTGAAGAGCGCAAGAAAAAAGTCGATTTCACTGGCAAGTACGCACAAATTCCAAATAAATTTATCGCTAAGAAAGGTGCTGGTCTAGATTTTGATAATCTTAAAGATGTCAAAATTGGCGTGCAACGTGCGACGACACATGACAAGTACTTAACTGACAACTACGGCGATGATGTTGAAATTGTGCGTTATGGCTCTTTTGATGAAGCGTATCTTGATCTAGAAAATGGTCGAATTGCTGCTGTTTTAGGTGATGCTTCTGCTCTAGAAGAGGGTGTGATCAACAAAGCAGGTGGCGAAGCTTATGAGTTTGTTGGACCATCGTTAACCGATCCAAAATGGTTTGGCGAAGGTATGGGTATCGCTGTTCGTAAACAAGACAAAGATCTAACGAAGAAACTCGACGCAGCAATTATTTCACTACGTGAGAAAGGTGTTTACCAAGAAATTGCTGGTAAATACTTTAACTACGATGTGTACGGTGAATAAACCGTAATTAAGCGACCGTTGGCTTGTTCCTAGAAGTAGTCAACGGTCGATTTTTTGAGTTTAGGGATTAGGAACTCACCTATGCTAGATTTACAAGGATACGAAGCTTCGATTTTGAAAGGAGCTTTAGTAACAATAGAAGTTGCAGTGCTTTCACTCATTCTCGCCATGGTCTTAGGCATGCTTGGCGCATTAGCTAAGTTAGCACCTTACAAATGGGCAAGGGCGATTGCCACTCTTTACACCACCGTCATTCGCGGCATTCCAGATTTGGTTCTGATGATGCTAATTTTCTTTGGTGGACAAATACTTTTAAATAACAGCCTTTACTCCATCAACGAAACGCTCAACGAGTGGTTTGCCTCGAGTGATCCAAACCATGAATGGACGTCTTACTTACCTGATTATATTGATGTCAGCCCATTTATAGCTGGTGTACTCACGATTGGTTTTATCTTTGGCGCCTACATGGCGGAGACTTTTCGTGGAGCGATCATGGCGGTGGACAAGGGTGAATTAGAAGCGGCGAAAGCTTATGGGATGAGTTCTGCTTTATCGTTTAGAAGAATCTTACTTCCTCAGATGATTCGTCATGCATTACCTGGATTTGGTAATAACTGGTTAGTGTTACTTAAGACCACAGCGTTAGTTTCCATTATTGGTCTGGATGACATGGTGAGAATGAGCTCATTGGCAGCAGGTACAACGAAAATGCCGTTCACCTTTTACATGGCTGTCGCGCTCATCTTTCTATTTTTTACCAGCGTTTCGACCGGGCTACTCAAGCTTGTTGAGCGTAAGTTCAGTATTCATGCGAGGTAAGTTATGGACTTTTCTTTGATTATTGAAAGCTTTCCAACTTATCTTCAGGGACTTTGGACAACAGTTTGGTTAGTGGGATTAGCGTTGGTTATTGGCTTGTGTGTCTCTATCCCATTAGCCGTGGCACGCAATAGTAACAATTACGCTCTAAGCTTACCTTCTTGGGGATTCATTTACTTTTTCCGTGGAACGCCGCTATTGGTTCAGCTGTATTTGATTTACTACGGCATGGATCAGTTTTTCCCTGTGAAAGATACCTTATGGGAGAACGCTTGGTTCTGTGCTTTGGTCGCTTTTATTCTGAATACATCGGCTTACACCGCAGAAATTATTCGTGGTGCGATTAATGGTTTGCCGAAAGGTGAGGTGGAAGCTGCGAAAGCGTATGGCATGAGTAAGTTTATGACATACAGACGTATTATCTTGCCGAGTGCATTGCGTCGAGCATTACCAGCTTATTCAAACGAGGTCATATTTATGCTGCACGGAAGTGCAGTCGCGGGCATCGTTACCATCATGGATTTAACTGGTGCTGCGCGTCTAGTTAACTCGCGCTACTATGCACCATTTGAGTCTTTCCTGACGGCGGGGCTGTTCTACATGGCACTGACGTTTATGATCTTGTGGTGTTTCAAAGTGGCAGAGAAGCGTTTCTTAGCTTATCTGCGTCCTTTAAGCTAATTATCAATAGAGGCAATAGCATCGGAGTGGATGCTATTGCTTTTGATAATTTTGTTATCTTCATTCCTATTTTTTCAGTCGATGTAAAAGACTCTTTCTTATTATTCATCAACTTACATTAACATTCGGTAAACTCATTGTTTAGTAAGTAAAAATGAAAAAAACAATTCTATCGTTGGGCATTGCCGCCTTAGCCACAGGATGTAGTGGGGGAGAGGGAGAATCACAACCTAATGCTCAAGTAAAACCAACGCCAGCTCCAGTTCAACAAGCTCTTGAAACTGGTAATGCACTGCTCGTTTCTGACCCGAGCGAATTCATTCGTAAAAGTCGTCAGGTTGTAGAAGCTCACAAGATGCAGTCGAATACGATCAAATCTGCAATTGCGAAAAACCTTTCAGGTCTTTATTGGGATCCAACCCATGATGCCGCGATCTTGGCACCTCAGTATGGCTTCAACGACACCATCTTGATGACCAATAAGGCCATGGCAAGCGGTTACAAAGATCAAGCTCTGTCAATTGGCGTTGCCGGGGAAAAGTCTAATGGTCAACGTTACGCACTATTAGGGAGTAACCCATTTAGAACGGCACAACGTTTTCCCGACTCTTCCAACTCTGCGATGACGCAATGGTTAAGTAACCTGGTCACTTGGTTGTCGGGCGGAGTTACTTCAAACGTCGTCATCGCGCAAATGGATCAGTCTTATTACTTTCCGGATGAGCAAGCGACTCGCAATTGGCTGAAAGACACTGTTTCACAAGAGCTGGCGTTTAACGAGGCCAACCTATGCGATGGTTCGAAGCTACTTAGCTGCTTGCAAACCAATACTCCAAACTTATTGATCTTGTCACAGCATCTGCAATCTGGAGATACCAACAAACCAGTACTCGAAGCTTTGGAATACGCTGAGCAAGCCCAAATTCCTGTTCTATACCTGCATTGGGATGGAGGACTAACTGATCTTGGCCAAGACATTTTGGAAAAATTCCATGTTGATTATGTGGGAGATAACTATTGGCGTAAGTTAGGCTTGGTCGACTGGGAACCTTCATCGTTGATGAACGTTGTGCCGGACTCTGTCATCACACAACAAGCGCTGTTGTCTCGTTTTGAATCTCAAAATTTCAACGTTGACTTGTCAAAGTGTGATGACAAATCCTGCCCTGACACTGCGAATATGGACAGTCAATTTTATGCAGGGGCAAACAGCATTCGCCATTGGTTGCAAAAGCTTGATGAACAAAAAGTAGATTTGTTTAATCAAAACGGCTACCAATACGAAAAACTCATGGTATTGCTGGCTGATCATTATCGTCAAACGGTTGTCTTCCCGATGGACAAACAGTCAACCCAAACGACCGAATTCCTAAAGTCGTACTTTGCCGATTACGTGCAATACAACAGCCGAAGCGTGAACCCAAAACAACCAAATATGGGGAACTTCAGCCGTAGTGAGTTTAGCCCTGAAATAAAGAGAATCAGTGCAACGATTAATATGGAATCAAAGCGTAACTTCCGTTCGGCTGGTGTGTATGCGCTTCCTGGGGAAACTTTTACGGTTAAACGTAATGACAGCAATGATGTGGCGACTAAGATTGTCATCAACACTTTAAGAAGTGGTGCAACTCATGAGTTCAGCGAAGATGGATACACGCGACCAAAACTGCTGACTTCATTTGCTTACGAAGTCAAAGCGGGTGAAACCATCACGCTGACTTCTCCTTATGGCGGCCCAGTACAGGTTCACTTTGACAAAAATGATATTCCGGTTGAACTGAAATTTAATCATGTGGCACAGCATCCAGTTTGGAGAAGTGAGAAGGACAACGACGCTTTTATTCAACAGTTAGAAGCCAATTTATTCGATTGGGCTGAGCTGATCACTCCTGGGTTTGAAGTACACTCAAAGCGCGACAAAATGTTGGAGTCGGTCAACGATGAAATGTGGTCTACCCCTTCGGAAATGGCGCTTGCAACAGAAGAATATGTTCACAACTACCCGCATGTGCTGGCAGGTTTCCAAGGGCCGGGCATAGATGAAGTGCCTGAAATTATTCAATACGCCCAAAACCAAGGTTGGGAAATCGCCAATATTGATACAGTGAAGCACATGAACGCTGACCAAGCGACGTGTGGTTATGGTTGTTCGGGTAACCCTTACGATGCTTACTGGTCATTCAGCCCACTCGGTCACGGTGATTTACATGAGCTTGGTCATGGTTTAGAAAAAGGTCGATTCCGATTTTCAGGCTGGGAAGGGCATTCAACGACCAATTACTACTCGTATTACAGTAAGTCTCGTTTCTTCCAGAATACGGGAAAAGTTTCAACTTGCCAAAGCTTGGATTTCAAAGGCCAGTTTGAATTATTGCAAGCTAGCCGAACTCAAGCGGATCCAAACGCATACATGGCTGCGCAAAATCAAACCAGTTGGAGTTGGGGCGCTCGTGTTTACATTCAAATGATGATGGCGGCGCAGCATGAAGGTGTGCTTAAAAATGGTTGGCATTTATTGGCGCGCTTGCACCTGATTGAACGTGAGTTTAACCGCTTAAAATCGGACGACGCGCTTTGGGATGAGAGACGATTGAGCATTGGTTTTGCCAACTACTCTCGGGAAGAAGCAAATAGCATCTCGAACAACGACTGGTTGCTTATTGCTCTGAGCTACATCTCTCAGCGAGATATGACTAACTATCTCGATATGTGGGGGTTCTCGTTCACAGAAAAAGCGAAACAGCAGGTTGTGGCGCTGAATCTACCGCCGATGCCGCTCACTTACTTTGCAAGTAGTAATACAGGCTACTGTCTGAACGAATTTGCTCAAACACCGATAACTATTGATGGTCAAACGGTTTGGCCGCTGAATCAGTGATTAACTGGTAATTTGTATGAAAAGGGAGACAGAGTCTCCCTTTTTATTGGACTAAGCTTAGCGTTGAGTCTCGCTTATAGCTTTGCAATATATTACTTAAATGTTGACCAGATTGGTGCGTGATCTGAAGGCTTCTCGATACCACGAAGCTCATAGTCGATACCAGATTCAATACACTTTTCCGCTAGAGAAGGGGTTGCCAAAATGACATCAATTCGTAGGCCACGGTTATCATCAAAACCGCGAGAACGGTAGTCAAACCACGAAAATTGATCGTTCACCTCTGGGTATAGCTTACGGAAGGTGTCCACAAAGCCCCAGTCTAGTAAGGTTTTCAACCATTCGCGCTCTTCAGGTTGGAATGAACATTTACCTGTTTTTAGCCAACGTTTACGGTTTGGTTCGCCGATACCGATATCTGCATCAATAGGGCTGATGTTGATGTCACCCATAACAATCAATTGCTCGTCGTTATTGTGATGATCGTTTAGGTAGGTCATCAGATCTTTATAGAATTGGCGCTTGTATGGGAATTTGGTTTCGTGGCTGATGTTATCCCCTTGAGGGAAATAGCCGTTTAGCACAGTGACCTTTTCGCCGTTTTCATTTAAAAACGTTGCCATGATCATGCGCTTTTGATGTTCCTCGTTATCCGTCGGGAACCCTTTTTGTACGTGTAGAGGCTCTTGCTTACAAAGCATTGCTACGCCGTAATGTGCTTTTTGACCATGGAAATACACTTTGTAGCCCATGGTTTCGACAGCTTCAATCGGGAATGCTTCATCGTGAACTTTAATTTCCTGAAGACCAATCACATCAGGTTGGTGTTTGTCGATTAGCGCTTGGAGTTGGTGCAGTCGCGCACGTAGTCCATTGATGTTAAAGCTGATTACTTTCATTATTTATCCTTTTGGGGGCGTACTTTTTTATGAATAGTATCATTGTGTAAGAGCACTGAAAATGAGTCTCGGTGAAAGGATTGAAACGCTCTGAGCTACTTTGCTTTTAATTTGTTTTCTAAGTCGTTTTGCACGATCTTTAAAGCGTTAAGCGCAACTTCTGGATCTATCTCATTGCTCTCAAGCAAATAGATTAAATCGACAGCCAGTTTGATCTCTTCAGGTGCGTCATCTAAAGGCGAGGTTGGTTGATCAGCCATTATTGATGTTTTTCCCTATGTGTAATTTGGTTCTCTAGCTTAAGAAGTGCTGCTTCACAACGCGCTAAACGTTGCTCGGTTGCTAGTAATACTTTTTGAGCGTCGGCACGCATAAAACTCGGAGCGCTTTCGACAGCACGTTCTTTTTCTAACACCATCTCGCGCAAGCGTCTTGCCCACTCTTGGTGTTGAGCGAGTTCCTGATAAAGCACGTTGATAGGCTTGCGGAAATAGCTGCTATGTTTGATTTCATTCTTACGAATTTTAGTGGTAGAAATCTCGCGTTGAATTGCACCGATTTGCGCCACTAACCGTTCAGTGAGGTACTCAGCACGCAAAGCGGTGAGCTTACCTTCATTTTGCTCACGCACAATCGCATCCAGCGTGGCTTTTGCTTCTTTTACGCAAGGAGTAAGTAAGCGAGAGCGGCAACCAAATAAACGCTCATCAAAAAGCGGAACATGATGTTCGCCTCTTTGACGGTCAAGAACAGCGGCTTGCTTCGCCATTTGTTCTAGATTTTCCTGGAGTTGAGAAATGTTCATGACAAGCCTACAAACCATGCGTCATAAGCCAATTTAATGGCTAGTATGCTGACGACAGTAACAAATACAGGACGAATGAATTTAGAACCAAATCTAATAGCGGAGTGCGCGCCAACAAAAGCACCAGCCATTAAACATACTCCCATTGTTAAGCCTAGCACCCAGTTGATGTGTCCGAGGAATGCAAAAGTGATCAAAGAGGTAAAGTTACTGGTAAAGTTCATTGCTTTTGCTAAGCCAGAGGCGAGCAAGATATTCAGTCGGTACAGCGCCATTGAACTTACTGTCCAAAAAGCCCCAGTTCCAGGCCCTGCGAGTCCGTCGTAGAATCCTATGGATAAGCCTTGCATGTACTGTTTTTTATGAAGTTTTGGGCAAGGCTCGGGTATTGGACTTTGATGAGCAGAGTGGGGCGTTTTATGAAAAACGGTATACAACGCTGCCGCCAAAATAACAAGCGGCAATCCTTTTTCCAGCCAATCCGTACTAATCGCATCTACAAATAGCGTACCTAATGTCGCTCCGAAGAGTGTCGCCACGAATGCACGCCGCCAGCATTGAGGCTTGAATAGACGTTTTTTGTAGTACGTAAATGCCGCAGTAGAAGAAGCAAAGGTAGCGGCAAGTTTATTGGTGCCTAGTGCAATATGAGGCGGCAAGCCTAGCGAAAGTAGAGCAGGTACGGTAAGCATGCCACCACCACCGGCAACTGCATCAATAAATCCTGCGACAAAAGCGACAAGCGCCAACACCAACAGCATGGTTGGCTCAATCATTTCCATAAATGGTGATTCTTCTAATATTCTATTTTACGTTTAAATGGAGGTAGTGAGTCGATTAAGGCTTGTCCGTATCGCTTAGTGACTAGGCGTCGATCAAGAATCGTTACTCTACCAGAATCTCTCTCTTTACGCAGTAAGCGACCTACGCTCTGGATCAGCTTTTTGCTTGCGTCTGGTACAGTTATTTGCATAAACGGGTTTCCTCCTTTTTTCTCAATGTATTCGGAATGAGCCTGCTCAACAGGGGAGGTTGGAACGCCAAATGGAATTTTTGTAATCACCAAGTTTTCAAGTAATTCGCCAGGTAAGTCTAGCCCCTCAGAGAAACTGCCAGTACCAAATAAGACGCTGGTTTTATTTGATTCTATTAACTTTTTATGTTTTTTTAGAATTTCTTGACGTGAGCTTTCACCTTGAACTTGCAACGCCCAGCCTTTTTTTATGAACTCCGAAGAGAGTGCCTTCGCGACTTGGTTCATCTGCCAATAGGATGAGAATAATACTAAGTTGGCTTTCTTGTCTTCCAAGTACTTAGGCAATATCTCGATAAGATATTCAGTAAATTGAGGCGCTGGTGGTTCATATTTCATCGCAGGGATGAGCAATTCTGCCTGGTTTTGGTAATCGAATGGTGACGCAAGCGCTAAAAACTGAGTGCCTGATTCTGGTTTTCCATCAATACCAACCTGATGGCAAAAGTAATGGAAAGAGTTTAATGCACGCATCGTTGCGGAAACCAAAATGGCGCCAATACATCTGCTCCAAATCTGTTGGTCGAGTTGCCATCCAATTTCAAGTGGCGAAACACTCACAATGAAATCACCCTCGCGATCGGGGTGGGTTTCTAACCAGCGAGCTAAAGGCGCACCTTTTTCACGAGTTGGTTCAGCCATTAAATGCCATACTTGCGCTAGGTTTTCTAACCTTTGAATGTAGAAACCGAGCTCTGCAAGCGCTGGTTCAGCCAACCTTGTCGCAAGCTCCCCGTCTTTTACTCTTTCCGCAATAAGGTCGGCAATTTTTGCCACGCTCTGATTTGCTTTTTTACTGAACTGTTTTAGTTCTTTGGATTGGTTCTCTAGCCACTCAGGTAGTTCACCGTGTTCGAAGCGGTAGATACCCTCTTCAAATTGAGCTGGGTCGAACTGTTTGGGCAATTGAGTCAGTGCCGGTATCAAGTTCTGAACCGCGTCTTGAAGGTCGTTGCGAAATCGAGCTACGCGTTTCTCGTCTGCGAGTGATGAAAACTTACTAATCGACTGATTTAACTTCTCAAGCCATGCTGCCGCACCTTTTAAACTCGCAGATGCTGAAGCATGGTCACGAGCGACGTGAGGTAAGTGATGTGCCTCGTCGAAGACGTATATCGTATTTTCTGGCTCAGGTAAAATCACGCCGCCACCTAAATCTGCGTCTGCCATGACGAGAGAGTGGTTAGCAATGATGACATCGTTTTTATCCAACTCTGAGCGCGCTTTTTGGAATGGGCAGCCGCGGTGGCCTGGTAAACTGTTATTGCAACTGTGTTTATCACTGACAATCAGTTGCCAAAGCTTATCGTCGATGGGGTTAGGCCAAGAATCACGGTCACCGTCCCATTTACCTTGCGCAAGAGAGCGATGCATTGTTTCTAACAGCTCTATATCTTTTTGCTTAGGTTTGGTTTCAAACATGGCTAACTGGCCACCATCAGCACCGCTAGCAGTGGCGAGCTTTTCTGCACAACAATAGCGTTGACGGCCTTTTGCCAAAATAAAAGAAAACTCTCGGTCGGTAATCCGACGAAAAAGAGGGAGGTCTTTATTTATGAGCTGCTCTTGCAGAGCGACGGTCGCCGTTGAGATAACCACTTTCCTATTGTTATGTACAGCCACGGGAATGGTCGCCATTAGATAAGAGAGCGATTTACCAATTCCAGTCCCTGCTTCTGCAACGAGTATTCGGTTAGATTTGTGATACTGACCGCAAAGCGTTTTTGCAATCTCTGCAACAAGGTAGTTTTGTGCTCTTCTAGGCACAAAGTTATCAAGTTGATCTTGAAGGTTTTGATAGCTATTACGAATCGATTTTTGAATGTTACTGGTCAGCATACGGGCCTCAAATGCGTTGGAGGCGAATAGTAGCACACATCACTAGTTGTACAGTAGTTCACAAAACGGAATGCTTTTATAAGGAATGTAGATCTCCTTCACAAAAAAATATTGAACCTAATCTTAATGAAATTAATTTCATTATATGAAAAATATAAAACTCCAACTTGGCCTGATTTGTAGGTTTTTATTCTTTTTTTGTTTTTTTAAAATTTACTTATTGGATTAAAAAACCATTTGCTAATAATTTTGTAAATTACAAATAATAACGGGGATTGGTTAGATGTTCGTCGAATAAATAAAGGTAAACTTATCAAGTTGTTGTTTTGTAATGGTATTTTGTTTTTTTTACATTGGTATTTAGAAAATTTGACAGCCAGAATAATCTTTTGCACTCTTAGCTCCAGATTTTGAGGAGGTGCTGTATAACGTTTTGTTAACGCTCTACCTCAAACATATAAAAAAAGGGAACCGGACAAGGATATCCCGAACTAAGAAAAGGCAGTGGATTAATTATGAAAAAAACTCTATTAGCACTAGCTGTAGTTGCGTCTGCAACTTCAGTGAACGCAGCTGAAGTATTCAAATCTGAAGAAGGTTCTGTAGATTTCTACGGTCAGCTACGTCCAACTCTTCTATTCACAGAAAAAACTGATCACACAGCAGAGCTAAACACTAGCTCTTCTCGTACTGGTGTGAACGCGGTTTACGTTGTTGACGAAAGCCTAAAAGTTCTGGGTGAAGTTGAAATCGGTGTTGCTCTAGGTGACAACTACGACGCAGGTGCTGATTCAAGCGAGCGTACAGATGACTCTGTATACGTACGTCGCCACATCATCGGCTTTGATATGGGTGATATGGGTACTCTTCGCTTCGGTAAAGAAGGTACTTGGGCTGATGACGTATACTTCGCAGATTACTCTTACTTCTTCGGTGGTAACGCAGCGGAAACTGCATACGGTCACGCTTGGAACAACGATTCTCAAATCAAATACGCTTACGAAAATGACGCATTCTGGCTAAAAGCTGGTTACGCGCTAGGCGAAAAAGATTCTAACGAAGAAGTACTAGAAGTATTCGTTGGTAAATCTTTCAACGACCTATCTCTACACGCTGGTGTACTTACTGCGAACAACGACATCAACGTAACTAAAGAGAAAAAACTAGTTCTTAATGGTGTAGAGCAAACAGTTTCTCACACAGAGCGTACTGATAACGAAAACCTATCTTTTGAAGTAACTGCTGAGTACGCACTAAACGAGCACACTCTAGGTGCTACGTACTACTACAACGAAAACGAAGATAAGCTAGGTAAATCAACAGTTGATTCACACTACATCGTTGTAGCTGGTATGTTCGCTGTTGCTCCTAAAACAACTCTATACTCTGGTTACGAGTACCTAGCTCAGTCTACTGACGAAGCAGGTAAAGTAGACGCAGACTCTTCTTGGTTCTACGCTGGTGTTGAATACAAGTTCTCTAAATGGGCACGTGTATTCGCAGAAGCGGGTTACACTTTCGAAGGTACTGACTTCGACAACAAAGACACAGACGACGCAACTAACTTCGGTGTTGGTGCTCGTTTCTACTGGTAATCAATACCCAGTTTGATATTGTAAGACCCAGCTATATGCTGGGTCTTTTACTATGAAGATAAGGATGAAAAATTCTATGCAGTTATCATTAAAAGTGGCAATGGCACTGTCTATTTTTGCCAGTACAAACCTCTACGCTGCAGCGACTTTAGTGGTTCCAGAAGACGTGAAGTTATTGGCCGTCAACATGGAGAAGCCAGAGCTAGAAGGTGGTCTTTTTTCTAGTGAGAAGACAATCGAACTACCTGACGGAACGAATCAAATTGTCTTCAAATATCAACCTACATTCGAAATTAACGAAAACCTTAAGACGGTTTACAGTGATGTAATCGTTGCTAAATTTGATGCTGAAAACGAAAAGCTAACGTTTGAACTGCCAGAGTTTAAAACTCTTCGCCAAGCGCAAAACAACATCTCGCCTCTAGATTGGCAATTACTGGATACCAAAGGCCAACCTATTGCTTTGGTCGAAGATGTATTAGAGTCAGATGGTGTTCAAATTGGTCGTAATTACCCTCAAGAATCTCGTAACTACAATATTGCTGGCGGTATCGCGAGTGTTGCCGTTAGTTATGTAACTGTGAATCAGCATCAACAATCAGTAAGTGATATCGAGCCTCGAGTTGAGACTAGTGATACCCGTTCAACAGCCGCATCGAACGACAGCCCAATGGTTGATGTATTAAAGACTATGTACCAGAAAGCGTCTCCGGCGGAAAAAGAGGCATTTAAAAACTGGCTTGCTGAGCAGTAATCCCTTAGTTCATTAGATAGGGCTTAACTGAAAAAGTACGAATCTAAAAAGCAGGCTTTAAGCCTGCTTTTATCTTTTCTGCTTATTAGAGAGAGATTTCTCTCCATTCACCAGGCATTAGGTCGTTAAGGACGATATCACCCATCGAATGACGAATGAGGCGCAAAGTAGGGAAGCCAATGTGCGCAGTCATGCGACGCACCTGACGATTTCTTCCTTCGATAATGGTAATGGCTAACCAAGTGGTAGGGATATTTGCGCGAAAACGAACCGGAGGCGTTCTGTCCCAGACTTGTGGTTCTGGAATAACTTCAACTTCGGCTGGTAGAGTCATACCATCTTTTAGCTCTACTCCCTTCCTCAATTTTTCAAGATCTTGCTCCTGAGGAGCGCCATCGACTTGAACCCAATAAGTCTTCGGCGATTTTGACTTTGGCTGCGTTAACTTCGCCTGCAAGATGCCATCGTTAGTGAGTACCATCAAACCTTCGCTGTCTCGGTCCAATCGGCCAGCCGCATAGACATTTTTGATTGGGATATAGTCCGCTAACGTTTTGCGACCATCGCCATCGGTAAATTGACTGAGCGTATCGTAAGGCTTATTGAAAATAATGACTTTACGTTCTTTAGGGGCCACTTTTGGCTTTTGGCTTTTTGTTGGGCGATTAGGGCGGCGGTCTTGCTGAGTACGAGTCTTCGAACCATTGCGAGCTCCTGAGTGTTTAAAATGGCCCGTTTTAGACTGGTTACGACTGCGACCTTTTTCCTGACCTGTACGAGATGACATGTTAACTACCCTGCAAAAATGTAAATGAACTGTGTTTGAAAGTTTTAAGTTTTCTCATGATCGGATATGATTTGCGCGCCTAAAACTAACAAACGCGCACAGAATGATAGACTAATTCGTGTTATTTGTTTAATTATATCAGTGCACTCATGGATTCAGAGCTTAGAGCTTCAAACTACAACAAAGAGTGCGAACCGCATGTGGCGTTAGTGAGGAGACATGTACTGCTAACGTGCAGCAATGCGTCAATTAAACCAACTCAGACGCTGAGTTGATCAGCCAACAAGTTGATTAAAAAATAGGGAAATTTCATGCCTACAGAAAAACCTACAATTATCTACACCATCACTGATGAAGCGCCGGCGCTAGCAACTTATTCATTACTACCAATCATTCAATCATTCACAGCATCGTCTGGCATCAATGTAGATACTCGTGATATTTCACTAGCAGGTCGAATTATCGCTAACTTCCCAGAGCATCTAAAAGAAGAACAGCGCATTGGCGATGCGTTGACTGAGCTTGGTGAACTAGCTCAAACTCCAGAAGCAAATATCATCAAGCTACCTAACATTTCAGCTTCAGTTCCTCAGCTTAAAGCGGCGATTAAAGAGCTTCAGGCGAAAGGTTACGATTTACCAAACTACCCAGAAGAGCCGAGCACGTACGAAGAGAAAGCGATTAAAGCGGCTTACGACAAAATCAAAGGTAGTGCGGTTAACCCAGTACTTCGTGAAGGTAACTCAGACCGTCGTGCTCCGACTTCGGTTAAGAACTATGCGAAGAAAAACCCACACTCAATGGGTGCATGGTCAGCAGAATCTAAGTCTCATGTTGCGAGCATGTCAGACAATGATTTCTTTGGTAGCGAAAAGTCTACAACTATCTCTGGTGCAACAGAGGTCAAAATCGAGTTTGTCGGTAATGATGGTACAGTTAAAGAGCTTAAGTCTGCATTCCCATTACTAGATAAAGAAGTCATTGATACTTCAGTAATGAAGAAGAAGGCGTTGGTTGAATTTTTCGAGAAAGAGATTGCTGAAGCGAAAGCACAAGACGTGCTGCTGTCTCTTCATATGAAAGCGACGATGATGAAAGTTTCTGACCCTGTCATTTTCGGCCATGCCGTAAAAGTTTACTACAAAGACGTTTTCGATAAGTACGGTAAGCTGTTTGAAGAGCTAGGCGTTGATGTAAACAATGGCATCGGTGATGTTTACTCAAAAATTGAGTCTCTACCTGAAGCGCAAAAAGCAGAAATTGAAGCGGCCATTCAAGCGGTTTACCAAACTCAACCAGAACTTGCGATGGTTGACTCTGATCGTGGTATCACAAACTTACATGTACCAAGTGACATTATTGTAGATGCTTCTATGCCAGCAATGCTTCGCTCTTCGGGTCAAATGTGGGGACCAGATGGTAAACAAAAAGACACCAAAGCGATGATTCCAGATCGTAGCTACGCAGGTATTTACCAAGCGGTTATTGATTTCTGTAAAGAGCACGGCGCATTTGATCCAACCACTATGGGTAGCGTACCTAACGTTGGTCTAATGGCTCAGAAAGCTGAAGAGTATGGTTCTCACGACAAGACATTCATTCTAGACGCTGCGGGTACTGTTCGCGTTGTTGATGCTTCAGGTAACGTACTGTTAGAGCAAGCGGTTGAAGAAGGTGATATCTTCCGTATGTGTCAGGTTAAAGACGCACCAATCCAAGATTGGGTTAAACTAGCAGTGACTCGCGCACGTGCAACAGGTGTTCCAGCTGTATTCTGGCTAGATGAAAACCGCGCGCACGATGCTGAGCTCATCAAGAAAGTAAACGCCTACCTACCAGATCACGATACTGACGGTCTAGAGATTAAGATCCTATCTCCTGTTGAAGCTTGTAAGTACTCACTAGAGCGTATGAAAGCGGGCCTAGATACTATCTCTGTTACAGGTAATGTTCTTCGTGACTACCTAACAGACTTGTTCCCAATTCTAGAGTTAGGTACGTCTGCTAAGATGCTATCTATTGTTCCATTGATGAATGGTGGTGGTCTATTTGAAACAGGCGCTGGTGGTTCTGCTCCTAAGCACGTTCAACAAGTAGAAAAAGAGAATCACCTTCGTTGGGATTCTTTGGGCGAGTTCCTAGCGCTTGCAGCTTCGTTAGAGCATTTAAGTGTAGCGACAAACAATCCTAAGGCTCAGGTTCTCGCAGATACACTAGATAAAGCGACCGGTGAGTTTTTAGACACCAACAAATCTCCGTCACGCAAAGTGGGTGAGCTAGATAACCGTGGAAGCCACTTCTATCTTGCACTTTACTGGGCGAAAGCGCTTTCAGAGCAAACGGATGATGCGGATCTTGCTGCTGAATTTGCACCAATTGCAAAAGCGCTGTCAGAGCAGGAAGAAACGATCGTTGCTGAGCTAAATAATGCGCAAGGCGTGAAAGGTGAGCTAGGAGGTTACTACTTACTAGACGATGCATTGGTTTCTAAATTGATGCGTCCAAGCGAAACCTTTAACGCAATCATTAACAAGTAAGTTAGTGTTAAAAAACACGTCGTTTTCGGCGTGTTTCCTATCCTGTAAGTGCGTTGTAAGTGTTCCTTTTGTAACACGTGCTCTAAATAGTAAGAAACCCGCTATCTTGGCGGGTTTATTTTTCTCTTCAAAACATCAACGTGGCGTTTCGAGAGCAATATTTTTATATTTCGACAGCGCTCTAATTATTTGGCTTGGCCTTCAAGAGGCACGACGCTACTCGCGTGACAGCCTTTGGGACCTTTTTCAATCTCGTAAGAGACTTGTTGGCCTGCTTTCAGTGTACGATAACCGTCCATCTGGATAGTTGAGTAGTGGGCAAAGATATCTCCCTCTTCTTCATCTGAACAAATAAACCCAAATCCTTTGGCATTGTTAAACCACTTTACTGTACCTGTAGCCATGCTTTACATCCCTCATGCATTTTTTACTGATGTTGTTACTGCAACCAAGTTATACCTTTAACTTGGTACTACCATTGTCAGCGAATGCCAACAAACGTCAAATCAATGATAAGTCACATTCATCAAAAAACCACTTAAAGAAGAGAGGTTTCAAAATGATGATTTATGCATCGACACTTTCCACTGTAGTCAATGAATTTCGACAGTCAATAGCAGTGAGCAACAAACAGAAACATAATTGAAAACAAATCACTTTTGAGATTAACAAATTTGCAAACAGTTTTTCGTATATACGCAGAAGTTTAGTCAATTTGCCTATGAAGTGGCTCATACTTAAAAAGCCATACTGTCCGTGTTGCTTATGGGAGAAGAATCCTCTAACTGAATAAAAAATGAAGTTTTCGTGATAATTACCGTATTCTCAATGAGGATGTGTGATCCAGGTAGAAGATGATGGGGTGGTTTGCAATAGTCCGAAAGCAATAAATAGAAAGTTCTTTTATAAGAAAAAATGTGTAACTTATCGACAAGCATCTTTTATTTGCGCCGTATCAAGACGTGCATTAGTCTCTATATTAGGTAGCAACTTTTATCGATCAAAGATCGAATTCGGTGCCATAACTCACTACACCGCGCTGCACGCTTGTGGTAGATTGTTTTTATAGGTCGAAAACATCAACCCTTTGATACGATATCTTTAGATTGCCATGAGTAAAAATTTTGAATGGGTCACTCCGGACTCTGATCTTCTGGAGCGAGAAAGTACGAAAGTCCAGCCACCTAAGCTGTACAATGTCGTACTCAATAATGATGACTATACACCTATGGATTTCGTCATAGAGGTGCTTGAGCGATTTTTCTCACATGATATTGATAAAGCAACTCAAATCATGCTTCAGGTCCACTATGAAGGAAAGGCAATCTGCGGCACATACAGCGCAGAAATTGCCGAAACAAAAGTAGCGCAAGTTACGATGTACGCAAGGGAAAATGAACATCCGCTACTTTGCACTATGGAGCAAGCGTAAACAAAGAAGACTTGCTCGAACAACCCCAGTTGTTTTTTCGGGAGGTACTTATGCTAAATAAAGAACTAGAGTCAAGCCTTAACGGTGCATTTGCTCGGGCGCGCGACAAACGCCACGAGTTTATGACTGTCGAACACCTCCTACTTGCATTGTTGGAAAATGATGCAGCTAAGGAAGCCCTTCTAGCTTGTAAGGCGGATCTTGACGCTTTACGCAACGAACTCGATATTTTCATCGATCAAACTACGCCTCTTATCCCAGATAGTGATGAGACGCGTGAAACGCAGCCGACTTTGAGTTTTCAACGTGTACTACAACGCGCCGTCTTTCATGTACAGTCGTCTGGTCGTAATGAAGTAACAGGCGCCAACGTGCTTGTTGCTATCTTCAGTGAGCAAGAGTCGCATGCCGCTTACCTACTGAAGAAAAATGACATCTCCCGATTAGATATTGTTAATTTCATCTCCCACGGTATTACTAAAGCATCAGGTGCAGGTGAGGATTCATCATCAGACTCGTTTAGCTCAGAAAGTGTTGAAGAGCCTAATTCTGAAGAACGCCTAGAAAGCTTTGCGACGAATCTTAATCAAGTCGCTAAAGATGGAAACATCGACCCACTCATTGGACGTGATAAAGAGTTAGAGCGCACTATTCAGGTACTTTGTCGACGCCGCAAGAATAATCCCCTACTAGTGGGTGAGGCAGGGGTTGGTAAAACAGCCATTGCGGAAGGTCTTGCATGGAGAATTGTTGAAGGGCAGGTCCCTGAGGTCATTCAAAACAGCGTGATTTATTCACTAGATATTGGCTCTTTGCTCGCTGGTACCAAATATCGCGGTGATTTTGAAAAGCGCTTCAAGGCGATTTTGAAACAACTTGAAAAAGAAGAAGATGCCATTTTGTTCATCGATGAAATACATACCATCATCGGTGCAGGCGCGGCATCTGGTGGTCAAGTCGATGCAGCAAATCTTATTAAGCCTCTTTTAAGTAGTGGTAAGTTGCGTTGTATTGGTTCGACGACATACCAAGAATACAGCAACATTTTCGAGAAAGAGCGTGCGCTGTCTCGCCGTTTCCAAAAGATAGACGTTGTAGAGCCCTCATTGGATGATACAACTAAAATCTTGATGGGCTTGAAGCCGAAGTACGAAGCTCACCATGAAGTACGTTATACCAATAAAGCACTGCGTGCCGCGGTAGAACTGTCGGCTAAATACATTAATGAACGCCATCTACCAGATAAGGCCATTGATGTCATTGATGAAGCTGGTGCTCGTAGTCGTCTTGCTCCTGCAAGCCGTCGTAAAAAAACGGTCGGAGTGGCTGATATCGAATCAATGGTTGCCAAAATGGCGCGAATTCCAGAGAAGTCGGTTTCTTCTTCAGATAAAGACATTTTGAAAAACTTAGATAGCAAAATGAAGATGTTGGTATTCGGTCAAGATAATGCGATTGATGCATTATCCGAGGCGATCAAGCTGACACGTGCAGGTTTAGGTGTAGACAACAAACCTGTTGGTTCATTCTTGTTTGCAGGCCCAACAGGGGTTGGTAAAACAGAGGTGACGGTGCAGTTATCTAAGCTTCTAGGTATCGAGCTACTTCGTTTTGATATGTCTGAGTATGGTGAGCGTCACTCCGTAAGTCGCTTAATTGGTGCGCCTCCTGGTTATGTCGGTTATGACCAAGGTGGTTTGCTAACTGATGCTGTTATTAAGCACCCACATTCAGTCGTATTACTTGATGAGATTGAAAAAGCGCACCCTGATATCTTTAACCTGCTGTTGCAAGTCATGGATAACGGTACGCTAACGGACAACAATGGTCGCAAAGCAGACTTCCGTAATGTCATTCTTGTTATGACAACTAACGCAGGAGTGGCGGAAACCGAGAAGAAATCAATTGGTTTGATTCAACAAGACAACAGTCATGATGCAATGGCGGAAATTAAGAAGGTGTTTACTCCTGAGTTCCGTAACCGTCTTGATAACATCATCTGGTTTAACAGCCTTGATGAAAGCGTTATCCATCAAGTGGTTGATAAGTTCATTGTTGAACTGCAAGTGCAACTTGATGCGAGAGGCGTTTCAATGGAAGTATCGCAAGACGCTCGCCATTGGTTAGCACATAAAGGTTATGACAAAGCTATGGGGGCTCGCCCAATGGGGCGTGTTATCCAAGAACAGCTTAAGAAGCCTTTGGCTAACGAACTGTTGTTTGGATCTTTAGTTGACGGCGGTACAGTGAAGGTAACGCTGGTCAACGATACGCTTGAGTTTGAATACTTAAGTGAGAAAGAGACAGCGATGCATTAATCGTTAGTCGGTAACAAACGCAAAAGCGTACGAGAAGATCGTACGCTTTTTTTTATCTGAACTAAATCGGAAAAAATTGTGCAATAAAAAACGGAGCAGCTTGCTCCGTTTTTTATTGCATCCGAAAATCAGAGATTAACGAGCGCGGAAGACGATGCGGCCTTTTGACAGGTCGTATGGAGTCATCTCTACAGTTACTTTGTCACCCGTTAGGATACGGATGTAGTTCTTACGCATCTTGCCAGAGATGTGAGCAGTCACAACGTGACCGTTTTCAAGTTCAACACGGAACATAGTGTTTGGTAGAGTGTCAAGGACAGTGCCTTGCATCTCGATTACGTCTTCTTTAGCCATTTAATCCTCTTTAGAAATTAGGCAATATTAGCGGGCTATATTCTGCCGCTAAATAGTAATTATGTAAAGTTGAGGCGTATTCTACCCTCGCCAACGCTGATTTACTAGCCTTTGGTGGCGTTGAAAGCGTGTTTTGTAGCTCATTGCTGGGCACTCATCAATCTGATATCCCAAATATAGCCACTGTTGTTTGTTTTCTTGGCAGTATTTAATTTGATAAAGCACTGCTAACGTGCCAAGAGATAACTCGTAGTCAGGGTCAAAAAAAGTATAAAAAGCACTCGAGCATTGTGGCATCAAATCTGTCACTGCAATGGCGAGCAATTGATCTGATTCATCGTAAATGTGTAAAAACGACGTTGTCAGCCAGCTGGTTTGAGCAAATCGAGCAAACTCATCACGCTTTGGTGGGTACATAGTGCCGTTTCTATGCCGTTTGCAGATGTACCGACTGTAAAGCTCAAACCATTCCTCATCCATTTCAGGTTTCATTTCCCAGCGTAAAGACTGTGCTTTATTAAGCAGCCTCTTCTGACTTTTTGATAATCTAACGTCTGGAATCGAGACTCGAATTGGCTGGCAAGCGGTGCAATGCTCGCAATGCGGTTTATATATGGTATCTCCGCTACGACGAAAACCGTTAGCCATGAGCAACTGGTAATTTTCTTCAGTATGCAGCCTTTCATCAAGCGCCACCGCAACCCGCTCTTGCCGTTCAGGCAAATAACTACAAGGGTGATTATTCGTCAACCCTATTCGAATATGTTGTATATCCGTACTCATACTGAATCCTGCAAAACTTGGGGCTGATAGGCATCAAATAGTGTTTGCTTTTCTCTTAAAGATAGTAGTTTTTGCATAAATTCGTCACGCTCAAGTTCAAATGCGCCAAGTGATGCCAAGTGAGAATTCATAACTTGGCAATCGATTAATTGACCTTGCTTTGACGCCAAATGGTTGCATAAGTACCACAATGCAATTTTGGATGCGTTATCTTTTAGGCTAAACATCGACTCCCCGCAAAAAAGTTGGCCCACGCAAATGCCATATAGTCCGCCAATCAGGTTGTTGTCATGCCATACTTCTACAGAGTGACAGTGACCAAGTTTGGCTAACTCAATGTAGGAAGTTTGCATTTCCTCGTTGAGCCATGTTTCCTCTGCAGGGCGTGTTGAAGAACATAGTCTAATCACTTCTTCTGTCGCGAAATTGAGTGTTACTTTATAGTTATGTTTACGCTGAAACTTTTTGAGACTTTTAGATGGCTTAAACTGCAATGGGTCAAACACAGCGCGCGGAGAAGGGCTCCACCATAAAATAGGTTCACCAGGACCATACCAAGGGAAAATGCCTTGATAGTAACCATTGAGGATTCTCATGGGGTTTAAGTCACCACCAAAAGCCAGCAAACCATTGGGGTCGCTGAGTGCTTTATAGGGTGAGGGGAAGTTGAACGTTTCATCGAGTTCAGTTAAATAAATAGCCATAAGAAGTCGTTACCAACATTGGAGTCAGAGGAGTTTATGATGACCTGGTTAAGAAATATCGTAAAAGTATGGCTTGGGATCATACTGTTTTTACCACTTGTCGCCAACGCAGCCTATGAAAGAAATGTTGCCAAGCCAGTTAATGAAGTAGTTTACGGGAAGATTGACTCTGTCCGTTATATTACTCAACAAGAGGTTGTTCAATCGAAAAGTAACGGTTGGAAGACACTACTTGGTGCCACTATCGGTGGTTTAGTCGGTAATCAATTTGGTGGCGGTACGGGAAGAGAAGTCGCGACGGCAGTGGGTGCGCTTGCAGGTGCCGCAGTTGCTCAAAACCAAAGTAATTACCAATACACGGTTGAATATAAGTTAGTTGAGCTACTCATCAAAGTGAAGGGTGATAAGCTAATTAATGTCATCCAAGATGTTGATAAAAATATGTTATTTAGTCGAGGGGATGAAGTTCGTATTTTATATTTTGATGATGGAGTCAGGGTTGATATCACTTATTAACCCTAGGTTGTTTTAGTCTAACGAAGCCTAATCAGGCATGTACAGTCGGGCTGGCTTATCGTCAAATAAAGTCGAAATAGTTTGCTGTTTCGCCTTGCTTCTTTCGCTCTGATTTACATCGCTGGCAATGCCTTTAATTCTGTATCTTTAGGCTGCTTGAGGATATTCATAAATTAGCGCCGATTTACTCTGGTTTTGTCGTGTTTTTTTGGGTAGTCTGAATTCACGAAGAATTGTTTAGCCCTCATAAAAAATCGTATGTTGAGGGCACAAAGGATTATCAACTTTTAATGGAAAGCCTAACGTTACAACCTATCAATAAAATTCAAGGGGAAGTGAACCTTCCTGGCTCTAAAAGTGTTTCTAATCGAGCTCTTTTACTTGCTGCTCTTGCTAAAGGCAGAACTCGCCTTACTAATCTCCTCGACAGTGATGATATTCGTCATATGCTGAATGCGCTGACTAAACTAGGCGTTCAATACCAACTTTCCGAAGATAAAACAGAATGTCTCGTTGAAGGCCTTGGGCGTCCGTTTTCTGTCTCAGAGCCGGTAGAGTTATTTCTCGGCAATGCTGGCACTGCGATGCGACCATTAGCTGCGGCTCTTTGTCTTGGAGAAGGGGAGTATGTACTGACGGGCGAACCTCGTATGAAAGAGCGTCCAATTGGTCACCTTGTCACGGCACTGAAAGATGCTGGTGCGAACGTTGAGTACATGGAAAACGAGAACTTTCCGCCTCTCAAAATAATTGGTACTGGCCTAAAAGCAGGTACAGTTTCTATCGATGGGTCCATTTCAAGTCAGTTCTTGACCGCTTTCTTAATGTCTGCGCCATTGGCTGAAGGTGAAATTCGCATCAACATCGAAGGCGATTTGGTTTCTAAGCCTTATATCGATATCACCCTGCATATCATGAAGCAGTTTGGAGTCGATGTGATCAACAACGACTATCAAGAGTTTGTGATCCCAGCCGGTCAGCAATACATTGCTCCAGGTGATTTCTTGGTTGAAGGTGACGCGTCTTCTGCTTCTTACTTCTTGGCGGCGGCAGCCATCAAAGGTGGAGAAGTTAAAGTCACGGGTATCGGTAAAAACAGCATTCAAGGTGATATTCAATTTGCTGATGCGCTTGAAAAAATGGGTGCAGAAATTGAATGGGGTGATGACTACGTAATTTCACGTGTTGGTCAATTGAAAGGCATCGATATGGATTACAACCATATCCCTGATGCTGCAATGACCATCGCGACAACAGCGCTATTTGCCGAAGGCACTACCGCTATTCGTAACGTTTATAACTGGCGTGTAAAAGAAACAGACCGTTTGTCAGCTATGGCGACTGAGTTACGTAAAGTCGGTGCGGAAGTGGAAGAAGGGGAAGACTACATCATCGTCAAACCTGTCTCTCAGTTAAAGCATGCTGCGATTGATACTTACGATGATCATCGAATGGCGATGTGTTTTTCGCTGGTGGCACTTAGTGATACGCCTGTGACGATTAACGATCCAAAGTGTACGTCGAAAACGTTCCCTGACTACTTCGACAAACTTAAGGCTTTAAGCTGCTAAATATTCTGACCTAAAACAAAAAAGCCAGAGTGAATAACACTCTGGCTTTTTTGTTTCCCAATACTATTTAACCAGCGTAAATTCCTTAGAAAGGTGATGCGCTAAGTATTTGAACATATTGAATACTGCAGTCGTATTTGAAGTTGGTAAACCTTTGTCATCAAGGAAGTATTCACCTTTAAAAACTAAAACACCTTCTTTTTCTTCTACACTTGTTGCTCGCATTCCCTCGATGTAATCATCGTGCTCTTGGATGATTTGGTTAGCGATCAAAAGAAGGTCGAACTCTTCGATAAACGTTCTATCAGACATATTCTTTCTACCATTCTATTTAGTTAAGAATGCTGAGTATACCTACAACTAAAATGGGTTTGCATGATTAATTCAGTCAATCGTTCAGTAAGACTAAACAGATCAATTTTTAGAGTATAAGCATGATGCGGAGGAAGATGGCAGAGCATTGAACCAAACTATTTTGTGATGGGTAACAAAATTTATTGCATTGGATTAGCGGATGCTAAGTTTGCCTGTTTAGATATGCCGCTCAATACCTTTCAGAACCCTGTCTCTTTGAAGTATAAAGACGATGAATTGTCAACCAATCGGATCTGAATTTCAAAAAAGCAGTTGATCTTCTTTTCATCTCGCACAATAGTAAAAAAAGAAGCAATGAAATAGAACATTATGCGGGTGGCCTTTAAACAAGGTTTCTACCCGCATTATTATGAAGGACGTTAGAGTCAGTTATGGGTAAATCACTCGTTATAGTGGAGTCACCAGCCAAGGCAAAGACGATAAATAAGTACCTTGGTAAAGACTTTATTGTTAAGTCTAGTGTTGGTCATGTGCGTGATCTGCCTACGGCCGGTCAAAGCACTGGTGAGAAAAAAGCCGCAGCCATCTCAACTAAAGGGATGAGTCCGGAAGAGAAAGCGCGCGTTAAAAAAGAGAAAGACCGCAAAGCGTTGATCAAAAAAATGGGGATTAACCCATATCATGACTGGGAAGCGAATTACCAAATCCTTCCAGGCAAAGAAAAAGTTGTCAACGAACTACAAAAACTCGCCAAAGACGCAGATTGCGTTTATCTCGCAACCGATTTGGACCGCGAAGGGGAAGCAATCGCATGGCACCTTCGTGAGATCATCGGTGGCGATGAAGAGCGATACAAACGTGTAGTTTTTAACGAAATTACGAAAAACGCGATCCAACAAGCTTTCCAGACACCTGGCGAGCTGAACATGGATGGTGTAAATGCCCAACAAGCACGTCGCTTCATGGACCGTGTCGTTGGTTTTATGGTTTCACCTTTACTTTGGAAAAAAGTGGCTCGTGGCTTATCTGCTGGTCGAGTGCAGTCTGTTGCGGTGAAATTGTTAGTTGAGCGTGAGCGTGAGATTAACGCGTTTGTACCAGAAGAATTCTGGGACATTCATGCGAATACGAAAACGAAAGACAAAGCGGACTTTAAACTGCTTGTTGCGCAGAAAGACGGTTCTGCGTTTAAGCCAGTTAATGAGGCAGAAACCAAAGCAGCGATGTCTGTACTTGAGAATGCAAGTTACGAAGTATGTAAGCGTGAAGACCGTCCTACAAAGAGCAAGCCTTCAGCACCTTACATCACCTCTACGCTTCAACAGGCAGCGAGTACACGTCTGGGCTACGGCGTGAAAAAGACCATGATGCTAGCTCAGCGCCTCTATGAGGCCGGTTACATCACTTACATGCGTACTGACTCGACTAACCTAAGTGCCGAGGCTGTGGACGCTGTACGTGACTTTATTGGTTCTGAGTTTGGTGATAAGTACCTGCCAGCGAAACCATTGACGTACGGTAGCAAAGAAGGGGCACAGGAAGCGCACGAAGCGATCCGTCCTTCAAATGTGGGTGTTAAGGCGGAAGACCTGCAAGGTGTCGATGCTGATGCGCACAAACTTTACGCTTTGATTTGGAATCAGTTTGTAGCGTGTCAAATGACGCCAGCAGAATACGATTCAACAACCATCAGCGTAAAAGCGGCAGAATACACGCTTAAAGCGAAAGGCCGTATCCTTAAATTTGACGGCTGGACTCGTGTACAGCGTCCAATGGGCAAAAACGAGGATACAATCCTTCCAGCGGTACAACTTGGCGATAAGCTAAGCTTAGAGTCACTTGACCCTAAACAGCACTTTACAAAGCCACCTGCGCGCTACACTGAAGCAGCACTGGTTAAAGAGCTGGAGAAACGAGGCATTGGTCGTCCGTCGACTTACGCATCGATCATTTCTACGATTCAAGATCGTGGCTACGTGAAAGTTGATCAGCGCCGTTTCTACGCTGAAAAAATGGGTGAAATTGTTACTGACCGCCTTGATGACAGCTTTAACGATTTGATGAACTACGACTTTACTGCGCGTATGGAACAGAAATTGGACCAAATCGCTGAAGGTGAAGTGAACTGGAAAGCTGTGTTAGACAACTTCTTTGCTGATTTTACTGGCGATCTTGAAAAAGCGGAGCTGGATGAGTCAGAAGGCGGTATGAAGTTAAACCACATCGTCATGACGGATATCGAGTGTCCGACGTGTAGCCGTCCAATGGGCATCCGTACTGCTTCAACAGGTGTGTTCTTAGGCTGTTCAGGTTACGCGTTACCACCAAAAGAGCGTTGTAAGACAACCATCAACTTGGGTGACGAAGAAGGTATTATTAACGTTCTAGAAGAAGACGTTGAAACCGCAGCTCTTCGTGCTAAAAAGCGTTGTCCGATCTGTGAAACAGCTATGGACGCATACCTGATTGATGACAAGCGTAAGATGCATGTTTGTGGTAATAACCCGAACTGTGAAGGCTACCTTGTTGAATACGGCGAGTTCAAAGTAAAAGGCTACGATGGTCCAGTTGTTGAATGTGACAAATGTGGCTCTGATATGGTGCTTAAGAACGGTCGCTTTGGTAAATACATGGATTGTACGAGCGAAACGTGTAAGAACACTCGTAAGATCTTGAAGAATGGCGAAGTCGCGCCCCCGAAAGAAGATCCTGTTCATTTCCCCGAGTTGCCATGTGAAAACTCAGATGCGTATTTCGTACTTCGTGATGGTGCTTCGGGTCTATTTATGGCGGCAAGCAATTTCCCGAAATCGCGCGAGACACGTGCTCCTTTGGTTGCTGAACTGGCACGTTTTGAAGAGCGTTTACCTGAGAAGTTCAAATACCTAGCGACCGCACCGCAAGAAGATCCTGATGGTCGTCCTGCAGTCGTACGCTTTAGTCGCAAAACAAAAGAGAACTATGTTCGTTCGGAAGAGAATGGCAAACCATCTGGTTGGACAGCGCTCTTTGTTGACGGTAAGTGGGAAGTCACTGATAAGCGTAAAAAAGCGAAAGCATAAAAACGTACGATCTAAGTAATGTAAAAAGGCAGCGATATCGCTGCCTTTTTTGCGTTTTGTTTTTGCGTAAAGGCCACTGTGTTGTTCGTATAGATCTTTGCTGCTTTGACTGAGTTTTGCTGACGCGAGAAGATCCCAGCATCAATATTTCTTGGTCGCTGATGTATTTTTTATGTAAAAAATATTCGTTGTAACTTTCATTTTGCATTCACATATTTGTTATACATTGGGCTAAAAAATCGGCGGTGTAGTGAATCCGTTCGTAAATTGTTTTCACAATGTAATCGTTTGCTTTTCCATGTGTGATCTAGATATCGTCTTGAGTACGCAAGAGCTGTATGGTACACAGAATGGCGTATTAAAAATTGTAATTTAGAACCCGCTTAGATAATTTATTACAAAAATTAGTGCAACTGTGTGCATTGTTTGCGTCAAAAAATAAGGAAAGAGTGGACGTTGCATACTGGAAGTGCCGTAGCTTTTTTATCCGTGTTGTAAGAGTTCACAGAAACTCAGAGACGGTTGCTAAATGTATTCGCTTGACTCCCCGAGTATGACTCATTCAAGCGAGTACCAAATCCAAGCTATAACGATATGGAGAACAACAAATGGCTGGTGTTTTGGGAATGATTCTTGCTGGCGGTGAAGGCTCTCGTTTGAGACCTTTAACGGAATCTCGCAGTAAACCTTCGGTACCGTTTGGTGGTAGTTATCGATTGATCGATTTTGCTCTAAACAATTTTGTTAATGCGGATCTGATGCGCATTTACGTCCTAACCCAATTTAAATCTCAATCTTTATTCCATCACTTAAAAAAGGGGTGGAACATCAACGGCATTACAGACCGCTTTATCGATCCTATTCCCGCTCAAATGCGTACTGGTAAACGTTGGTACGAAGGGACGGCGGACGCGATCTATCAAAACCTGCGTTTTATGGAGTTAGAGGAACCAGAGCAAGTTTGTATTTTTGGCTCTGACCATATCTATAAGATGGATATCAAACAAATGCTGAACTTCCACTCAGAAAAGCAGGCTTCTCTGACGGTATCTGCATTGCGCATGCCACTAAAAGAGGCGTCGCAATTTGGGGTTATCGAAGTGGATAGTGAAGGTCGTATGATTGGCTTTGAAGAAAAACCAGCAAATCCGAAGTCGATTCCTGGGGACCCTGATTACGCTTTAGTTTCAATGGGTAACTATGTTTTTGAAGCTCAGGTACTGTTCTCAGAGTTGGTCGAAGATGCGGATAATGAAGCTTCATCACATGATTTTGGAAAGGACATCATTCCAAAGATGTTCCCTAGAGGTGATGTGTTCGTGTATGACTTCAGTACCAACAAAATCAGTGGCGAAAAAGAAGAGGTGTACTGGCGTGATGTCGGAACTATTGATGCGTACTGGCAAGCGCATATGGATCTGCTAGAAAAAGATGCACCATTTTCGCTGTACAACCGTAAATGGCCGTTGCATACCTACTACCCACCATTGCCACCTGCGACATTTACCGACTCTGATAATGGTCGTGTGCAGATAATCGATAGTTTAGTGTGTAATGGCAGCTATGTTAGAGGCTCAAGAATCGAAAAGTCGGTGCTTGGTTTTCGCAGTAATATTGCTTCTGCTTGCGATATCAGCGAATGTATACTTCTTGGTGACGTAAAAATTGGCGAAGGATGTGTTTTACGTCGTGTGATTGTCGACAAGGATGCCGATATTGCTCCTGGTACTCAGATTGGTGTGAATCTTCAAGAAGATAAAAAACACTTCCACGTGTCTGAGGAGGGCATTGTTGTTATTCCGAAAGGAGCTCGAGTTGGCTACTAACAACTTATCTATTCTGTTTGTAGCTTCTGAGGTTGAAGGCCTCATTAAAAGTGGTGGCTTGGCAGATGTTGCCAAGGCACTACCGGAAGCCCTTCAAAACCTACAGCAAGACGTAAGAATTACCATCCCTGCGTACAGCAGTATTGATAAACTCGCAGACGCAGAAGTTGTATTAGAAACAGAATTAACATCATGGCCGCATACGGAGTATCGAGTTTTGCGGCTCATGTTAGGTCAAAATCCTGTTTACCTGATTGATTGTCCGCCGTATTTCAATCGACCATCAATGTATGCGGAGAACAACCAAGCGTATACTGATAACGGCGAGCGCTTTGCGTTTTTTAGTGCAGCATGTCTCGATATGTTACCCAAGCTCGCCTTTCAACCTAATATCATACACGCGAACGATTGGCACACAGGTCTTGTTCCATTTTTGCTCAAGCACAGGTATGGCAATGATCCGTTTTTTGCTCATACTAAAAGCGTCATTTCAATTCACAATGCGGTCTTTAAAGGCGTATTTAGTTATGAAGACGTGCAGTGTTTGCCAGAGTTTCATTGTAGAAACGTTCCCGATGCTGCGGTGAGTGCAACGCATATTACGATGCTTAAAGCTGGTGTAATGAATGCAGATAAGATAAACGCGGTTAGCCCTACGTACTCAGAGGAACTAAAAACAGAGCTTGGCAGTCACGGCATGGCTTGGGAGTTTCAGCAACGTGCGCAGGACTTAGTCGGCATCTTGAATGGTTGTGATTACAGCGCTTGGAATCCGGAAACTGATACCTACTTGCCGGTTAATTACTGCGCCGACCAGCAAAGTATGTCGCAAGGGAAGAAAGCTTGTAAAAAAGCATTACAACAACGACTAAATTTGCCCGAAAAAAATGTAGCTATGTTCGGTATGGTTTGTCGGTTGACCCAGCAGAAAGGCGTTCATTACTTGTTGCCTGCTTTGGCCGATTTTTTAAAGCACGATGTTCAGCTAGTTGTCGTTGGGACCGGAGACCCTGTTCTTGCCGCTCAGTTACGAGAGGTTGCCGCGCAGTTTTCTAGCAAATTTGCCTTTGTAGAAGCGTATGACAATGAACTTGCGCATATCGTTGAAGCTGGTTCGGATTTCTTCTTGATGCCTTCTGAGTTTGAACCATGTGGCTTAAACCAAATCTATAGTATGGCTTATGGGACATTACCGATAGTACGCGGTGTTGGTGGCTTAAAGGACAGCGTTAGCGATTATGATGTAAACCCATCTGAAGCAACGGGGTTTGTTTTTTTCGAACCGACACCGAAGGCATTGTTGTTAACGATGCTAAGGGCACTGTTGCTCTACGCTCAAAACGAGCCTGAAGTGAATAAAGTACAGTTGCACGCGATGCAACAAGACTTTTGTTGGCAAAAGGCCGCAGAATCTTATTTGCAGCTTTACCACTCAGCGTTAGTTTGACTTAAAATTGTAACGAAAGGCACCGAATGAGGTGCCTTTATTATCTTGAGTAAGGGGAGTGTGGTAGGATGGCTTTTTACTCAATAGCACGATCTTTTTGATACTCAATATGACCCAGCCGCTACTTTTTCATAAAACCTATTTGCACCCTACTAGTAATGAGTGGGTTGTATTTGTGCACGGTGCTGGTGGTAGCTCTTCTATCTGGTTCAAGCAAATTAAAGCTTACAAGCAACACTTTAACTTATTGCTGATCGATTTAAGAGGTCATGGAAAGTCAAATCAGTTACTTAAAGAGCTCATTGCTAGCCGTTATACCTTTACGGAAGTTACCCAAGATATTTTGAAAGTATTGGACCATTTAAAGATCCAATCCGCTCATTTTGTCGGTATGTCGCTTGGTACTATTATTGTTCGAAACCTTGCTGAATTGTCATCAGAGCGCGTACGTTCGATGGTGCTCGGCGGTGCTGTCACAAGGCTTAACACTCGTTCTCAGATATTGGTGAAATTAGGTAATTTTTGTAAGCATATCCTACCGTACATGTGGCTCTACAAACTGTTCGCTTATATTGTTATGCCTCAAAGAAGCCAACGAGAATCTCGCCACCTTTTTATTCGCGAAGCCAAGAAGCTTTGCCAAAAAGAATTTAAACGTTGGTTTATTCTTGCCGCTGATGTAAATCCGTTAATGAAATATTTTAAAGATCGAGAGTTACCCATTCCGACTCTTTACTTAATGGGCGACAGGGATTACATGTTTATTAAACCTGTCAAAGAAATGGTTGCAGCACATAAGCTCAGCATTCTACGAGAAATCCCGAATTGTGGTCATGTATGCAATGTAGAGCGTCCAGAAGACTTCAATCAACACTCCATCGAGTTTATTAAACAGCAAGCTGTATGTGCTTAAAACTGAGTGCATCCACTGGATAGGAGAGCCGCTATAGCTCTCCTAGTTGATATCCACATTGCCAACATGCACCAAATTGCCCTTCGTTTATTTCATGACATTTTGGGCATTGCCAATCTTGATACTCATGCCTATCGGATTGTTTTCGATATGCTTTTACTATTTCTTCAGCTTTCATCTTTTGTGCCGTGTCAAAAAGCCACACATAAGGATCGGTATCATCACCAAACGGCAGTTCTCCTTTTAAGCCGAAAATACCTTCTCCGCGAACTTCACAGTAAATTTGTTCCACTTTAAGCAGCTCACATACAATGTGTGCTTCTGCTGGGTTTTTAGCGATAAATATTTTCATCAAAATACCCACTTCACCAATTACGAGTTTTGCTGACTTGGTGTCGGCCTTACTTTATTCATAACCCATTTAGTGATGATTGGAAATAGTCCCAATAGCGCAAAAGACGCTAATACTGCGGGTGAAACAATGCCCGATAGGCTTTCAATTGTTGCTAATTGAGTACCTGCATTCAGATATACGGCTGTGCCTGGCAGCATACCTATTTGGCTAGTGAGATAAAATCGACCTACAGACATCGGTGTTAAGCCCATCAGTAAGTTGATTAGAAAGAAAGGGAATACAGGGATTAGACGCAAGGAAAATAGATAAAAAGCTCCGTCTTTTTCGACACCTTGATTAATTGCGTTGAGTTTATTTCCGAATTTGTTTTGTACCCAGTCACGCAATAAGTATCGGCTGCTCAAGAAGGCCAGTGTTGCCCCCATAGTGCTAGCGAAAGAAACCAGTAGCAAGCTTGTCCAAAAACCAAATAAGGCTGCACCAAGTAAGGTGACTACTGCCGCTCCTGGGATAGAAAAAGCGGTAATTGCAATGTAGGTAAAAAAGTAAATCGCAGCCGAGAATACAAAATTCTGATCGATGTATGTAGTTAGTGCTTCTTGTTGGGCTTTTGCATTCTCTAAGGTTAAATACTGGCCAAAGTTAATACCTAAAAAGACGATAGCCGCTAGTAGGATGAGACCTAATATCAGTTTCTTATTCATAATTTTGATTCCAATTTGGGATATATGTAATAAGACAGTAGGAAAACCGAAAAAATTTCACAAAAAAACCGCAGATTAGACTGCGGTTTTACAAGATAGTTTTTAGGCCGACTTTTATTGGAGGCCGTTCATCAACTCATCTCGGCGAGCTTGAGGTACCACACTCCAATGAGTGCCGTTGATAGCACCTTCTAGTGCCCATAGCAACTCAATGTTGACGGTTGCAGAGTGCGTATCTCTTATCGCTTTATAGGCGTTAAGCGCACCTTCCTCTTCAAGCTTCTCTACGGATTCGATGCCGGCTTTTTTTAGCATGCGCTCGGTAGCCAGTCGTAAGTTAGGCAAATCTTTCAAACGGTTAGGCTTTGTACTTGCTTGCTGTTCTTTCTCAAGCTTTGCCTTTTTCAATGATTGATTCGCTACTTCGATTAAGCGTTCGCTTGATTCCCATAAATCGCTGGAAATAGCGTAGTACTTTGTAACGACTGGAAAGCCACGTTTTTTATAAACGTAAGGCTTTAGCCCTTGTTTCTCGAAGTCAGATGAAGTTTTTTGGTCTGCTCTGATATGAAGCTGATTGTTTACCACTAGTGCAAACATTGTTTCATCAGCGAATAGTCCGAAGCCACCAAACATTGAGCGCGACTTGATATTACCAAGTGCCTCAAATAGCTTCATAGAGTCTTTGAGTATCGGTTTATCCATGTTTTGTTATCTCGGTGTAATTAATATTACGCCACCAAAAGTCAGGTCCGAGAGAGTAGCAAACATGCGTAAAAACAATGTCATTACAGAGTAAAGTCATTGCTTACACACTTGCCATCGGTAACCCCGCTACCTTCCATATCGTAATATGGTTCAGGCCGGAGGCTTTGCGTCCCACTCTTTCGAATGGTTTGCCCTGTGCGTGACACAATGAGCATACTTCTTATATTGAATTAACATCACGGTTTAGCGTTAAAAGTGTGATTTCGGTTCAATAAAAATGATAGATTGAATGCTCTATTTTGCATATGGAAAGGTGCAAATTGGCCTTTGAAAAGGAGTTCTTAATATATATTACATTTATATAAAACAGGGAGTTAACGTTAGTCAATTGTTATTAGAGTGGTGTGAAGTATTAGAGAATGCTTAATTTTTCCAAAAAAATAAGCGCCCCTGTAGAGCGCTTATTTAACACGGTTAAATACAGTGAAATTTAGTTCATTTTTTTCACAGTATTTCGAATTACAAGCTCAGGTTGCATTTCGAAAATTCGTTTTTCGTGTTCTTTATCTTTGATACGCTCAAGTAGAATTTCGAATGCATTTTTACCAACACGACGTTTAGGTTGGTGGATAGTCGTTAGCGGTGGAGAGAAGTATTCCGCAAGCTCGATGTTGTCGTAGCCGATCACTGAAATATCTTCAGGAATTTTGATCCCGTTTTGTTGCAAGCGGCTCATTAGGCCTAGAGCCATTGTGTCGTTAAAACAGAATACCGCCGTCGGGCGCTTGTCCATTGCGGTAATTTTATCTGCAACTAATACGGCCGTATCACATTCAAAGTTACCTTCAAGGATCCAGTCTTCATTTACAGCTAGGTTCGCTTCGCTCATTGCGCGACGGAAACCTGCAATGCGCTCTTGGCAAGCAAGCTTTTCAAAATGACCGCTTAGACAAGCGATATCCGTATGACCATTGTCAATCAGATGTTTGGTTGCAATGTAGCCACCTTCTTCTGAGTTATCCATGATCTTGTCTGCTTGTGAGCTCTCTGGGCCCCAATCCATGACCACTTTAGGAATGTCCGCATGACGGTCAAGCATCTCTTTTAGTTCTTCGGTTAAGTCAGAACACATCACTAGGATGCCATCAACGCGCTTTTCAGCCAGCATACGAATGTAATCGCGTTGTTTTTCGTAAATCCCGCCTGTGTTACATAAAATCAGAGTATAGCCTTGGCGGTAACAGTAGCTCTCAACGCCATCAATCACTTCTGAGAAAAATAGGTTAGTTGATTGAGTTACTAACATGCCAATCGTACGAGTTGAGTTGCATTTTAGGCTGCGTGCAACGGCACTTGGCGCGTAATTCAGCTCGTCAACGGCTTTCATTACTTTTTCTTGCGTTGCTTCTGCAACGAAACGCGTTTTATTGATAACGTGCGAAACTGTCGTAGTGGAAACGCCGGCTAAGCGAGCAACGTCTTTTATCGTGGCCATAAATGGTGTCCTGTATCGAGCTACTGAAATATGTCGTATTGGATGTACCTGATGCTCTAATGGTTTCACACCTAGCAATATAAAATTGGCGCTAAGTGTCTCGGCAGCGGTTGATCCAAGTGCGACAAAAGGGTACGTAGCAGCATCGGTCGATGAATTTTATCTTTTTTCTATCTGATGAGAAATTGCCATCAACCTGTTAAGAAAACACAAAAACCGCTATATTTCAGCGGTTTACATATAAATCATATTTAATCGTTTGCGCTCACATTTTAGCCCTATGTGGACTGACTAGCAATGTTTTCAGCAAGAGATTTGTGTATTTGAAGTCACATTTTGACTGCTAAATAACCAAGCGTCTTTGCGCTAAGTTAAGGCAAACGAATATTATACCCAAGTTACTTACAATCGGTCACTTTCAGGCATACAGGAAGCCCGATAGGCAGGCTCCCTAAAAATAGGCGGCAATTATTCACCAAGAAGGTAGGCGCTGTCTAGTTTACAAAATGCAACTAATAGTTTCGCGACACTTGAGTAAAATCCAAATTCATCGAATTGTTTACATTTGTCTGAAAACTGAGGTAACCAAGACATCAATTGTTGCTGGATAAAGTCGTTTTGTTTAACGAAGGCTTCTTCCATGTGTTTTTCTTGTTCAAGCTCGTTTGAGCGGATAATCATGTTCCCGAGAAAGTCGAGCTCAACGGCTAAGTGATCCGCAGGTTCCTTTAGGTTTTCGTCTACTTGAACGCCAAATTCAGCCATCAACTTTTCCATTTCCTCAGCTGGCTTGTCATTCAGTAAACCTGATTCACCAATGTACATGGATGCGTAAGGAAGAGCGCCGTATTTTTCTGTCTTCAAAAACAGTTCACAAAAGTCAGCTGCAAGCTCTAGTTGTGCATCTTCACGATCTTGTAACCGATTCAATGCATCAACTAGGCTATCAACGGCTGGTTTTAGCGACTCATTTTCACCTAAACCTGCGAGAAAACTGCGAATTTCAACACTGTGATAGGCTTCCAATTCTTTCTCTGTTAGTTCTTTTGCGAACAAGCTCGAAAACCACCAGTAAATTTCAGCGCGTTTTTCATTAAAAGCTTTCACTTCTTGCATTTTGGGCTCCTGAATGATGCTTCAAGTCATGCATCACAAAGTCAATTAGGGATATCCCCTAAGTGTAATCAATTAAAATGAATAGCAGTAACTATAATTGTTATGTTTTATGGTCAAAAATGACCGTTTATTAATAGCAATGGGCAAGCTTGTTTTGAATCAATAAAAACGCTAAATCTTGCGTTTTAATGTATCTATGACTAGAAATGTTACTAGTTATGAATAGAATACGTCTTGGATAATAAGAAGACAGAAAAGTGGTGTAAATGAGCTATCACGTATTAGTCGTAGAAGATGATGTTGTAACTCGTAGTAAGCTTGCGGGATATTTCCAAAATGAGGGCTACCAAGTCAGCGAAGCAGAGAGTGGCGCAGAAATGCGTGAAGTTTTGCAAGCGGGCGATGTAGACCTGATCATGCTGGATATTAACCTGCCTGGTGAAGACGGCCTGATGCTTACTCGTGAGTTACGTAGCCAATCGGATATTGGTATCATATTAGTAACAGGACGCACGGATAGCATTGATAAAATCGTAGGCCTAGAAATGGGTGCTGACGATTATGTGACAAAACCTTTTGAACTGAGAGAGCTGTTAGTTCGCGTTAAAAACTTGCTGTGGCGTATTTCAGCAGCGCGCAGTGGCAGCTCGAAAGCGAATGAAACCAGTGAAGAGCACATTGTGCGCTTTGGGGAGTGGACATTCGACATTCAACGTCGCGCACTTAGCCGCAACGGTGAGCCAGTAAAACTAACTAAAGCAGAGTATGAACTTTTGGTGGCATTATCGTCTTACCCTAACCAGGTGTTAAGTCGTGAGCGTATTTTGAACATGATCAGCCATCGAGTGGATGCGCCGAATGACCGCACCATTGATGTTCTTATTCGACGTATGCGCGCAAAAATGGAGTTCGATCCTAAGAACCCACAGATTTTTGTAACGGTGCACGGCGAAGGCTATATGTTTGCTGGTGACTAGTTTGAACATAACTCAATCGTAAAAAGAAAAGGAGAGCTTCGGCTCTCCTTTTTTGTGGCTTCAAGATAATACTAGTTTGCTTCAACCATTGGTGTTTGGCCGACAGTATCACGCAACCTTTGCCAAATACTGCCCAAGTACTCATGCCAATAAAGCTCTGTTTGTTCTAAGTAACGCGCTTTAGGTGAGTATTTATCCCAAGGTTGACTTATCTCGCTAATAGCTAAGAAGTTGGTCGGGGCTGGGATTGGTTTAATGCCTGCTGCGTTGAACTCATACAATGCACGGCTCATGTGACTCGCAGAAGTGACTAACACAATCTCCTTTTGTTGAACGAATGCAGCCGCTTGACGCGCCTCTTCCCACGTATCTTTCGCATCTTCTAATAAAATGATATCGGATTTCGCGACTCCCAACGCAAGGGCAACGTTCGCCATCATTCGCGCGTGGCTAATTTCAGAACCGCCAGCATAGCCGGATAAGATTAATTTCGCGCCTGGATACATTCTTAAAATACGAATGCCCTCAGTTAAGCGCATTAATGCTGCACGGCTTAACTGCGAGGTGGGTGGAATTTCGTCATCGATAACATGACCATTCCCTAAAACCATCACGTAGTCGATGGTGCCAGAAACTGGCAAAAAGGCTTTATGCTCTCGCTCTAACGGCATAAGAAGCTTGGTTGAAACAGGTTGGAAGGCAACAAGAAAAATGCCAACAAAAGAGAATAGAACAACGAAGCAGCCAGTTTTACGTTTTGTAGTAAAACTAATGAGAGCAAGACCCAACAAGCCTATCAGCAGCAATGCCGGAAGGGGCATAAGCATGGCTGACACTACTTTTTTCAGCTCAAACATACATAAATAGTCCGAAAAAACATCAATTGATAATAAAAATGAGGGTATCCCTCTTTATTCCTGCTTTCCTTGTGCCAGAATAGCGGCACAATCCGTTATGATAACTCAGCAGAAGTGACAGAAGACCGCAATTTCGACGATATCGCCCACAAATTTGCAAAAAATATTTACGGCTCCGATAAAGGGGAGATCCGCCAAATCATTGTGTGGGAAGATTTTCTACAGATTCTAAGTGAATTAGATGCTGACCAGCAACCCCTAGAAGTGTTAGACGCTGGTGGTGGTTTGGCACAAATGTCGCAAAAGCTTGCTAAGCTCGGACATCGAATCGCTTTATGTGATCTATCTTCGGAAATGCTGCAGTTGGCTAAGCAGGATATTGAAAAAAACGGTTTGCTTGAGCAGTATCGCCTGATTCATTCGCCTGTCCAATCCATCGGTGAACATATGGATGTACAGGTCGATCTGGTTATGTTCCACGCTGTGATGGAGTGGCTGGTTGATCCTAAGGCCGCACTTGAAACAGTTCTAGAGCAAGTAAAACCGGGAGGCATCGCATCAGTCATGTTCTACAACCACCACGGTTTAGTCTATAAAAATGTGGTTTGTGGCAACATTCCTCATATTTTAGACGGCATGCCTCACCGGAAAAGATTTAAACTACAGCCGCAGAAAGGCCTAAAACCCGAAGAGGTCTATCAATGGATAGAAGATTCTGGTTTTAGTATTTGTGGCAAATCTGGTATTCGTTCCTTCAGTGATTACATAGGCAATATGCAATACATGGGCGATTACGAGTTTGAAGATGTGTTGGCGCTAGAAAAACAACTTTGTCGACAAGAGCCATACCTCTCATTAGGCCGCTACATACACGTGTGGGCTAAGAAGAACGATAAACAGGAATAACGATGAGTGAGATGACTCTCAATGCTGCAGAGCAACCAATCGATGAGTTGGTTGGCTGGGTTAAGCAGCACGATTTCTCGTTGAACCTGACCACTGAGCGATTGGCATTTTTGATTGCCATCGCTGTACTAAGTAATGAAAGGTTCGATGAAGAATTGGGTGAAGGTGAATTGCACGACGCATTTGCCATCGTCACTCGACTTTTTGATGAGACCGGCGAAGCTTCGGCTTTCCGTGCGAACAATGCCATCAACGAGATGGTTAAGCAGCGTCTTATGAGCCGTTTTGTCAGTGAGATTACTGACGGAGCGAGCATTTACCGCTTGTCGCCATTAGCGATAGGAATTACCGACTACTACGTGCGTCATCGCGAGTTCTCGAAACTGCGTCTTTCTATCCAGCTATCGATGGTAGCGGATGAAATGGCAAAAGCGATTGAAGCTGCACAAAAGGGTGGCACTCCGGGCCACTGGAAGAAAAACGTTTACGGAATTTTGAAATATTCTGTAGGCGAGATCTTCGATCAAATCGACCTTAACCAACGTGTGATGGATGAGCAGCAACAGTCTGTTAAACAACAGATTGCTGATCTGCTTAACAAAGACTGGCGTGAAGCGATCAACAACTGTGAAGCGCTACTGTCAGAAACGTCGAGCACGTTGCGTGAACTTCAAGATACGCTGCAAGCTGCCAGTGATGAACTGCAAACTCAGATCCTAGATATTCAAGAAATTGTTTACGGTGACCCTGAGCTGGAGTTCATCGAAGAAGCCTTGTTTGGTCTGCAAATGAAGCTGGACCGAATCACAAGCTGGGGCCAGCAAGCGATCGATCTCTGGATTGGTTATGACAGACACGTACACAAGTTTATCCGTACTGCTATTGATATGGATAAGAACCGTGCGTTTAGCTCGCGTCTGCGTCAATCCGTCAAAGATTACTTCGATGCGCCTTGGTATCTGACTTATGCAGATGCGGAAAGGCTTTCTGACCTTCGTGATGAAGCCCTAGTACTGCGTGATGACGAGGTAACGGGTCAAGTTCCGATGGAAGTAGAATACGAAGAGTTTCAACAAGTCAATGATGAGTTGGCAGAGCGAATTGGTGACATGCTAAAAGCGCATAAAGATCAAGGCACACCAATCGACTTGAGCGTGGTACTGCGAGATTACCTTGCACAACACCCATACACTCATCACTTTGATTTAGCTCGCATTGTCGTTGATCAGGCGGTACGTCTGGGTTACTCAGAATCCGACTACCAAGCTGTTCAGCCAGACTGGAAAGCAATCAACGAATTTGGGGCAAAGGTACAAGCGAATGTCATCGACCGATACTAATGAATACATGTCAGAGAATCTGGCAAAAGCAATTTCTAACCCTCTGTTCCCAGCGCTAGACAGCATGCTTCGAGCAGGGCGTCATATCTCAAGTGAAGATCTAGACAACCACGCGTTGTTGTCGGATTTCGAACTTGAGCTTTCTTCTTTCTACCAACGCTACAACACCGAATTGGTGAAAGCGCCAGAAGGTTTCTTCTACCTTCGTCCACGTTCAACATCTCTGATTGGCCGTAGTGTTCTTTCTGAACTGGATATGCTGGTGGGTAAGGTACTGTGTTTCCTTTACCTAAGCCCAGAGCGTCTTGCGCACGAAGGCATCTTCACTAACCAAGAGCTGTACGACGAACTGCTTGCTCTAGCAGATGAAAATAAGCTGATGAAGCTAGTGACGAACCGTGCTACCGGTTCTGACCTTGATAAAGAAAAGCTGTTTGAAAAAGTACGTACGTCACTTCGTCGTCTGCGTCGCCTAGGCATGATCATCAACATCGGTGAGACCGGTAAATTCAGCATCAGTGAAGCGGTATTCCGCTTTGGTGCCGATGTACGTATTGGCGATGATATGCGTGAAGCGCAATTGCGTCTGATCCGTGATGGTGAAGCGGTAGTGCACACCAAAGAGCCAAGCCAAGGCAGCCTATTGTCTGAAGAAGATCAAGACGACCAAGCCCAAGAAGAAACAACAGAAGAGGGTGAAGCATGAGCATGATTGAACGCGGTAAATACCAATCGCTGACCATGGTCAACTGGAACGGCTTCTTTGCCCGTACGTTTGACATCGATGGTCTGGTCACCACGCTATCAGGTGGTAACGGTGCAGGTAAATCAACCACAATGGCGGCGTTCATCACCGCATTGATTCCTGACCAAACGCTGCTGCACTTCCGTAACACGACAGAAGCAGGCAGCAGCCAATCGTCTCGCGACAAAGGTTTGTACGGTAAGCTACAGCCGGGCGCATGTTATGCGGCGCTAGACGTGGTGAACTCACGTAACCAACGCCTATTGTTTGCAGTAAAACTACAGCAAGTTGCGGGTCGTGATAAGAAAGTAGACATCAAACCGTTTGTGATCCAAGGTCTTCCAAGCCATGTGAAACCAACGGATATCTTGGTTGAAAGCGTATCTGCGACTCAAGCTCGTGTACGTCAAATCAACGAAGTAAAAGAATCGATCGCGGAATTTGAAGGCGTTCAGTTCAAAGCGTTCTCTTCTATCGTGGATTACCACGCACAAATGTTTGAATTCGGTGTGATTCCGAAGAAACTGCGTAACTCTGGTGACCGTTCTAAATTCTACCGCCTGATCGAAGCATCGCTTTACGGTGGTATCTCAAGTGCGATTACCCGTTCGCTACGTGACTACCTTCTGCCACAAAACGGCGGCGTGAAGAAAGCGTTCCAAGATATGGAATCGGCGCTGCGTGAAAACCGCATGACGCTAGAAGCGATCAAAACTACGCAAGCAGACCGTGACTTGTTCAAACACTTGATCACAGAGTCGACTAACTACGTGGCAGCGGACTATATGCGCCATGCTAACGAGCGTCGTAAAAAACTAGAACAGACATTGTCTTTGCGTTCAGAGTTATTTGGTTCTCGCGAGACCTTGATTGAGCAAAACAATCTGCTTAATCGCGTTCAAGAAGAGCTGGAACTGCTGATCGAATCAGAATCTTCTTTAGAGCAAGACTACCAAGCGGCTTCTGATCACTTGCAACTGGTGCAAAACGCGCTGCGTCAGCAAGAGAAGATCGAACGCTACCAAGAAGATCTTGAAGAGCTGAGCGAGCGTCTTGAAGAACAAATGATGGTAGTGGAAGAAGCGCAAGAACGCGTGATGATGGCTGAAGAGCAAGCTACCGTTGCAGAAGAAGAGGTGGATAGCCTTAAGACGCAACTTGCTGATTACCAGCAAGCTCTTGACGTTCAGCAAACTCGCGCCCTTCAATATCAACAAGCAGTTCAAGCGCTGGAGAAAGCGAAGCAGCTACTTGGCGATGACAGCCTAACGGCGGAATCGGCTCAAGCGCTTGTCTCTGAGCTTAAGAGCAAAGAATCAGAACACACCAATGCGTTGCTATCGGTTAAGCACAAACTGGACATGTCCTCTGCAGCGGCAGAGCAGTTTGAAACCGCGCTTAAACTGGTACAAAGCATCGTTGGTCAAGTTGAGCGCAAAGACGCGTCTGAACATGCGAAAACTGCAATCGCGAAAGCGCGTGAGTCACAACAAATCGCACAAAACGAACAGCAATGGCGAGCACAACACCGTGATCTCGAACGCAGCCTTAACCAGCAGCGTCAAGCACGTGAACTGGTTGCTGAATACAAAAAGCAATATCACGTTGAACTAACCGATGAGGTTACGTTTGAACAAGAACGTGAACGTCATGCGACGCAAATCGAATCACTAGAGATAGCTCAAGAAGAAGTTCGTGATCAGCGTGGTGAACAGCGCCGTCTAGAGCAAAACGCGGTGGCAGAAATCAGTAAGCTTGAAGCAATAGCACCAGCTTGGATCGCGGCGAACGATGCGCTAGAGAAACTGAGAGAGCAGAGCGGTGAAGAGCTTGAGGATCGCCATGCGGTAATGAACCACATGCAAGTTGTCCTTGAACAAGAAAGGGAGCTGTCTTTAGCTAAAGATAAGCTTGCTGAGCGCCGTAGCCAGCTAGACTCTGAGATTGAGCGTCTTGCTTCTCCTGGTGGTTCAAATGACCCTCGCCTGAAAGGTTTGGCAGATACGCTGGGCGGTGTATTGCTGTCTGAGATCTACGATGACATCACGATTGATGACGCGCCTTATTTCAGTGCGATGTACGGTCCGGCTCGTCACGCTATCGTTGTTTCTGACTTGTCAGGCATCGAAGAGAAACTGGTAGAGCTAGACGACTGTCCAGAAGACTTGTACATCATTGAAGGTGACATCGATGCCTTTGATGACAGCTCGTTCGATGCAGAAGAGTTAGAGGGCGCGGTTTGCGTTCGTATGAACGATCGCCAAATGCGTTACTCTCGCTTGCCTGAGATCCCATTGTTTGGCCGTGCGGCACGTGAGCAGCGTCTAGAGTTGCTGCGTAACGAACGAGAAGAAGTGGTAGAGAAACACGCAAAAGCGGCGTTTGATTCTCAGAAAATGCAGCGCTTGTACCAAGCGTTTAACCTATTTGTGTCTAACCACATTCAGGTTGCTTTTGACGCCGATCCAGAACAAGCACTGGCAACTATTCGTGATAAGCGTAACCAAATTGCTCGCGTGTTGGCGGATCTGGATGTGAAAGAGCAACAACAACGTTCTCAGCTTCAAACCAGCAAGCAAGCGTTGTCTTCTCTGGACAAGCTAGCGTCACACATGGTGCTTGTTGAAGATGAGTCATTGCAAGCGCGTTTTGATGAGCTAGAAGAGAAAATCGCTCAGCTTGCAGAGGCGAAGAACTTCTTAAGCAACCATGCAAAAGCCGTCGCGCAATTAGAGAATATTGCGTCTGCGCTTGATGCTGACCCAGAGCAATTCGACGCGCTAGAAGCAGAATACAAAGCGGCAGACGAACAGCTACAAGATCTTAAGAAGCAAATCTTTGCACTCTCAGATCTCGTTGAGCGTCGCCACTACTTCGCTTACTCAGATTCAGTAGACCTACTGAACAAGAGCAGCGAACTGAGCGAGCAGCTAAAAGCAAAACTGGTTCAAGCTGAACAAATGCGTACACGCTCTCGTGAAGAGTTGAAACAGTCGCAAGGCCAAATGAACCAATACAACCAAGTATTGGCGTCATTGAAGAGTTCACACCAAGCGAAACTGGAAACGGTTCAAGAGTTCAAACAAGAACTTCAAGAGTTTGGCGTGAACGCGGACGAAGGTGCTGAAGAACGTGCAATGCGTCGTCGTGATGAATTGCATGAGCGTCTACACACGTCTCGTAGCCGTAAGAGCGAATACGAGCGCACAATCACCTCTACTGAACTAGAGATGAAAGGCTTGGCGAAACGTCTGAAGAAAGTTCAGAAAGAATACGTTGAGCTACGTACCTTTGTGGTTGCAGCGAAAGCTGGCTGGTGCTCTGTACTTCGTCTGGCGCGCGAGAACGATGTTGAACGTCGTCTACACAAGCGTGAACTGGCTTACATGTCAGCGGATGAACTGCGTTCGATGTCGGATAAATCACTGGGTGCGCTGCGTCTAGCGGTTGCGAACAATGACGACCTGCGTGATGCGCTGCGTCTATCAGAAGACAACGCTCGCCCAGAGCGTAAAGTTCTGTTCTATATTGCTGTATACCAACACCTTCGTGAGCGTATTCGTCAGGATATCATCCGTACTGATGACCCAGTTGAAGCAATCGAAGAGATGGAAGTCGAGCTGGCGCGTCTAACGGAAGAGCTAACGCAACGTGAAAACCGTCTAGCGATCAGCTCTGAGTCGGTAGCGAGCATCATCAAGAAGACGATTCAGCGTGAGCAAAACCGTATTCGTATGCTGAATCAAGGCTTGTCGAACATTTCGTTTGGTCAGGTGAAGGGCGTACGTCTAAACGTGAAGATCCGCGAAAGTCACGAAGTGCTACTGAACGGTCTAGCGACACAACAAGAGCAGCACAAAGACCTGTTTGAATCGACTCGCTTTACTTTCTCCGAAGCAATGGCGAAGCTGTTCCAACGTGTGAACCCACATATCGATATGGGTCAACGTTCTCCTCAGGTTTTGGGTGAAGAGCTACTGGATTACCGTAACTACCTAGAGCTAAGTGTAGAAGTGAACCGTGGTACAGATGGTTGGCTACAGGCTGAGTCTGGCGCGCTATCAACAGGTGAGGCGATCGGTACTGGTCAGTCAATCCTACTGATGGTTGTTCAAAGCTGGGAAGAAGAATCACGCCGCCTGCGCAGTAAAGACATTGTGCCTTGTCGTCTGCTGTTCTTAGATGAAGCAGCGCGTCTGGATGCGAAATCGATCGCGACATTGTTCGAATTGTGTGACCGTCTGGATATGCAGCTTCTTATCGCGGCACCAGAAAACATCAGCCCAGAGAAAGGTACGACCTACAAACTGGTGCGTAAGGTGTTTAAAGACCACGAACACGTACACGTAGTGGGTCTGCGCGGTTTTGGTCAAACGGATAAGCCTAAGACCGAAGCACAAGAGATGATTGAAGAGTTTGAATCGTAAACTTCGAATCTAACAAAACGCCCGCAATGAACGCGGGCGTTTTTGTATCTGTTTACGAGGCAGGCTTCGAAATACATAAGATAAGCCGAGACTGTAGGACGGCAGTCTCGGCTTATTAACGGAACTTAATGAGGAAGCGACGTTTATTCCTCTGGAATATCGTCCCTGACTTCGATCATTTCAGCAAGCTCTTCAAGTGCTTGGACAGAAAGCTCAGACAAGCGTTGTAGGTGTTGGTCTAAGCTCTCTTGTTCTTCAAGCTCTGGTTCATCATTATTTGTTTCTTTTATTAGCATTTCCCAACCTCTCAAGTTGAGTAAGGGGAGCTCTCATCATACTCAAAAGGCAAAGTAGAAAAGAAACGATCTATGTTGATTTTGTTAGCTCGATCATTGATTCAACTTATATATGAGAAGGATGTGTTTAATAAGGAGAGCAACTGCAAGGTTTTTGGATGCGGGAACAAAAACGCCAGTAATCATGACAATTACTGGCGAGTAATAACGAACATTATGTCGGAGGGTTAGAACAACGGCTTCACACCGAACTGCTCTGCCGCGTAAGCGACGCGTTCAATCGGTTTTGGATACTCAGCAGGTGTGCCAAGGCTCTCTATGTGTTTCAAACGAGGAAGCAAGCCTGCACCATTAGCGATTTGGATTGCCAGACCAGGGCGAGCGTTAAGCTCTAAAACCATAGGTCCTTCATCTTTATCCAGCACCATATCCGTACCCATGTATCCCAAACCTGTCATTTCCCAGGCACTTGACGCAAGCTCCAGCAAGCGCTCCCAATGCGGTACTTGAAGGGTCGAAAGGTCTTTACCTGTATCAGGGTGATGAGTAACTGGATGATCGAACTGCACCGCTCTGACGGCTTTACCTGTCGCGATGTCAATGCCTACTCCTACGGCACCTTGGTGAAGGTTTGCTTTGCCGTCGGAAGCCGCTGTAGAACAGCGCATCATCGCCATAACTGGATAACCTTTAAATACGATGATCCGAACATCTGGTACGCCTTCATAACTGAAGCCATCAAAACAGTCATCAAACTTGATTAAGTTTTCAACCACAGCAACGTCATTTTTACCACCAAGAGAGAAAAGGCCAGCAAGCGCATTACTAATGTGACGCTCGACCTCATCCCTACCAATTGTAGAGCCGGAGGGTTTGGTATATACCCCGTTTTTGTGAGACGTAACAACCAGAATGCCTTTACCGCCACTACCTTGTGCAGGTTTGATTACAAAACCAGGCCAGTTCTCAACCATTTTGTGGATAGTCTTAACTTCAGCTTGGTTGTGAATGACACCGATCAGGGCAGGAACGGTTGCTCCTGCTGCCTGTGCAATAATTTTGGTCTTTAGCTTGTCATCGACAAGTGGGTATTTAGAACGATCATTGTAACGGCCAATATAGCTGTGGTTACGCTTGTTCATCCCCATAATGCCTTTATGGCGAAGCTTAGACGGCGAAGTAAAACTTTCGAACATCGTTTAGTCCTCCGCTAGTGGTTTGAAGCGTCGTAGCTCAGTGAGGCGGTAACCTGTGTAAGTACCTAGTAATAGAATACCGGCCAGAACAATCAACTGTAGACCAATGAAGTTAAAGGTTAAGTGTTGAATGTATGAGTTCGTCATTGCAAGGTAAACTAATACCGCTGTCAGCAATGAACCACCACCTTGCAGAGCAACTTCCTTCGCACCTTCTTCTTCCCATAGGATTGACATACGTTCAATCGTCCAAGACAAGATGATCATAGGGAAGAAGGTAATTGTTAGGCCTTCTGTTAAGCCCATTTTAAACGCAACAACGGTGAACACCGAGATGATCATAATAACGGTAATAATGACCGCAGATATCCTTGCTACCAGCAATAAGTTCAACCTAGACAAATAGCTTCGAATAATCAGGCCTGTACCTACAATTAGCAAGAAACCGACAATACCCGTTAATAGTTGAGTTTGAACAAAAGCAACGGCAATCAACACAGGCATGAAGGTACCGGATGTTTTCAGGCCGATAATCACACGCAAGAACACAACGATCAGAGCACCAATAGGGATGAGCATGATGGTTTTGAACATCGCTTGCTCTTCCAAAGGTAGGCTATGAATTGAAATATTCAGTAATCCATCTGCTTCTATTTTGTTGTTTGTAGCTTGTTGTGGTGTCATTTCTTGCTTAATCATCGAGAAATGCACTTGGCTATTTTTACCACCAACAAGGTCAAGTAAGGATACGTTTGATTCATCCCACACTAACAAGTTGGGTTTCACTGCTTTTTGTTCGGATTTTGGCGAAAACAGTACCCAATCTTTACCTGACCAAACCTGAACCATTGGTTGAATTGTTTGGCGTCGACGACCATCTTCTAGTTCGATAACACCGACGGTTTTGCTCTGTATACCTGCGGTAAGCAAAATATTATGCAGTGCATCAGTACGGCTGAAATCGTTCAGTAGTAGCGACGAGTTTTGGCTATCTGGGTCATTAAGCGCTTTGATAAGCTCACGAGTAAACGTCACATTATCGGCTGAGCGACTCATCGCACGTTCGATAAGGGCATTTGCCGCTGCTGCTTGTGGTGCTGATAGCGTTGGTGGCGTAATGTCTTCCGTTGGCGGTAAAGGAGTGACTTTAGCCTGAGGGTCTACTAAGAACTGGGCTTTGTAGTATATGGTTTGTGGCCCTTGAGCTTGGCGAATTGACCATTCTGCACGACGGCCTGAATCGTCATTGATGTAGGAAACGCCATAACCTGATGAGGAAGCAGATTCACCGATAAGTGTGTAACCACTTTGTGTATGAGGTGCTGCAAGTGACGCTTTTACTTCGTTGCCGTTAGCATTGAACTCAATACGAGCTTCTACATCCCACACCTGGCGAGTTTCGCCTGGCGTCCAAGGCACGCCGTAGTTTTCATGCCTGAAAACACTCAGAGCAATGCCCGCAATCACCAATAAGATGATAGAAAGGTAAAACGGTATTTTTGACGTCATAATCTACCTTATTATTTTTTATCTTCGTCCGTTTGGATATAGGTACGACTTACATCGACAAGTGCTATGTCGCGCATAAATTCTCTACCCAGTAAAATAGGATGGTTCATATGTGAGCGATCTGCCAACGTAAATTGCGCTTTTTCATGAATTTTTCCAACGCGTACCCAAAGTTCTACCACAGCGCGGCGTTCTAACTCTTCACTGGTAACCTGGCGGATTTTGACGTAGCGAATGACAGGAGCTTCGATCCAAGTACTTTTCTCTTCTTCGGATTTACTGGTGTCTGCTAAGTGGAATCGGACCCATTTTTTGCCATTTCTTTCGAACTCTTCAATATCAACGGCATTTAAAGACGACGTCGCGGCACCAGTGTCGATACGTGCATCAAAAGTTTGCTTAATCGACTCTACCGTGACCTTTTCGATAGAGCCAAGGACAATATCGTGAGTTGGGGTTGGTTCCACAGGAGCGGGAGATTGGACAATAATCGGCTCTTTCGGTTTTTTTACTTCTGCCATTGCTTCATCGCGAAATGTAAGAAGTTCAACCTGTAGTTTATCGACTTGTTCTTCAAGGCTGTCGATATAGTCCGATTGGTTGCTGAGCTGTAGCTCTAGGTTGGTAATGCGATTATTGACATTCGCTTCTGAATTTTGAATCGCCGCTAACGTTTCTTGGTGGTACTGTTCGCCTTTGGTTAGTGAGCATCCAGATAGTAAGGCGATGGCAACAATCGGGGTCAATCGTAATAACATTGAAAACCTTGGGATTGGATTAAGTTGTTTATTTTTTAGGAGTTTAGCTTATATCGATAAAGCCTCACAAGTAAGAATGTTTCTCTATTACTTATTGTTTGAGGAATAGTGATGAAAAGCCAAAAATCAAGGACATAAAAGCGCATCCTTATTTAGAGCGTGCTTATATTTTGACGTGAAAAATGGATTCAAAAAACAAACTCGCTCATTACGAGGAAAGAGGGTAATGTCTTAACTCGTAAAATGAGTTAAGACAATGTCAGGAATCTCAGCGAATTATGATTTGCGAGCGACAAGAACCGCGCGGCGAGGGGCAGGATAGCCTTCTACAGTTTTGCTTGGGTCGTTCGGATCTAAGTAGTCAGGTAGAGAGTTATGCGTCATCCAATCTGTGGTACGTTGTTCGTCTACGGACGTGATGTTTTCATCAACGATACGAACATCTTCAAAACCGACCAATTCTAACCACACTTTTAGGGCTTTTGCTGAAGGGAAGAAATAGACATTACGCATTTGCGCGTAACGAGAAGTCGGGACCAGTACTGCATTCTCATCACCTTCAATCACGAGTGTTTCCAATACGAGTTCACCACCAGATACCAATTGATCTTTTAGTTGCACTAAATGATCGAGAGGCGAGCGGCGATGGTAAAGCACGCCCATGCTGAATACCGTATCGAACGCTTCTAACTTAGGTAGTTGTTCAATACCCAATGGCAATAGGTGTGCACGTTGGTCATCGCCCATTAGTTTACGAATTGCTTCGAACTGAATTAGAAACAGGTGAGATGGATCGATACCGACAGTTAAGCGTGCACCTTCGCCTAGCATGCGCCACATGTGGTATCCGTTACCACAACCTACATCGAGTACGCTGCGATTCTTTAATGGTGAAATATGCGGAAGCACGCGGTCCCATTTCCAATCACTGCGCCACTCAGTATCAATATGGATGCCGTGTACTTGGTATGGGCCTTTGCGCCAAGGATGGAATGTACGAAGTAAGCTTTCTAGCTTTTTAAGTTCCCCTTGAGGCATCGGCTCATTGTTTGAAATCGTGACAGAATCAACAATGTCGATGTTGTCCGGTCTACCCGCTGGGATTTTGTTCAGGGCTTTCAACCAGCGACCAAAGTCACCGTGCTCTGCATTTTGCCAATCCGTTAGCTGTTGCGGAAGCACATTAAGCCAAGGTTGAAGACGAGTGTCTTGGGCAATCAATTGGTAGAAATTTGCAAAGTTAAACATAGTTAGTCAATCGCTGAGTTGATGGGTATAAATTATTAACAAAAGCCGAAATCGGTATGGTTCAGGCTTGGTATGCATGGTCTATTTAATCGCGAACATGGAGCCGAAGTTAAAGCATTGGAACCAAACGTCGTAGCTAGAAAAGCCAATTTTAGCGAAACGCTCTTTATGTTCTTTCTTTGAATCTGGGCGCATTACGTTTTCTATCGCGCTACGCTTTTGGCTGATTTCTAGTTCGCTATAACCATTCGCACGTTTAAAGTCGTGGTGAAGGTCAATTAACAGTTCGTTCGACACTTCATCTTCGAAGACGAACTTCTCCGATAGAATCAAAATGCCGCCTGGACGCAGGCCTGCGTAAATTTTCTCGAGCAAGGAGTAACGATCTTCTGGAGAGAGGAATTGCAAAGTGAAGTTCAACACCACCACTGACGCGTTTTCAATTTCGATATTGCGAATGTCTGCTTCTACTACATCCACAGGAGTGTCACTGCGGTAAGCGTTGACGTGAAGTTTACAACGCTCAACCATCGCAGGAGAGTTGTCCACTGCGATGATTTGGCAACCTTCTTGTTTGATATGGCGACGCATAGACAATGTTGCAGCACCCAAAGAACAGCCAAGGTCATAGATGTTTGAGTGAGGTTTTACAAAACGCTCTGCCAGCATACCGATTGCAGAAATGATATTGCTGTAACCCGGTACCGATCGTTGAATCATGTCAGGAAATACTTCTGCTACGCGTTCATCGAACGTGAAATCCCCAATTTTATCGATTGGAGCCGAAAAAATAGTATCTGGATTGCTCTTAGGGTTCATAACTAAGTCTCTGCATACAAGCCGCCTGAAAATGTCAGGCACCAAAAAAGGCGCGTATTTTATGGGAATTTCGCGCCTCTGTCATGTGTTGCGTTAGAACATCTGTAACTGCGAGTTACCATCGTCAGCTGGGAAAGGCGCTAACTCAGGGAGCGTGATACGCTTTTGTATGTCTTTATATAGGTTTGCAGCCAACTCTGGCGCAATTATATTGTCTGCAGTATGGATCATGACATATGGCTGCTTACCTTCGGCAATCCATTGTGGCAACTTGCTGAGCCATGGTTTAAAAAACTCGTAGTTTTGCTGTTCTTCTGGATGACCAATAAAGCGAATCAAAGGATGTGAAGCGGTAGCAATGGCGTGAACAGGGACTCGTGGTTTTTTCATTTGTGCATCAATAATCGCCTCATTGTCGGGCTTAGCGGCAAAGACTGGGCGGCTATCCATAATAATGCGGTCAATATTATTCTCTACTAACCATTGGTTAAGTGCTCGCTCTTCTTCGCCTTTGGAGAAAAATGCCATATGGCGAACCTCAACACCGAGAGGGAAGTTAGGTGGAAAGCTCGCACAGAACTTTTTCAGTCGAACAAGGTGTTCAGGACCAAATGCGGCTGGCAATTGAATTGTCCATTGGCCCACACGGTCATGCAAAGGCTCCATGACTTTCATGAAGTCTCTCAGTTGTTCGCTGCAACCTCTTAGCATTTGCTCATGAGTGATGGCTTTAGGAAGTTTGAAAGTAAAGCGAAAATCATCGTGGGTTGCGGCTCTCCAGTTTTGCACTGTATTGAGCGTCGGTGTGGCATAAAATGTCGTGTTGCCTTCCACGGTATGAAACACTTGCGCATACCTTTCTAAACGTTCAGCGGGCTTTGTCCCGCTGCCGTAAAAACTTTGTTGCCATTGATTGTGCGACCACATCGTCAATCCAAGTCGAAGAGGTAAGTTATCCATTATTCTTTACTGCTTGCTACTCGTGTGAATACTTTACGAGAGTTTTGCTGAAATAGGTAATTTCACGCTATAATCCTCCCCAATTTTTTCGCTTTGGTGCGCTTTTGAACATTTGTTGTACTAAAAAGCACCAGTGAATGATAAAACACACGTAATTGTATGTTGAGTAGTCGATTTTCGTGGACATTCAGCGTATAACTGAATCTTTACTCTGCTTAGCAATGAGGCTGACAGAGCGTAGTTAACAACATTTGAGAGATTGGGAATTTCATTATGCGTACCCATTACTGTGGTCACCTGAACAAGTCCCTTGCAGGACAAACTGTAGAACTTTGCGGCTGGGTTAACCGTCGTCGTGATTTAGGCGGTCTTATTTTTATTGATATGCGAGATCGCGAAGGTATCGTTCAGGTAGTTGTTGATCCAGATATGGCGGATGCGTATGAAGTGGCGAACACACTTCGTAATGAATTCTGTATCAAACTAACGGGTGAAGTGCGCGTTCGCCCAGAGAGCCAAGCAAACAAAGACATGGCAACAGGTGAAGTTGAGATCCTTGCGAAAGGTCTTGAAATCATCAACCGTTCTGATGTTCTGCCTCTAGACTTCAACCAAAAGAACTCTGAAGAGCAGCGCCTGAAGTACCGTTACCTAGATCTACGTCGTCCAGAAATGAGCGACCGCATCAAGCTACGAGCTAAAGCGTCTAGCTTTGTTCGTCGTTTCCTAGATGACAACGGCTTCCTAGACATTGAAACACCAGTCCTAACAAAAGCGACACCAGAAGGCGCTCGTGACTACCTAGTACCTAGCCGTGTTCACAAAGGCAGCTTCTACGCGCTTCCTCAGTCTCCACAGCTATTCAAACAGCTTCTAATGATGTCTGGTTTTGACCGTTACTACCAAATCGTTAAGTGTTTCCGTGATGAAGACTTGCGTGCTGACCGTCAACCAGAATTCACTCAGATCGATATCGAAACGTCATTCATGACGGCTGACCAAGTTCGTGCAACGACTGAGAAAATGGTTCGTGAAATGTGGCAAGAGCTACTAAACGTTGACCTAGGTGAATTCCCAGTAATGCCGTTCAGCGAAGCGATTCGTCGTTTCGGTTCTGACAAGCCAGACCTACGTAACCCACTGGAACTAGTAGACGTTGCTGACCTAGTGAAAGATGTTGAGTTCAAAGTATTCTCAGGTCCAGCAAACGACGAAAAAGGCCGCGTTGCCGTTATTCGCGTTCCAGGTGGTGCATCTTTGACTCGTAAGCAAATTGATGGCTACGGTGAATTCGTTGGCATCTACGGTGCGAAAGGTCTAGCTTGGATGAAGGTTAACGACCGTGCAGCGGGCATGGAAGGTATCCAATCTCCAGTCGCTAAGTTCCTAAATGAAGACGTGATCAACGGCATTCTAGATCGTACTCAAGCGGAATCTGGTGACATTATCCTATTTGGCGCTGATAAAGCGGGCATCGTTGCAGAAGCAATGGGTGCGCTACGTTTGAAACTAGGTAAAGACCTAGAGCTAACGGATGAGTCTGCATGGGCTCCACTATGGGTTGTTGACTTCCCAATGTTCGAAGAAGATGACGAAGGCAACCTACACGCGATGCACCACCCATTCACATCGCCTCTAGGTGTGACTGCAGAAGAGCTAAAAGCAAACCCTGTTGCGGCAAATTCTAACGCTTACGATATGGTTCTAAATGGCTACGAAGTGGGCGGCGGCTCTGTTCGTATCCACAACGCAGATATGCAAGAAGCCGTATTTGATATTCTAGGCATCACACCTGAAGAGCAACAGCTTAAGTTCGGCTTCCTGCTTGATGCGCTGAAATTCGGTACGCCTCCACATGCTGGTCTTGCATTTGGTCTAGACCGTCTAGTAATGCTGCTATGTGGTACAGAGAACATCCGTGATGTTATCGCGTTCCCTAAAACAACAGCAGCTGCGTGTCTACTAACAGACGCACCAAGTATTGCGAACCCAGCAGCGCTAGAAGAGCTAGCAATCGCAGTAACTGCAGCGAAAGAAAAAGACGCAGAATAAGCGCACAACATTTGAAGAAAACTCCCGCAACTGCGGGAGTTTTTGTTTAAATAAACCCAAGAAACTTCCAAAGCAATTTCCCAAGCAACGCTTTTAGAACATGTTTTGTTATTAAGCGTCAAAATACATTAAAAGGTGAATTATGGCTGGTCATAGTAAATGGGCGAATATTCGTCACCGTAAAGCAGCGCAAGATGCGAAGCGCGGCAAAATCTTTACTAAATTAATCCGTGAAATCGTTGTTGCGGCAAAAGAGGGGGGCGGTGAGCCAGAAAATAACCCACGTTTGCGAGCAGCAATTGATAAAGCACTGTCTAACAACATGACACGTGACACTGTCAACCGCGCTGTCAGCCGAGGTGCTGGTGGTGAAGGCGACGACAACATGGAAACCGTGATCTATGAAGGTTATGGCCCAGGTGGTACGGCGGTCATGGTCGAATGTATGACGGATAACCGAAATCGTACGGTATCTGGCGTACGCCATGCATTCTCAAAGTCAGGCGGTAATCTGGGGACGGATGGTAGCGTCAACTATCTTTTCGACAAGAAAGGCGTGATTTCATATGGCCCAGGTTTAGATGAGGATGCGGTAATGGAAGTAGCATTAGAAAGTGGTGCTGATGACATTGAAACGGCAGAAGATGGCTCGATTGATGTCTACACGGCCCCAGGCGATTTTGGACTCGTAAAAGATGCTCTTGATGCCGCAGGGTTTGAGGCAGAGAACGCGGAGGTGTCGCTGATCCCATCTACGAAAGCAGATTTGGACGCGGATACTGCGCCAAAACTACTTCGTTTGATTGACGCTTTGGAAGATCTGGACGACGTTCAAGAGGTTTATCACAATGGTGATATCTCTGACGACGTTGCGGCTACGCTAGATTAAACTCAAGGTGTCGGGAGCGGTATTTGCTCCGAAGTTAGCAAGTAATAATAAAAAGACTGAGGCCGAATTAGGCCTCATTTTTAGGAACATTCATGTCAATTATTTTGGGCATTGACCCAGGTTCGCGCATTACCGGCTATGGGGTCATTCGTCAAAATGGACGCCACTTGCAATACCTTGGTAGTGGCTGCATTCGTACTTCAGAAAAAGAACTTCCGGGTCGGCTTAAACAGATTTATGCAGGCGTCACGGAAATCATTACCCAGTTTCAACCGGACGTTTTCGCGATCGAGCAAGTGTTTATGGCCAAAAACGCGGATTCAGCGCTAAAACTTGGCCAAGCTCGTGGCAGTGCAATTGTTGCTGCGGTGAATGCGGAGTTGCCGGTATTTGAATATGCGGCTCGTCTTATTAAGCAAGCTGTCGTCGGCACTGGTGGCGCGGACAAAGCGCAAGTTCAGCATATGGTTCAGCAGATGCTTAAATTGCCCGCCAAGCCTCAAGCGGATGCAGCCGATGCTTTAGGTGTGGCGATTTGTCATGCCAATACTAACAAGACTCTCGTTGCGTTAGCGGGCAAAGCAACCAGTGCCAGAAAAGGGCGCTACCGTTAAAATTAACTGGATGTCTATCCAGTTCTTTATTATCCTGTCGCAAATTCATTTCCAAAGAGTATTTATAGTGATTGGACGTCTTCGTGGCATACTGATTGAAAAGCAACCACCTGAAGTATTAATTGAAGTTAATGGCATTGGCTATGAAGTCCAGATGCCAATGAGCTGTTTTTACGAACTGCCAAATGTTGGCGAAGAAGCCATTATTTATACTCACTTTGTTGTCCGTGAAGATGCGCAATTGCTATACGGTTTCAACACGGTAAAAGAACGAGCACTTTTCCGTGAAGTGATCAAAGCCAATGGCGTTGGTCCTAAACTCGGTCTTGGTATTCTCTCTGGTATGACAGCAACGCAATTTGTTACTTGTGTGGAACATGAAGACGTTTCTACGCTGGTTAAGCTTCCAGGCGTTGGCAAGAAAACCGCAGAGCGATTGGTTGTTGAAATGAAAGACCGCTTGAAAGGGTGGGGCGCTGGCGATCTATTTACACCATTTACGGATGCTGCTCCTGCGGATTCTAGTGCGACATCCAACAACGCGGAAGAAGAAGCAATCAGTGCGCTTCTAGCTCTAGGTTACAAGCCGACTCAAGCGTCGAAAGTGGTATCTCAGATCGCTAAACCGGACATGAGCAGTGAGCAAATGATCCGTGAAGCTCTAAAATCAATGGTGTAACGCTGGTTGCACAGTGAACATTTGTTCAAGATAACTCATTCTCTAAGGTTAATGCCAATCGCTTAACGATGTTTTTTTGTGTCATTTCAGCGAGCCTGGCGAGACTGGGAATCTAATAGCAGCACGCTGAGCGGTTAATGAAACAATTTGACCATAAATCGCTCGGGTAGAAGATCCTGTATCACGCTCCTTCGTCGCTGTACAGGATGACGAGATATAGAAATATGCCACTTGCTGTTAAACGAGCGGCATTATTCTCTCAGGTAACCATTTTTCAAGGTAAAAAGATGATTGAAGCCGATCGTTTAATCGCGCCAGAAAACCCTGCCTTTCGTGATGAAGATGTCATTGATCGTGCTATTCGGCCAAAAAAATTAGCGGATTACCAAGGTCAGGACCATGTCCGTGACCAAATGGAGATCTTCATTAAAGCTGCTCAGTTACGTAGCGAAGCACTTGATCACCTTTTGATTTTTGGTCCCCCAGGTTTGGGTAAAACCACACTTGCGAATATCGTTGCCAATGAAATGGAAGTGAACATTCGCACTACTTCAGGCCCTGTACTTGAGAAAGCAGGCGATTTGGCCGCGCTGTTAACCAACCTTGAAGAAAACGATGTGTTGTTCATCGATGAGATTCACCGCTTGAGTCCGATGGTTGAAGAGGTGCTATATCCGGCGATGGAAGATTATCAACTGGATATTATGATCGGTGAAGGTCCGGCCGCTCGTTCTATTAAGATCGATTTACCACCATTTACGTTAATTGGTGCGACGACCCGAGCGGGCTCTTTAACGTCACCATTGCGCGACCGCTTTGGTATTACTCAGCGCCTTGAGTTTTATAAGATAAAAGACCTCCAAGATATCGTGCAGCGAAGCGCGGATTGTTTAGGTTTATCAATGGAACCTGAAGGTGCATTGGAAGTGGCAAGACGTGCGCGTGGCACACCACGTATTGCTAACCGTTTGCTACGCCGTGTTCGTGATTATGCGGAAGTAAAAGGCAATGGTCACATTTGTGCCGATGTTGCTGATAAGGCGTTGAATATGCTTGATGTGGACGCCGAAGGCTTCGATTACATGGACCGTAAGCTACTACTCGCGATTATGGAAAAATTTGGTGGTGGTCCGGTCGGGCTCGACAACATGGCAGCGGCGATAGGTGAAGAAAAGGACACTATTGAAGACGTTCTTGAGCCTTATCTTATTCAGCAAGGTTATTTACAACGCACTCCGCGTGGAAGAATCGCGACAGATCGTGCGTATTTGCATTTCGGAATTGAAAAATAAGATTCCCTCGCTGGGCCTTTGTTGCCCAGCGCTTCATTAAAGTTGACCAAACTCACATTTTTTGAATTTTTTCTCATACTGGTTTAGTAAGTAAAAAGCATTGATTGTTAACTCGATGTTTGCTTGCAACTGGTTAATTTCTCTCCTGATTACTCTCTCTTAACATCCGTATCCAATACTGGTTGATCTAGATCAATGTGATGGATTTTTGTGCAAATTCCGCGCATAAACATTGATGTATATCAAAGCGCGTTACGGCTATAAACCTTTTGAAACAATCTGTTTTTACAAGTAATATTAGTCCCAGCTATATTAGCTGATGCTTAACAATTAACTAACCAATGAAGCACATTTTTGCAACAATGAGTTGTGATAATTCAACATTTTTCAAGTGTAAATAACACCTGAATATGGATTGCAATATGTAGAGAGTGTCATTCAGCCGACACATAGGAGTTACCATGATTGACGTAGTTGATCTATCGCGGTTGCAGTTTGCACTGACAGCGATGTATCACTTCCTATTCGTACCATTGACCCTTGGTATGGCCTTCCTTCTGGCCATTATGGAATCGATGTACGTAATGACGAACAAGCAAATCTATAAGGACATGACCAAGTTCTGGGGTAAGCTATTCGGTATTAACTTTGCACTTGGTGTGGCGACAGGCCTTACCATGGAGTTCCAGTTTGGTACGAACTGGTCTTATTACTCCCACTATGTAGGTGATATCTTCGGTGCACCGCTAGCGATCGAAGCACTTGTCGCATTCTTCCTGGAGTCAACTTTTGTTGGTCTATTCTTCTTCGGGTGGGATCGTCTATCTAAACGCCAACACTTAGCGGTTACCTGGCTTGTGGCACTAGGCTCTAACTTCTCTGCTCTTTGGATTCTTATCGCAAACGGTTGGATGCAAAACCCAGTAGGCGCAGATTTCAACTTCGAAACCATGCGAATGGAAATGGTGAGCTTCTCTGAGGTTGTACTAAACCCAGTTGCTCAGGTTAAGTTCGTGCATACGGTTGCTTCTGGTTACACTTGTGGCGCAATGTTTATTCTAGGCATCAGTTCATACTACCTATTAAAAGGTCGTGACATTGCGTTTGCTCGTCGTTCGTTTGCTATTGCTGCTTCTTTCGGTATTGCAGCTATCTTATCTACCATCGTTCTTGGTGACGAATCTGGCTACGAGCTTGGTGAAGTTCAAAAAGTGAAACTCGCTGCAATTGAAGCAGAGTGGCACACTGAACCTGCACCTGCCGCATTTACGTTATTTGGTGTTCCTAACCAGGAAACGATGCATACCGATTACGCAATTAAGATCCCTTACGTAATGGGTATTATCGCGACACGCTCTTTTGATGAGCAAGTAACAGGTCTTCGTGATTTACGTGATGAACACGTCGATCGTATTCGTGACGGCATGTACGCTTATGAACTTCTAGAGAAGCTTCGCGCGGGCGACAAGTCAGAAGAAAACATGACTGCGTTTGATGAAGTGAAAGGTGACCTAGGTTACGGTCTACTTCTAAAACGCTACACAGACAATGTTGTTGATGCAACAGAAGAGCAAATCCAAGCTGCTGCGGACGACTCAATCCCAACAGTATGGCCGCTATTCTGGTCATTCCGTATCATGGTTGCTTGTGGCTTCATCATGTTGTTTGTCTTTGGTGCGGCGTTTATCCAAACGTGTCGTCAGAAGATTGAACAGAAACAATGGATTCTAAAAGCTGCACTATTTAGCATTCCACTACCTTGGATTGCAATTGAAGCGGGTTGGTTCGTCGCTGAGTACGGCCGTCAGCCTTGGGCTGTAGGTGAAATTCTACCAGTGCATGTTGCAGCTTCTGCGCTGACTGCAGGTGAAATCTGGACTTCACTCTTCGCAATTCTGGCGCTATACACGGTATTCCTGATTGCAGAAGTTTACCTAATGTTGAAATTCGCTCGTAAAGGCCCAAGTAGCCTGAAAACGGGTCGCTACCACTTCGAGCAAAATGCTGACTCTGTTGAAGACAAAGTTAGTCGCCAAGTAGAAGCGTAAGGTAAGGAGATAACAAGATGTTTGATTACGAAATCTTGCGACTCATCTGGTGGGTACTAATCGGTGTTCTACTAGTTGGTTTTGCAGTAACAGACGGCTTCGATATGGGTGTAGGCGCGCTTGTACCTATCATCGGTAAAAACGACACGCAACGCCGTGTCATGATTAACTCAATTGCTCCTCACTGGGATGGTAACCAAGTTTGGCTTATCACTGCTGGTGGTGCACTGTTCGCAGCTTGGCCTTTGGTTTACGCAACGTCATTTTCAGGCTTCTACTTAGCGATGATTTTGACACTAGCAGCGCTATGGCTTCGTCCTCTGGGTCTAGACTACCGCTCTAAAATCGAAGAACCAAAATGGCGCAATACCTGGGATATCTGTATCTCAATCAGTGGTTTTGTTCCGCCAATCATCTTTGGTGTGGCGTTTGGTAACCTTCTACAAGGTGTACCATTCCAATTGAGTGAGTTCTTGATGCCAACATACCATGGCTCATTCTTTGGTCTACTAAATCCATTTGCACTGTTGTGTGGTCTAGTAAGCTTGTTCATGATTTTGATGCAAGGTTCTACTTGGCTACAAATGAAAACAACAGGCGAAGTGCATGTGCGTGCGCGCAACGTTGCTCAGTTGGCTGGTTTACTGACGGTTGCTGCGTTTGTAGCGGCTGGTTTCTGGATCCAAAATATCGATGGCTACGTCATTGTTGGCGGTATCGACACTAACGCTGCTTCTAACCCTCTAAAGAAAGAGGTTATCCGTGAAGCTGGTGCGTGGATGAAGAACTTTGAAAACTACCCACTACTATGGGCTGCTCCTGTATTAGGTGTTGCAATGCCGCTTCTCGCTGTATTGGCATCTCGTCTTGAAAAATGTGCGATTTCGTTCATTACTTCAAGCTTGGGTGTTGCTGGTGTTATCTTTACTGCAGGTTTTGCGATGTTCCCATTCATCATGCCTTCAGACTTAATGCCAAGCCACAGCTTAACAATGTGGGATGCAACGTCATCTGAGCTGACTCTGAACCTAATGACAGGCGTTGCGTTTGTTATGGTGCCAATCATCCTTGGTTACACATCTTGGACTTACTACAAGATGTTTGGTCGCCTTGATGACCAGTACATTGAAGACAACAAAAACTCACTTTACTAAGGGGCATTTACTATGTGGTATTTCGCATGGATTCTAGGTGTACTACTTGCTTGTGCATTCGGTATCATCAACGCTCTTTGGCTAGAGCACTCAGAAATGATGGATAAAGACAGTGAGTAACCTCGCTGATAAGGTAGCGAAACTTCACGCACCAATGGATAAGACTCTGCTACGAGTCTTATCTCTCATCCTTGGCTTTATGCACGTAGGATTGGTGATGTGGGACCCTGAAGCTTACCATCAAGCAATTGGTGGTTTTAACTCAATCGTCGCACCAGCACTGATTTGGTCTGTATGTTCAAGCATGGTGTATGGGGTGGGCTTCAAGCCAAGAAACTGGTACTGGCAAGTTTTGTTTAGTCCTTATTTCTCGTTAGCTATCTTAATTTATCTAACGGCACTTTATTTCATTTAGGCTGAAATATGCTGTAATAAAGTCGGTTACTAAATCATCGAATAAAAGCTAGGTATCTCGCCTAGCTTTTATTTTTTCTACAAATTTCAAAAATATTTCCTTAGCTCGGTACCAATTGCTGTCGCTTCAGTTATAGTAATTACTTTAAAGAATTGAATATATTGGTACTCCCTTGCAAGGCACATCAAATCTCTTTCACTGGCCGATCACCGTGTACTATGAAGACACTGATGCGGGCGGTGTTGTATATCATTCTAATTATCTAAAATTCTTTGAGCGCGCACGGACAGAGATGTTACGTGCTAAAGGCATTTCTCAACATGTGTTACTGGAACAAAATATCGGCTTTGTTGTCCGACACATGGATATCGATTTCAACCAAGGGGCTAGGCTGGACGAGCATCTGACAGTCGTAACCCGAGTGTCAGAAATAAAACGTGCTTCTCTGCAATTCTGTCAAGAGTTGGTCAATGATCAAGGCAAGATATTGTGCAAGGCCTCGGTTAAGGTAGCATGTATCGATAATAAGAAAATGAAACCAATAGCTATTCCAACCTTTATAAATTCGGAGCTAACAAATAGTGACTGCTGATATTTCCATTTTAGATCTCTTTCTTCAGGCCAGTCTGTTGGTAAAGCTTGTGATGCTGACGTTGCTTGGCATGTCAATTGTGTCATGGGCAATGATCATCAAGCGCAGCAAAGTGCTTTCTCAAGCATCAAAAAATGCAGAGCAGTTTGAAGACAAATTTTGGTCGGGTACTGATCTTTCTCAGCTTTACCAAAAAGTAAAAGCGCGTAAAGACGAAATTGAAGGCACAGAAGAAATCTTCTACGCAGGTTTTACAGAGTTTGCTCGCCTACGTAAGAGCAACGCAAATTCACCAGCTTACATCATGGAAGGCACTGGCCGCGCAATGCGCGTTGCTGTTTCTCGTGAAGTAGATGAGCTAGAAACAAGCTTACCGTTTTTGGCAACAGTCGGTTCTATAAGCCCTTATATCGGCCTATTTGGTACCGTTTGGGGCATCATGCACGCCTTTATTGCGCTGGGTGAAGTAAAGCAAGCTACGTTGTCTATGGTTGCACCGGGTATCGCCGAGGCACTTATCGCGACAGCGATGGGGCTATTTGCGGCTATTCCGGCAGTAATGGCGTACAACCGCCTAAGCAATAAAGTGAGTAAACTAGAGCACACTTACGCAACATTTTCTGAAGAATTCCACAGCATCCTTCATCGTCAAGCGATGGCTGGCCGAGACAGCGCGGATAAGGAATAAAGCATGGCGGGTTATCAACCTAAAAAGCGAAAAATGACAGCGGAGATCAACGTTGTTCCGTATATCGACGTAATGCTCGTACTGTTGATCATTTTTATGGCGACCGCTCCATTTGTGACTCAAGGCGTCGACGTTGATCTTCCGAAAACATCGACCGCAGAATCTATGCAAGACCTTGCTGGCGAGACTGACAGTAGCTTTATTATCATCGAAATTGATAGCGAGGGTAATTTAGGCCTAAGCGTAAATGATGAAGAAGTTCAACGAGGTTTGTCGTTGCAAGATGTTATTGTGCGAGTGAAAGCGGAGCGAGAGGTTAAGCCGGATTCACCAGTTGCGGTAGGTGGCGACGCGGCAACACCATATGCCGATGTTGTTCTATTGCTAGATGAACTAAGTCGAGCTGGTATCCCTAAGGTAGGTCTAATGACCGATATCAGGGAATAGACATCAATTATCTATGAAAGATCACAAGAAGAAACCCAACCAATACGCCAAACCGATAGCAATATCGGTTGGTTTGCATGCAATTCTAGTTGCAGCCCTGCTTTGGGGGACGGACTTCAATATGTCTAAACCAGAGCCTACAGGGCAAATGGTTCAAGCTGTTGTCATCGATCCAAAACTTGTGCAGCAACAAGCGAAAGAAATTCGCCAGCAACGCGAAAAGGCAGCGAAAAAAGAACAAGAGCGTCTTGATAAACTGAGACGCGAAGCAGAGCAGCTAGAAAAAAACCGCAAAGCTGAAGAAGAGCAAATTCGCAAGTTGAAAGAGCAGCAAGCGAAAGATGCTCAAGCGGCACGAGAAGCAGAAGCTGCGCGTAAGAAAAAAGAGCAAGAGCGCAAGCAGGAAGAAGAACGTGTTCGCAAAGAAAAAGAGCGAGCTGCTAAGCTAGAAAAAGAGCGCAAGGAAAAAGAAGAAGCCGTGCGTAAAGCTGAACAGCAGCGTTTAGCAAAAGAGGCGGCTATCGCAAAAGCTGAGCAAGAACGTTTAGCTCGTGAAAAAGCAGCAAAAGAAGCGGAAGAAAAAGCACGTCGTGAGCGTGAAGCAGCTGAAAAAGCTGAACAAGAGCGCATCGCAAAAGAGAAAGCGGCAAAAGAGGCAGCGGAGCGAGAGCGTAAAGCGAGAGAAGCAGCTGAGCGTGCCGAGCGTGAGCGTAAAGCTCAAGAAGCCGCGTTAGATGATATTTTTGCGGGTCTCGAGAGTGAGTCAGAACAGAATCAGCAAGCGAAAAATCAACATGTGCAATCTGAAGTTGACCGCTATGGTGCAATTTACAAACAATTGATAGAGAGTCGTATCATTAAGGACGATTATCTTGTGGGAAAGTCGTGTAGGCTTAATGTGAAGCTAGTTCCAACTGGGACTGATGGTATTGTGAGTAATGTTACTGTGTTAAACGGTGACTCTCGTCTTTGTAGTGCAGCCAAAAGTGCAGTAGCCCAAGTTGGCAACTTTCCGATGCCTAAAGATAGAGATGTTATTGATAAAGTTAGAGATATCAACTTAACCGTTGAATACTAGAATAAGGAATAAGACGTGATTAGACGCCTTTTACTAGGAATGTTTGTACTGTTTAGCAGTATGACAAATGTGGCGAATGCCGCATTAGAGTTGGTCATTACCGATGGTATTGATTCAGCACGACCAATTGCTGTTGTTCCGTTTAAGTGGGAGGGCACACAAGCGCTTCCAACGGATGTTTCTGCTGTTATCGCCTCGGATTTACAACGTAGTGGTAAATTCAGCCCAGTTCCAACGAGCAAAATGCCACAAACACCGTTCAGTGAATCAGAAGTTAATTTTGATGCTTGGACCAATTTAGGTGTGGATGCGCTATTGACTGGTTCAATCAAGCAAAACGACCAAGGTGACTACGTTATCAACTATCAACTTGTTGATATTGTGCGTGGTCAGTTAACAGGTGGGAAGAGTAAGGCGCTTGGTAGTGACGGTGAATTAGTCCTGTCAAAAGATCATGTGTTGTTCAATAAAGTAGCCACTGTTCAAGGGCCTCGTATGCGTGAGTACGCTCACCGTATCTCTGATTTGGTGTATGAGCAGTTAACTGGCGACCGTGGCGCTTTCATGACTCGTATCGCATATGTGGTAGTGAACGATAAAGACCGTTTCCCTTACCAACTTCGAGTCGCTGATTACGATGGCTACAATGAGCGTCTGGTTTTACGCTCTAAGCAACCATTAATGTCACCAGCGTGGTCACCCGATGGTAAAAAGCTTGCATATGTTAGCTTCCAAAATGGCCAAGCAGAAATCTTCATCATGAACATCTACACCGGTGAACGTGAGAAAATTACTTCATACCCACGTCACAATGGTGCGCCAAGATTTTCGCCAGATGGCAATAAGTTAGCGATTGTTCTTTCTAAAACAGGCTCGCTTCATGTTTATACGTTTGACCTTAACACTCGTAAGCTGACGCAAATTACGCGTGGCAGATCAAATAATACGGAACCGTTCTGGCATCCGGATGGAAAATCGTTGATTTTCACATCGGATAGGGGTGGTAAACCACAGATTTATCAAGTAAATTTGGGCAGCGGTTCTATTGACCGTTTGACTTGGCAAGGCAGCCAAAATTTGGGTGGTCAGATTACTCCTGATGGGCGATTCCTAGTTATGGTGAACCGCAGCAACGCAGGATTTAATTTGGCGAAACAAGATTTGGAAACTGGTGCTCTTCAAGTCTTAACTAAGACCTTGCTTGATGAGTCTCCTAGTATTGCCCCAAACGGTGGCATGGTTGTGTATAGCTCGATTTACAACAAGAAAAACGTACTATCGATGGTGTCAATTGATGGTCGATTCAAAGCTAGATTACCGGCAACAAATGGGCGTGTTCGAGCGCCTGCATGGTCACCGTTTTTGTAGTAATAAGTTTGATTAATAAAGGAAAATAAGATGCAACTGAACAAGGTTCTAAAAGGGCTACTAATCGCGCTTCCTGTAATGGCTGTTACAGCGTGTAGTTCAAGCGACGACGCTGCTTCTAACACTGGTGCAGCAACAAACAACAATGGCGCAGTGGAAACAACAGTAGCTACGCCAATTGATCAAAGCGGTCAGTTGACAGAGCAAGAGCTAAAAGAGCAAGCGCTACGTGAAACTCAAACAATCTACTTTGCTTTTGACAACTCAACAATTGCAGCAGATTACGAAGAGATGCTAGCGGCTCACGCTTCTTACCTAAGCAAGAACCCAGCACTTAACGTAACTATCGAAGGTCACGCTGATGAGCGCGGTACGCCTGAGTACAACATTGCTCTAGGTGAGCGTCGTGCGCAAGCAGTAGCGAACTACCTACAAGCACTAGGTGTTCAAGCTGACCAAATCTCAATCGTTAGCTACGGTGAAGAGAAGCCACTTCTTCTAGGTCAATCAGATGAAGTTTACGCTAAGAACCGTCGCGCGGTTCTAGTATACTAATTCGAGGTAATCCTCATGTTCAGTAACACTAAGCGCGCTGTTGCGCTTACGTTACTGGCAAGTGCAGCGAACTTTGCGTTCGCTGCACCAGCTCCAGTATCCGATCTCAACAGCACATCATCCGTCTCTAAGAGCCGTTCATCTGAAACGGAAGTAGAGCGTCTAGAACGTTTGCTACAAAATCGCAATCGCGTTCAGCTCCAAATGCAACAGCAAATTGACCAAATGTCACAAGAGATCAGTGAATTGCGTGGTCAATTAGAGCGAAATAGCTACGAAATGAAACAAATGTTGCAACGTCAACGTGAGTTGTTTGTCGAGCTGGATCGTGTTCGTGGAGAGATAAAATCCGCACCTGCACAAGAAGCACAACCTGTGAAAACAGGTGGTCAGTACACTCCAAATGTTGATGAGCAAACGGCATATCAGAATGCAGTTGACCTCATTCTCAAAAAGCGTGATTACACTGGCGCAATTGCAGCGTTCCAGCAGTTCCAGAAAGATTATCCTGATTCTACATATTCAGCGAATTCTCACTACTGGTTAGGTCAGTTGTACTTCGCTAAAAAGCAGGATGAGGATGCAGTGAAAAGTTTTGCCGCTGTGGTGTCTTATAAAGACTCCAATAAGCGAGCCGATGCGTTGCTTAAGTTAGGCGAAATCGCTGAGCGTAATAACAATGCAGCTCAAGCGAAAAAGTACTACCAACAAGTGGTTGATGAATACCCAGGTAGTGCATCTGCAAAACTTGCCAGCTCTAAGCTGTAAGACGTTATGTTTTGAAAAGGAAGCTTCGGCTTCCTTTTTCTTTTCCATTTTCTTTTGGTGCAGAACGGCTAAGTCGATAGCAATGATGCAGAGCCTCTGACCTTATGTTGCACCGAATTTCGCTACTCGGAAATGCTACCTGTAACAAAGATATACGGCTAGACCGCTAGAAATCCCCGCGACAAGTTGGTTTTTGAAAATTAACGAGGTTACAATACTCGGATTAAAGGAAGTTGCGTAGAGCAAGAGCAATGAGCCATATATTAGATAAAATCGACACTGTTTACCCATTCCCACCGAAACCAGTTCCATTAAGCGAAGAAGAAAAAGCATCTTACATTGAGCGTATTAAAAAGTTACTCAAAGAAAAAGATGCGGTACTTATCGCGCACTACTATACCGACCCTGAGATTCAAGCCCTAGCTGAAGACACTGGCGGGTTTGTTGGTGACTCGTTGGAAATGGCGAAGTTTGGTAATCGTCACCCTGCAAGTACATTGATTATTGGTGGTGTTCGCTTTATGGGCGAGTCGGCCAAAATTCTGACACCAGAAAAGCGCATTCTAATGCCAACGTTGGAAGCGGAATGTTCGCTTGACCTTGGCTGTCCTGCGGATAAGTTCAGCGAGTTTTGTGATGCTCACCCTGATCATACGGTTGTAGTTTACGCAAATACTTCAGCAGCGGTTAAAGCCCGTGCCGACTGGGTCGTTACATCGAGCATTGCGCTTGAAATCGTGGAACACTTAGACGCTGAAGATAAGCCAATTATTTGGGGACCAGACCGTCACCTAGGATCGTACATCGCTAACAAAACTGGCGCAGATATGCTGCTTTGGCAGGGTGAGTGTGTGGTTCATGATGAGTTCTCTGCTGATGCGCTACGAAAAATGAAGAGCGTGTATCCAGATGCGGCTATTTTGGTTCACCCTGAGTCACCAGCAAGCGTCGTAGAACTTGCCGATGCCGTTGGATCAACGAGTCAGCTGATCAAAGCAGCGAAAGAGCTTCCTCACAAACAAATGATCGTTGCGACAGACAAAGGCATTTTCTTTAAAATGCAGCAACTTGTGCCAGAGAAAGAACTTATCGAAGCGCCAACCGCAGGTGCAGGCGCAACATGTCGCAGCTGTGCACACTGTCCTTGGATGGCAATGAACGGTTTGAAAGCAATTGAGAAAGCGCTTAGTGAAGGTGGTGAAGAGCACGAAATTTTTGTTGATGAAGCGCTACGTGTGAAATCACTTATCCCACTGAACCGCATGCTAGATTTTGCTGAGCAGCTAAATATGCAAGTGAAAGGTAATGCTTAAAAAGTAGGCGTAACTGAAAGTAAATCTCAAAAACCAGCCGAATATGGCTGGTTTTTTTGTGTCTTACTATCAATGAGTTACTATTGATGCAATCAATGAATATCGAGGTCATAAATTTATGGCGGTGTGGTTAGTAGTTAAAAAGTGGCTTAGTTCCCACCTTTTTAAATTGAGCAACCGAAGCCTTCTCATCTTTAGTGGCTTATATGTGAGCCTTTCATGGTGGCTGCTGGTTCTCGCTGGTGAAACAGCATTAACAGACAGTTTCGCTAACTTTATCTATTACCTCATGGTTACGGCGAGTACGGTGGGTTATGGCGACCATTCTCCAGTAACAGATATGGGTAAATGGGTTGTCGTACTATTTGTAATCCCCGGCGGTTTGAGCTTATTCGCCGCATTATTGGGGCGTGTCGCTGGAGCAGCGATGGACTATTGGCGAGCGGGTATTTTAGGAAAACGGAGAGTAAGAGTGGAAAACCATATTGTATTGTTGGGCTGGAATGGATCGAGAACGATGCACCTTATTCGCATGTTACAACATGAAGAAGAGGGAAAGCGTCCGATTGTTTTATGCAGCCGTTCAGAAATAGAGAACCCGTTACCTGGCGAAATCAGTTTTATCAAAGTGACCAGTTATACCGATTCGCAAGAAATGAAAAACGCCAATATTGCCGAAGCCGCTTGCATTATTGTGGATAATCTCTCGGACGACATTACCTTGTCAGCCGCTCTATACTGCGCATCTGTAAACCCTTCCGCTCATTTGGTCGCTTACTTTAAAGATGAAGCGCTAGGCCGACTTCTAAGTCAGCATTGCCCGAAAGCGGAATGCATACCTGCTGTTGGCGCAGAAATGTTGGCAAAAGCGGCGGTTGACCCGGGCTCAAGTGCGCTTCATCAGGAGCTTTTGGCTTCAACACGAGGTATGACGCAATACTCAGTTATTTATCCCGAGGGTCAGTCTGCCACCACTATTGAGAATCTCTTCGTTTTTCTCAAAAGACGCCATCATGCCACGCTGATTGCTTTTGATATTGGCGATGGTATTCAACTCAACCCAGATTTAGATGCTGAAGTACCCGCGAGTACCAAGCTGTTTTACATTGCAGATGAACGTATTGAAGATTTTGCCTGGAAAGAAATGAACAAGGAACAATAATGCACATGATTGCTGGCCTGTTAGCAGGCTTCCCAAACTTTTTACTCTATTTCTCTGTTTCTATTATTTTTGTATTGGCGTTTAAGTTCATCTACGTCAAGTTGACGCCATACGATGAGTGGCATCTGATCAAAGAAAAACAAAATACAGCAGCAGCGATTGCGCTAAGTGGGGCCTTCCTTGGTTATTGTCTCGCGATTTCGGGGGCGGCAAAAAACTCGGTCAATATCGTCGATTTTATGGTGTGGGGCGTTGTTGCAATGCTTGCTCAAATTATCGCATTTGCAATTGTACGCTTTATTTTACTTCCGAAAGTGGCAGAGCGTATCGAAAAAGATGAACTGCCAGCCGGTATTGTATTAGCCGCAGTTTCTGTTTCGGTCGGCGTATTGAATGCCGCTTGCATGACTTACTAGGAGGAACGATGAAGCGGAGTTCTAACGTTAAACGTTCTTCCATGGACAAAAGCTTAAAGCTTGGGAAAATTCTTCCCTTTGCTGCCTTTGGTGGTATTTTCTTCTTTGCTACGTACGAGTCAAAAACAGAAGGGTACATTTTTTCTGATGCTGATGAGTGTAAATCTAACTCGCCTGAGTTTAGTGAACAGTGTGACATTGCATACCAAGAAGCTTTAGCTCGTGCCGAACAAAATGCCCCTCGCTACCGCAGCGAGTTCGAATGCGAGAATGATTTCTACGAGGATGATTGTTACTACAGTTCCAGTTCCCGAGCTTATGTACCTAACTTTGGCGGTTTTTTTTACAGTCGCTCATTAAGCGGGTTGAAAGGTTATAACAAGAGCTATTACTCAGAGCCGATGTACCGTTATAAATCCAAATTCTATAATGGAGCAGGACAATTCTTTGGCTCCTACCGAAATCAGCCGACCAAAGTTGCGACGAATAGCCTTAATAAACGTGGTGGCGGCACCATTGGCAGGGCGATGTCTCGAGGCGGGTTTGGTAAAGCGGTGTCGGTCAGTCGAGGCGGTTAAAAAGCACTATGTTTCGACGAGAAATACAAGAGCGCGAAAACTGGCGTGAATTAGCACGCCAGTTTGGTTTTGGTTTCCATACCATGTATGACCAACCGTATTGGGATGAGAGTGCTTACTATCAATTCACGCTGGAGCAAATTGAGCGCGATATAGAAGCGCCCACTGAAGAGCTGCATCAGATGTGCCTGGCTATTGTGGATGAAGTCGTTCGGAGTGAGCGGTTGCTGACGCAATGTGCGATCCCTGAATCTATGTGGGAGCAGGTCGCTTCTTCATGGAGACGAAGCGAACCTTCGCTTTATTCGCGGCTGGATTTCGCGTACAACGGGACCTCGCCAGCAAAATTACTGGAAAACAATGCGGATACGCCAACCAGCTTGTTTGAAACTGGCTTTTGGCAGTGGGTGTGGCTAGAAGATGTTGTAAATAAAGGTCGAGTTCACCAGAGCGCGGATCAATTCAATATTCTTCAAGACTTTTTGATCGAGCGCTTTGCCGAAATAGCAAAATACCAACCAGGACAAACACTTCACTTTAGCTGCTGCAAGTACACTGAAGAAGATAAAGGGACTGTCCAGTATTTAGAGGATTGCGCGCGAGAGGCAGGGTTAGCAACGGCATTCGTGCATGTCGAAGATATTGGAGTGACGGAAGATGGTCTGTTTGTGGATGCTGACGACAGAGCGATTCGTTGGATGTTTAAGCTTTACCCTTGGGAGTTTATGTTTGAAGAGGAATATGCGAAGTACTTAGCGACTGCGAACGTAAACTGGTTAGAACCGATGTGGAAGTCGATTCTATCCAATAAAGCACTTTTACCGTTATTGTGGGAGCGCTTTCCTAATCACCCGAACCTTTTGCCCGCTTATTTTGCTAACGATTCAAAAGCGAACACTATGAGAGATTATGTCATCAAGCCACTATTTTCTCGAGAGGGCGCGAACATCGAGATCGTCATCGATGGAAAACGTTTTGTTAAAACGTCAGGGCCTTATGAATCTAAATTCAATATCGTCCAGCAATACCATCCACTACCTAAGTTTGGGCACAACCATACGTTAATTGGCAGTTGGTTGGTCAATGATAGAGCTGCCGGTATTTCGATTAGGGAAGACAGTAGCTTAGTGACTCAAGATATGGCGCGGTATATTCCACATGTAATTTTAACATGATCAAAAAAGCTCTCCATTTGGAGAGCTTTTTGTCTATTCAGCCGTTCAATCTTGATGGTCGACAGCGTTGCGTCTATTGTTCTTCAGCTAATGCAACACCGCGCTGGGTAAGACCACATAACATCACTGGCATTGCATTGAAGATCTCTTCAAACTGCTCTAAGCCTTCCATACCTTGTTCGGCCAATGTTTCAATGGTTGTTTCTGGGTCGTAAAGCATAGTAAGAGAAAGTAAAACACCACCGAGTAGGGCATTATCTTCGCTATCCTCAGGCATCAACGTTTCCCAGTCATCACGCGCAAGTTGCCAGCCTTGTAATACACCTTCACAGAAATCGCGAGCCTGACTTGTTACAATGTCTTGCTCATCTAGCGCGCACCCTGCAGGCCACTGCCAAGTGCCTTCTAGGAGAGCGGGACGAGTTTGGTTCCACATTTGTACAATCTCGTCAATGTACTGCTCTAGTTGTTCACCGTCAGTAAATGGCGCTGTTTCTTCTCCACCCCATAAGAATGGCAACCACTCTTGAGGCATTAATACGTTTGGCGCTGCAGCCATCGCTGTTACAAAGCCTTGAGTTTTTGCTAGGTTTAGTAGTTTACCGTCAAGTTCTGGGAGAGAAAGGATGTCTTGTAGTTTCAAAATAGAATACCATTTGTTAATGGGCTGGTTGATTGCGCTCATCTTACCAATCAATTAGTGATAAATCGATATTAGGGAATGATTCACACATCTATGGAAATTCGCTCATCACTTAGAAAAAAAAGCATTCTCGCCCTAACACTTTACCTGTGCTTCTTTATCGCCACTATCGGTTCTGTCGCCTATTTGGTTGTTGAGCCACCGGTTAGACAAAAGCTAGAGCAAAACCTAGAGTTACGTACCCAACTCCTGGCTCTTGAGATAAAAGAGCCCCTCCTCAGTTCTACAGGTGTATTGAGCAGCTTAGTAGGGCTAGCCCAAGGGACTGAAAATATTCAATCTCTCAACACAATAATTCCACATATACTTCAATTGAGTGACAAGATGCTTGTTAGTGGTGGCGTATGGCCTAAACCCGAACTAAAAGCAGAACAATGGAGATATAAAAGTCTATTCTTCAATAAAAACAGTGATAGTGGTATTGACCAAATTCACTCCTACAATAACCCCGAATCTGGCGGTTATGATAATGAAGCCTGGTATGTCGCTGCCGCCGATGCTCCGGTAGGTTCTGTTAGTTGGTCTACGGTTTACATCGATACCTTTACTCAGGTCCAGATGATTACCGCGTCTTCTCCGTACTACCAAAACGGTCGATTCGCTGGAGTTGTAACGGTAGACCTATCACTTGATGCACTTTTTCAGTTTATTCGAGAGCACACGAACCAGCATTCTTTGGGGGTAGTGGTTCGCGATGCTGACTCAAACGTGATTATTGAACACAACTTTCAACTGACGGACGAAATTTATGTCAGCGAGCTTGATTTCGGAGAGTTCGATTGGCGCATGGAAGTTGTCAACGCAAAAGCTAAAGTCGCCGATCAAGTGTTTGAACAAGTGATGAGCGTTGAGGGGAGGATCATTCCATTTTTGCTCTTGTGTGTCTTGGTCGGTTACTACTTACTGAATCGCTATATTGTTGAACCAATTGTTCGCATTGCCGCTAAGATTGATGACTCGAAAACTGGTGGGATCATAGATATTGACTACGATAGCGATGACGAAATCGGACAGCTTATCGAGAAGTTCAATGAAAAGACGATCTATTTAGAGCAGGAGAGAATAAAAGCTCAGGCTTCGACAAACGCTAAAACGGCATTCTTAGCCACATTGTCCCACGAGATTCGCACACCAATGAACGGTGTACTAGGAACTGCCCAGATACTGTTAAAAACACCACTTACCGATGAGCAGCGTAAGCACCTGAGAACACTTTATGATTCAGGTGATCACATGATGACATTACTCAATGAGATTTTAGATTACTCAAAAATTGAACAAGGGCATGTTGAGTTTGAAAATAAGCCTTTCCCAATTGAGTCGATTATCGGCAGTATCAAGAGTGTTTATCAAACGCTATGTGCAGAAAAAGGTCTTCGCTTTAGAGTAGTCTCGCATTTACCAACGGGTCGTTGGTACAACAATGACAAAGCCCGTTTGCGTCAAGTACTGTTCAATCTACTCAATAACGCTGTTAAGTTCACCGATCGTGGCATCGTAGAGGTAGAGCTAGCCGAGAAATCGAGTAAGGCTGGCACCAAGCTGATACTAAAGGTAAAAGATACAGGGATTGGTATTTCAAAAGAGGCACAAAAACGCATTTTTCGTCCTTTTGAGCAAGCAGAGTCATCAACGACTAGACGGTTTGGTGGTACAGGGCTTGGTTTAGCAATAGTCAAAGAAATCGCGGAACATATGGGTGGGCAAGTGGTTGTAGAGAGTCAGGAGGACGCTGGAACGACTTTTACTGTCGAAATTGCCCTTACACCTTGCAAGCCGGGTAAAGTAGAGTCAATCAATACACATAAATTGAACTGTAAAGGGTTGAAAGCACTCATTGTTGAAGACAACCGAACAAATGCGATCATTATGGAAACTTTCCTCCGAGCCAAGGGCTTTGAGTGCACAAGTGTCGAAAATGGTCAGCTTGCAGTCGATGAGGTTGCGATCAAACCATTTGATTTGATACTGATGGATAATCATATGCCTGTTCTAGATGGCGTTGGGGCCATATCAGCCATTCGAGCAATGAGTTCACCTGCTAAGTCGGTACTGATTTTTGGCTGTACAGCGGATGTGTTCAAAGAAACACAAGAGCGTATGATTAATGTAGGAGCAGACCACATAATAGCGAAACCAATAGTGGAGTCTGAATTAAATGATGCACTGTATCTTCATGCGACACAGTTATATCAGTACCAATCGGACTTTGATGGAAATGCAGCAGATAGCTTTAATGCTGAAAAGTGGTTACTCAACTTCTATGTCGCTCTAGATAATGGACATCTTAATGAAGCACTTGAGGCTATTTCAGCGATCATTGCGGAGGCTCCCCTTGAACTCAGTGGCGACGTTTCTTCAGTCGCCGAACGGATAAGAAGTAACTTAAAGCGTCAGCAATCCCCGGACCAAGATGATATCGATACATTAACGATTTTGCTGGCCTCACCATAACTGAATCAATATGGCGCAACTGTAAATTGTTCTTACTATTCATACGTCATCCAGCGTCGTCACAAACTCTTCTAACCTGCAATGAACAGGCTTGCAGTTTTACTTTTACGAGTAAAGCAGCAAGACCTTCTACTGTGATTATATCGGTAATACTCTGAATTTTCGCAGCTTGGTAGCATAAGCTATAGGAGTGACTGTTTACAGTCCGAGTTTTGTTCTAACTTTACGTCAAAATAATTATCGTAACCCCTTTTTATGTAAGTGAAATCCGTGTTTTTGTACCATTTTTACGTAATTTTAGGCGTTTTTACTCGCCATTGGTGAAAAAAACTACTTTTACTTTAAAAGTTGGTTATAAATTTACAACTTAATTTTAAATACAGAGCCATAAGCTAGTTTTTGTGTGTTCTAATTGCATCATTAACTGGCTTGATGTCTTTTTAGTGGTTAATAGTTTTATTATTTTTATTAATTGCAGTGTTTGATTTTAAGGGTTTTGTAAATGAAGTCTCGTGGACCATTTTGTATTCGTCACGCCGCAGCGGATACCTTTGCTATGGTTGTTTTTTGCTTTATCACAGGGATGATTGTCGAGATTTTGATTTCAGGGATGACATTTGAGCAATCTCTAGCATCGCGTACGCTATCGATTCCAGTGAATATCGCCATTGCTTGGCCGTATGGGGTTTTTCGTGATTGGATGCTGCATCAAGGTAGTAAGGTGTCACCGTCTTCCTTTATGAAGAACATCTCTGATCTGGTCGCTTATGTACTATTTCAATCTCCAGTTTATGCGGGTATTTTATTCGCAGTTGGCGCGTCTACAGATCAAATTGTGACCGCAGTGGCAAGTAACGCTGTTATTTCTTGTGGCATGGGTGTGTTGTATGGGTACTTCTTGGACATGTGCCGCCGTTGGTTCCGTGTTCCCGGTTATTCTCAAAGCATGTAAATGCCCCAGTTTTGCTCAATTTAGTTACTTAGTGAGCAATCGATTCGAAAAGGGCGCTTTTTTTTATGTTTAGCCTTGACCATCAGGCACATAATCATTAAATTAGCGCCTCGTTAGCCAATGATGCTAACCAAAATTTGATTCGGTGAGTTGTCCGAGTGGCTGAAGGAGCACGCCTGGAAAGTGTGTATACGGCAACGTATCGAGAGTTCGAATCTCTCACTCACCGCCACATTCTATAAGCCCTTGTAGTGTAAGAACTTCTTATAATACAGGGGTTTGGTGTTTTAATGTAAGCTGCCTACTGGTACAAAGAGTAGGTACAATGTCGAACATCATGGCAAGTCCTTATAAGCATCCTCAAACTGGTGTTTACTACTTTAGAATGGCTGTCCCAAAAAAGCTGGTTCCTATAATCGGTAAGACAGTCTTCAAGAAATCTCTTCAAACGAAAAACCTTTCTGAAGCAAAGCAGCGATTTCCTCAGCATCTTGATGATGCGCTCAAGCAAATCGAGTTCGCTAATTTAAAGCTATCTAATTCATCTGATATTGAGCTTAATGTCCGTGATTGCGCGATCATTGCCGAGCGTTGGTATCTGCGTGTCAAAGATGAGGTTGATGGTAATGGTAACTATGATTGCTATCTTCGATATGAATGGTATGGCGTTGAGGGCGATAAGCGTCTCCACGTATTCGGCTTGTCTGACACATTTGAGTTTAGTGGTCTAGATGCGTCAAAAGCTACTGAAGAGGAATACCAAGAGCTTTTGGAAGGTTTTAAAGACTTCATTGAGGAACAGCTAAAGATAGAAGGTTTAGTTGTATGTGAGACAAGCGCTTCATATAGACGTTTGGTCTGTGCCTTTTACGATTACGCCCGTCGAGTTGAGTCTCTCTGCTTGGCTCGTCACAAGCGAGACTTTGGGTATGAGCCCGTAACCAGTTCAATCGCTAGTGAGCCCATTTCAGTACCTAGGCCTGATAAGATACCGTCTAGGGCTTTGAAACCATCTCAGAACTCCATTTCGAGTCTATTGAAGCGTTACCTTGAGTCTGCATCTATTAATGGCAAAGCTTCTCAATCCTTGGCAGAGGTTGAGTCTCAGATAGAGCGTCTTATAGAGATAATAGGGGATCTAGATGTTGCTGATGTAACGAGAGGTCATATCTCAAAATACAAAGATACCCTGTTACAATTGCCTAAGTCTAAAGCTAAAGAGATTAGAAACAAATCAGTACCTGAGCAGCTTGAGCTTGTTAAAACAAAAGGGCTTGAGACAATCTCTCCTTCAACCGTTAAGACTATTCTCAGAAAGACTTCTCCTGTATTTGGCTATGCTGTTGAGCTTGGTCTGATAGACGTCAACCCGTACAAAGGCGTAACACTTCCTAAAGTACAGAATAAGTCTGCGGTAGCGGAAGCTAAAGGTTTTACTCCTAGTGAGATCAATCAGTTATTTAAGCTAGATATATTCACTGATGTCACTGCTAGTAAGCCTTATGGCATGGCTTGTTATTGGGTGCCTCTTCTATGCAGGTATACGGGTTCTCGGATTGAAGAAATGGTTCAACTTAGAAGTTCAGATATACAACGATCAGACGAAGATATTCACTTTATTTATGTTCGTGAGGGTGAAGAGCAGAACGTAAAAAACGTTAAGTCTGTTCGACAAGTACCGATTCATGAGCACCTCATTGATTTAGGCTTTTTGGATTATGTGGCGTCCTGTGGAGAGTTTCTATTCCCTGAGCACAAGCCAAACAAACACGGTAAAAGGTCTGGTGCTATTGGTAAGTGGTGGAGTAAACAGGTCAAGACGGTAGGCATAACCAAGCAGCCATCACACTCGTTTAGGCACTCTTTGAGAACAGTTTTGCGTGGTCTAGGAGTGGTTGATTCTGTTAGTGATGCTATCACTGGTCACGCTCCGGCTAATATCGGTGCAGCATACGGTACGGTTGATATGAAGGCTAAGAAGAAAGCAATAGACTGTTTGCCTAGGTTGGCTGTCCCACGCCTTTGGTAGCTTTTAGTTAATGTATTTACACTGTTGTGTACACCTAAAGTCTCCCCACTGTTCACACGTGTACACTTTGGTCTTAAATAGCCCGTAGGCCTTGTGGTATAAGGCTTACGAGCTCGCAATGTCATTTCTAAAAGTCGTAGTTTTCGGTTACGTTAGGAGCTTTATTTCCACTATTTTTATCTTGAATACTCCCTTCGATAGTCCCAGCTTGTTCCAGCCACTTACTCCGTTGAGATATCGAGATACCTAATTGAGATCCCCTAGTGACCTTTCTTAAACCTTCCCTGAAGATATCCTCTCCAAAGAACTCAATGAGGCGGCTGATGCTATTTGAGACGTCTTTAATTTGCTTTTGCTCCCACTGCTCATCATCTTTGTCAGATATATTATCTTTGCCCTTAAAAGCATCTGAGAGGCGTCTAATCTTCGGAAACCCCTTAGAGTCCCAGCAGCTTTGGGGTAGGTAATAACGTGACTCCAAGCCAAACTGGAGGCCTTCAACAAAGCTCTCTAAGTCGTTCATCTCGATGTCAGTCCCTAATGCTTCTTTACAAGCTTTTAAGCCGTTAGCAATGTGTGCAGCCTGACCACGACTACATCCAACAAGCTCACATACTTGAGAGACGCTCAGGTCAAACTCTCGGTTAACAATTAGCTTGCGAAACTGAGCTTGCATTATTTCATCCTTAGTAACTCCAACCCCATGCGCTTGATTGACATCTTGGGCTGCTGAGAATGCCTCAGCGTAAGTACGGTTTTCTATGATCAACGAGTTAATCATCAATTCAGCATCAGGGTTTTCTTCAAGGTACTTCAAACAAGCTCCAGTGCGGTGGAAACCATCCACTACGTAATACTTATCATCAACCACAAAAACAGTGATAGGCTGCCTTATAGGCTGTCCATTACGAAGGTCTTCAAGAATCTCCTTGCTTTGACTCTCTTGCTTAATCTCTTGCGCTGAACGTACTCGTTTGTCTTTAATGAGTTCAACGTCACGGGCTTGCATCGCGGGATCGAGTATGAGAGTTCGAGGGTCTAAATACGCAAATCTGCTATCTGCCATGAATTGATTCATAGTGTGTTATGTACCTGTAGGTCTATGACTGATTATTAATGTTTCTCTTTTTGGTTTGATTGGAACCCTAGGAGGGGGGAGGGTTCGGGGTAATACATATCGAACATGATTGCGGCTAGTAGTAATCTTTACACCAAATGAGCGGATCGTTTTTTCATTTTTTTGTGATTACGGTATTTTAAGCTTTTACCAAGGCTCTTTGGACTGTGGATAAGGAGACTCCCACTTCGGAAGCGATCTTTCTTAAAGACATTCCTTGTGAACGTAGCTCAGCGATACGCTGGTGGTTAGTTGTGTTAGTTGGTCTACCTTTATACTTCCCTGCTGCTTTAGCTTTCTCAATGCCTTCCTGACGTCTTTCCTGAATCATTGCTAACTCGAATTGAGCTACAGCTCCTAGCATGTTCAGCATGAGCTCAGACATATGATCGCTTCCACCAGCATTAAAGCTTAGGTTTTCCTTGTGGAATCTCACGCTAACACCTTGGTTAGTCCAGTCGTTTATTAGCTGCTTTAAATCAACCAAATTACGCGCTAGGCGGTCGATGCTATGAACGTGGATTGTATCTCCTTCGCGAACGTAGTCTTTAAGAGCTTCTAACGCTGGCCGTTTAGTTGAGCCACCACTGCATTTATCTGTAAAGCTCTTATCAAAGGTGATACCAGAATCTGTAAGTTGACGGTCTGTATTTTGGTCTGTGGTCGAAACTCGCAGATAAGCTATGTGTGCCATTAGGTGTACCCGTTTAACTCTAAGATGTTAGAAATTTTATTGTGGTCACAATTTTAATTCAACCCTAATGGGTACTGTTTGATGGAGGTTTGACCGTAGTCGTTTGGGTATACCTAATCGGTATACTTTAGTAGTATCCATATTATCTAAACCTCTATTACCTGGTGAAGCCGTGAGCATTGAATTAGCTAAGAAATTTGTTCTTGAGTCTGTACTAAAACCTGCAATTGACGATCACCGAACTTCCGATAAGGTGAAGAATGTTACCAAGAGCCAAATTCCTTGGATTAACGGCTTCAGAAAAGTTGGTGATGTTTACAAGTACTTGTTGAGCACGACGAAAAGTCGAGACGGTAGTGTTGATGAAATTGAGCAGCTGGGGCTAAAGTCATATGAGCAAATATTGCCTGATTTTGAAAAAAAGTTTAAACACGAGCTAAACGACTTCACCTCATTCGATGAGTTTGTCATTGACAATGAATATTCCTCGAGAGAGTTTCTTCCTATCGTTGGCAGGTATGACACTCGTTCTGGTGGGATTCTGCCATACTTCGAAAACGGTCAACTAAAAAGTATTTTGGTCAAAGTAACTTTCGAGGGTGGCAAGTATAAAAATAAATGGTTGATTGAAAATAAGCTGCTTAAGTACTTCATGAAAAGCATCGGTGATGTATTCAAAGATGATTACAAGGAAAACCATGCCATTATCAATTCAGGTTCTGTTCCTATTTTTGTCTTCACTCGTCAAACCAATGATGAATCCAAGTTTAAATTTAAAGGCGCCTTTAAGTACCTAAACCATTTTGACGAAGGAAATGCAAAGTGGTTCCAGCTTGGAGCTTTAGGATTAACTCCTGAGATAAACCAATCATCAGAGATTGAAGTATTCAATCAGTCAGTTACTGAATCACTTAGGTTGTCATCTGACAAGCGCAAGAAACGCTTAGCTAAGGCCCCAAAGAAGCCGAAACGACGAGTGGTACATACCTACGTGTATGACCGTAATCCAGATGTTGTAGCTGAAGTGCTAAGCAGAGCGATGGGTTATTGTGAGTCTTGTAATAGCAAGGCTCCGTTTGAGAAAAGATCGGACGGTCAGCCTTACCTAGAAGTTCATCATAGGATTCGCCTAGCTGACGGTGGAGACGATACTGTAGAAAATGCCATAGCCTTATGTCCAAACTGTCACAGAAAGGAGCATTTCGGCTAGCTCGGTGCCGAAGTGAACATCGTTGACATTAGCACCTTATGAATGAGTTCTCTGCTGAGCTTTTGAATGGTCGACCGCAGAGTCTAATTTGTTCGAAAAGATTAAGTTAGCTTCTAAAGCTATATATTGCGTGTATTGTTGTACAAAAAGTTGGTACAAAGCTAGAAGTTGGTGTAATTTAAGTAATTGATATTTAATGGTTTACACTTGGTAGCTTGCAATCGAGAGTTCGAATCTCTCACTCACCGCCACATTCTAAAAGGTCTGATTTATTAGGCCTTTTTTCGTATCTACACTAAAGTAATGCGTCATTGAAAGTACACAAGAGTGCTCAAGGTGCAAGCGCCATTCTATCTACAAGCCAACTATTCACATCTCACCTCTATACAACGCCAAAATTGAAGATGCTATACAGAGGCAGCCATAATCTGATTGGTGCGGGTTAGCACATCCGCTTTAATCTAGAATTTAGCACCCATATCACATGAGGTATGAATACGGCCACAAGAATGAACGTAGTGCTACTAGATGCTAAGCAAAACAGCCATGAACACGAATACAACAGCAATCATACCAAAGAGATCTGTGTTTAGATTGAGGTCATCAGGGTTAAATTTTTCAATGCTTTGCGTCGTTTTGCATCTTATCTTCATGTTCTTGTCCTTATTTCATGTACGATTTCAACAGCAACATAACATGCAATTGAGTGTTCACAAGTCATAAAAAGCATAAGTATACTTGCACCTCATTGAGCGCAAAAAATACTCAAAGCGTTTTAAAGTGGTGGTCTACCTTTTGTAACATCAAATGTTCTTTCTGTTTTTGTGCCTGTATCGCCATCGTTGAGAAATGGTTATTTCGTTCTAGTTAGGAACAAACTACTGGCTGCCGCTACATTCTCAAGCGTTTCCACTCAGTCGCCTTGGGTAGATACTTTAGTCGTGAGTACTGCAAAAAAAAAACGCCGCATGAGCAGCGGCGCTTTGTTGAGGAATTACCTTTCCTACTTGTAGCTAAGTTCTGTCGCTTTGCCTTTGAAGATCCGGTATACCACAAAGGTGTAAAGCAATATCACCGGCATAACAATCATCACACCGTAGCCCACGATTATTAATGTCGCAGGTGAGGAGGCCGCTTGTTGTGCGGTCATCAACCCCGGCACAACTTCTGGGAAGAAGCTATACGCAAGCCCGAGAAAGCTCAACGCGAAAATGACGGTGACACCAAAGAAAGGCCAGCGCACACCCAGATCATTCACCATTGGAACCTGACGCAAATAGCGATCAACTAGGAAGATGGTTGCCAATACAATTAACGGAACTGGGGCAAGCAACAAGATTTCTGGGAAGCTGAACCAACGCAAGGCAACTTGTTGATTTACAATTGGGTTTACAACGCTAACCACCAAGATTCCTAAGGCTGCTAACCAACCAGCACGGCGAGACCAACGGGCCGAGCGTATTTGCAAATCACCTTCCGTTTTTAGTACTAACCATGCGCCACCGATGTAAACGTACGCCGCCGCTACACAAAGTGCGCTTAACCAAGCAAAGCCAAATGCTTCGGTTGATTGTTCAAATCCCATGATGTAACGACCCACCATGTAACCCTGAGTTAGTGCGGTGATTAGCGAGCCAATTCTGAAGCACCAATCCCAATGAGGTTTATGATCCGAGTTCGCTTTGGCTCGGAAATCGAACGCCACGCCACGCATTATCAGTGCGATAAGCATGATGGCGGTCGGCATATAGAGCTCCGTTAAAATCAAACTGTGAGCGGTAGGAAAGGCAATCAACAAAATACCAACGGCTAACACCAGCCACGTTTCGTTCGCGTCCCAGAAAGGGCCGATAGAGGCTATCATTCGGTCACGTTGCGCTTCATTATCACTTGGTAAAAGGATACCGACGCCAAGGTCGTAGCCGTCGAGCACGGCATACATAAAGACCGAGAAGCCAAGCAGCAGAAGATAAATTTCTGGTAGATAGTCGAGCATGATTAGGCCTCTTGTTGTGTCAGTGGGACTTCATGGGCTGCAACGTCTTTGCGCGCCAAATAGAATAGGGTATGGATGTACGCAACCAGCAATGCAGCATAAATGGCTAAGTACATAATGAGCGAAGTCATCACGCTACTGCTCGCAACCGTGGTGACGGCTTCGGATGTTCGCAATACACCGCTGACCAACCAAGGTTGTCGACCAATCTCAGTAACATACCAACCCGCCAGTGTGGCTATCCAACCAGAGAACGTCATGGCTAATACCGTGTACAGGTAAGGTTTAGGTAGCGCTTTTTTACGTGCTAGCTTCACCGCGCCATACCAGCTAACAAGCAACATAAGGACACCAACACCAACCATCACGCGGAAACCAAAGAACAAGGGCTTCACTGGCGGGTGGTCAGGTGCAAACTCGTTAAGTCCTTGGATTTCCCCATCTAAGTCATGCGTAAGAATCAAACTCGCCAGCTTTGGGATGCCCACTTCAAAATCATTGCTGCGAGTTTCTTCATTTGGCATCGCAAACAGAAGAAGAGGCGCGCCTTGCTCGGTCTCCCACACGCCTTCCATCGCTGCGATTTTTGCAGGTTGATGTTCAAGCGTGTTTAACCCGTGAAGGTCACCGACAAAGATTTGAATTGGGATGAATCCAGCCGCCGCGAACAGCGCGACTTTTAGGCCAAGTTTGGCTGAGCGGTGATCTGGCTTTTTCATTATTTGATAAGCTGAGATACCCGCAATCAAGAAGCTGGCAGTCAGCGCCGATGCTAATAGCGTGTGCAGAAGACGGTAAGGTAAAGAAGGATTGAAAATAACTTCCTTCCAACTGGTTACATGTACAATTCCGTCAATCACTTCATAGCCACTTGGTGTGTGCATCCAGCTGTTAAGCACTAGAATCCAAAACGCGGACATACTTGTCCCAACAGCAACCAGAACGGTGGCGAGAGTATGAACCCATTCCGGCACTCGTCCTCGTCCAAAAAGCATCACGCCAAGGAAGGTGGCTTCCATAAAGAAGGCGGTCATCACTTCGTATCCGAGCAATGGTCCTGCTACGTTACCGACTCGTTCCATAAAGCCTGGCCAGTTGGTACCAAACTGGAAACTCATCGTAATGCCGGATACCACACCTAAGGCGAAAGTAAGAGCGAATATCTTGACCCAGAAGTAATAAACATCGAGCCATACGGGGGCTTGGGTGCGGTTATATCGCCACTTGAAAAACACCAACATCCATGCCAACGCGATGGTGATGGTCGGGAAGAGAATGTGAAAGCTGATATTGGCCGCGAACTGGATCCGCGACAGCATGAGGGTATCTAACATCTTGGTTCCTCAAAAACGTGCCATACTAAAAATCGTGTCTATCTGTAATTTAGTTACGAAAAGTCGGGCAGTTTGGATTTATGTATCGAGAAATACAGGTGATTCTGTTTTCTTCTAACAATGATTTATATCAACTAAGACAAAGAAAGGAGTGTAGGAAATTGTCTCAAAATGCCACTAATAGTCGCGAGAAGTGAGTAAAAGAAAGCAAATGTAACTGAAGGAGCATGGATTAAGATTAGTTCGAATTATCCTTATGATGGTTTCGATAATCCTGAAATAAAATTACAGAAACAATATTTTTAGTAAGGAAATTTGCCTTGCCTTCACTTTGAACCTCCATACTATTTATACACTAGTCATGTCGAGATCGTCTCAAACACAGCAAGCTTACTGACAGTTAAGGTGGGAAACTTTAGCTAATTGATAAACTTAAAATTGCACCGCTAATGACATATACATCATAAGTTTGTTAGCACTCGACCAGAAGTGCGATAGGCTACATTTTTATACTAGCGAACGATTTGGCGCTAGGTAATTCGGCTTTCACTAGATCAACAAGTCGACTGCGGACCATTTTCGATTCCTGATGAGTTTCAATCCAAACTGACACTTACTTTTCAGCAAGTGTGCTAGTGTCTTTCTTGTTATTTATTAAATAATTAATAAATGCCGATATGGTAAAGAGAGTTGTGGACAGCTATCTCGAGCAGTAGACTGGCGCTAGCCAGAGAGTCTGACTTTGAGGGGGGCATTCTACATGAACTTTGGATTCTGCCACCGCAAAGCTGATATTGAATTTGATGGAGATGGATAATGAACGACAGTTGGGCTAATTTCTTTCCTTACTTTGCTGGAGCTTTTAAGCTTATTGTATTAGGGATAGGAGCCTACTTAGCCATTAAATGGCATTTTGACGAAGAGCGAAGGGTAAGAGAAGCGGAAGGTGTAGTGTTTGATAACCCAAGTCTCATGAAAAAGTTTGCGAAGACGCTAACTCTGCCATTCCTTTTGTGTCTTCTAGTTCTTCTTGTTATATATGCTACCAACTGGTTCCTGTACTGACAGCGTTATTGTTTGTTGTAGTAAAGTTGAATGCTGCCACCTCTGAGAGTCGAGCCGTAGTTGAAGTTAACGCCTATGCCGAAATTGTCCAACCAATCAAAGGGCTTTGGTGCATAAAATAGCCATCCTATAGAAGCTTCGTAGTAATGCGGACTTCCAAGTTCGTCGCTTAAATCATGCGAAAGGTCGACTCTTTTAATCCCAGTAAATAAAGCTTGCTCACCGTGATAAATATTGTAGTAACCGGTGATTTCATTAGATAGGTACCAACCTTTAGGGTTGCCTATATTGCCGTTATTTGCGCTTCCCCAGCTGTGCCCAATGAATGAATTCAATGTCGAACTGGCATGCCATTTCCCCCAACTTGTGGGAGACGTGTATTTGGCTTTAATGGATGGTTGAACTATTGCCGCCCATGCTGAAACGTTAACGGCACGGCCGTCTAGGATTCTTCCAATGATGGAGGAAAGTTTATTATCGGTAGAGAATGAGTTTTCATAACGCATAAGGTGAGTCGTCGTTCTGGTGCTAAGGGTGACGTTTTCACTTGCTTTGTATAGATACCCATAACCAATCGATGCACCGTATGTCCTTTCCTTGAGAAGATCCTTACTTGTGCCGAATAGTTTGAGATCATTCTCTGTTTGTATCGTAAATGCCTTAAACGACAGCTCATGTAAATCCTCGCTGCCCTCTATGTCAAAGTTAGTCGTGTAAGGGAGAACATATACGGATTTGCTTCGACGTTCATTGATTGACTCGTCAGTCCCGAACTCTGGGTTGGCGGTATCAAATAATGCATTCGGATCAAAGTCGCCAATACCAAACGCAATTGCGTCAGTATCGGACAGCAACACCGCGATAGAAAAACGTTGTTGAAGAAGGTTGCTAATTTCCTTATCTAGTGGATCCGCATGAGCAGTATGAGGTAGAGAGAGTAGGAGAGCGAGCGAAACGACTCGCCACTCCACTGAGGCGAAGTTGGGTTGGAACATTTTGGCTCTTTTAAATGGTTCATGCATGGAGTTTTCGGACGTACCGGTACGCTAACATTAGTTTAATCGTTGAATGGTTGATGTAACTTTGAGAAATCTATGTTTTCTCATATTGATATGAAAAAGTTCCTTAAACGAGTTTAGCTTCAATGTGTATGCTGCACCAGATTTGTTTAGCAACATCATTCTTTTCTGAAGATGTAGCAAGACTTTGTGACTAGGTTGCATTATTTTCTTTAATGCGTCTCTTGAGAGGAAAATAGCAAACTTTTTTATTGCCTTGGCGCTCAAGAAAATCTGAATCGTTCACTGTGCTACTGGTTAACTTCGAAAACTTGTAAGCATCCTGTCTGCCAACATCACGACTAACATCATCAAGGAGTACCCTTAAACACGTCAGATAAACAATGGTTTTTTTGAGCTTTAGAAGAAATGTTCGGACCTTTGCATATTCCGCGGTGGTGCTCAATCCAAGAACTGTGTTTTGTATGTGTTCTCAGTAAATCATTGATTCGATCTATTCTTCAAAATGTGGTCCCTTTTAATTCACTTTCTGTTACATATTTTTCGTTTTGAAAGAGCATTTTAATTTGCATCTTTTGAAAAGATCTCTTTGTTAAATTTTGTATAAAATCAACTAATTGTTGAAATTAGAACCCTTGTCAAAAAGTCATTAGATTTCATATTGAATAGCCTCTTTTACCTAATAGTATACTCTATTTGTTTGATATAATTTCCGGCAGTTTGTATACCATAAATAAAGAGAGTCTATTCATGTTCCAGAACTTAACGATCAAGCAGAAGATAGTGATTCCGCTGTCATTGATTATTGGATTGTTTATTGTGAGCTCTGTATTAAACGTTATGACAAGTTGGAAGCAATCTGAATTGAGTGAGACACTCAACGAACAGATCGTGCCGAACTTATTAACGATTGAGGATGCTTATCGCGATCTTTACCAAGCAACATCTGCAATCCAAGGTGTTGCTCTTTCTGATACTCAAAACGATATTGATCATCACATCGGTGAATACAAAGACAACGCCTACAAAGCACTGCCACGTATGGAACAAATGATTGAGCTATCACAAGCCGGTGTGATGCCTTCTACACATGGTAATGAAGTTCGAACGCTTGTCTCTTTGGGTGAAAAGTGGTTAGCAAGTTATGAAGCGATGCTACGTTTACCTCAATCTCAATGGCGTGGTTACTACAATGAGCACAAACATACCTTTGAAGACCAATTTATCGAGGTTAGAGCGCAGCTTAACGTTGTAAAAGATGCAATAGAAGAAAAGCAAAGCCAATTGAAGGACGAAATATCAGCGGCTGCAACAAGAGCAGAACTCATTCTTGAGGCTGGCATTGTGATTGTTATTTTTGCCGCTATCGCGATGGCTTTTTTGTTGTTACAAACGGTTGTGAAGCCTATCAATGATATTAAAAATGCGATGACAGAAATTGCGTCCGGTGAAGGTGATCTAAGTCAGCGAATCGATGTAAAAACACAAGACGAAATTGGCAATTTAGCAGACGCATTTAACCAGTTTGTGTCCAAAATTCAAATGACAGTCGCTCAGGTAATTGAAAGCTCAAATACCTTACGTAACGAAATGGCAAATCTTAGCTCGTTGACCACGACCATCGCGAACTCGACCGTTTCTCAGCAAAAAGATAGCGAGGCGGTAGCGGCGGCAGTGCATGAAATGCAAGTCACCAGCAGAAATGTAAGCGATAGCGCTAACGAAGCTGCGGTTGCGAGCCAAACAGCGAATGATGAACTTACCAATACCAATGTTATTTTGGATCAAACGGTTAGCTCAATTCGTAGCCTCGCAAGTGAAATCGAAAGCGCAAGCCACGTCATTAACACATTGGATCATGATGTGAGTAACATTGCGTCCGTACTGGATGTAATTCGTGGTATTGCCGAGCAAACAAACTTATTAGCGCTTAACGCAGCCATTGAAGCGGCTCGGGCTGGAGAGCAAGGGCGAGGCTTTGCTGTGGTAGCGGACGAGGTTCGTTCTTTAGCCAGTCGTACGCAACAGAGTACGGGTGAAATCCAAACCATGATTGAAAAGCTACAATCTGGTGCAGGACAAGCTGTAGAAGTGATGCGCGGTAGCCAAAATAGCAGTGATGAAACGATCAAGTCCGCTGGCCGAGCGAGTGAATCCCTTTCTGAAATCTTGAACGCGATTTCACGTATGAACGAGATGAATACACACATTGCAACGGCTGCGAGCCAGCAAAGTACAGTAAGTGACGAAGTAAATAGCAACGTACAAGGCATTGCAGACAGTAGCACTTCAATTGTGGAAATCGTAAACCAAGCGCAAGCTTCTTTAGCCATGTTGTCAGAGCAAACTCAACGTTTAGATCATCAGGTCAGTCAGTTCAAAGTATAAGCTTGAGAACAGCAATCTCACTGACGAAATAACCCGCTTCTTAGCGGGTTGTTTTTTAGATAAGTGGCGAACCTGACTTGTGAAATTTTGACTATATTTACATTCCTTTCTCACTTTAGTTCGTATTCCAGAGTGGGTAAATAACCCTAGACAGCGGTAACAAACTCTGTACAGCGTGATGATGCTTTTATCATCACTTTTGCTGCTTTTTAACCATTGCAATTGCACACAGGAAAATGTGATTTCCAACCCAAAATCTTCAAATTTGAGAACTTCATAACACCTTTACCATAAACGTTTTTCGTAAGCGTATAGAACTGTAAATTTTGTTGTATGTACAACACTGGGTATTTATCATCCTAATTAATTTGTTCTGGATATACATCCTTTAGTCATTATTAAGTCATTCTAGAAGCTTTTAATAAGGAATCTTGAAGGCTTGTCGGTAGATAAGAGAGAAAAAATTCATGAGACGTAAAACCACGCTATCTCTGCTGATTGCGTCGAGCCTTTTTGTGGTTGGATGTCAACCTAGCGAAGAAGGATCGAGCCAAGGTGGGGGGCCTGCGCCCGCAACCGAAGTAGAAGTGTTAACAGTGCAGCCAACGCGCCAAGCATTAACAGTGGAGTTGCCGGGTCGTAGCCGAGCATTCAAAGAAGCAGAAGTTCGTCCGCAAGTTACTGGCATTATTTCGGAACGAAATTTTGTTGAAGGTGGATTTGTTGAACAAGGGCAGTCGCTATATCAAATTGATGATTCATCATTTCAGGCGGATTTGCTGAGCGCTGAAGCGGAATTAATCCGTGCGCAAGCTGCGGCAGAGTCGACCTATGCCACGGTGAAGCGTTACAGAACCTTGATCACCAAAAAATCCATCAGCCAACAAGACTTGGATGAAGCAGAAGCGGCATACAAAGAAGCGAAAGCACAGGTCCTAGTCGCAAAAGCCAAAATCAACACAGCAAAAATCAACTTAGATTATACGCAAGTCAAAGCTCCGATTAGCGGGGTGATCGGTAAATCGAGTGTGACAGCGGGTGCGTTGGTTACGGCTAACCAAGCTGCCAAATTAGCGACCATTCAGCAGCTTGACCCTATCAATGTTGATATTGTGCAATCATCCGCGCAACTGCTGCGTTTGAAAGCATCACTCTCCCAAGGCCATATGCAAGAAGATGACTCTGCGCAAGTTACATTGATGCTTGAAGATGGCAGCACTTACGAACACAAAGGCACAATGAAATTTACTGAGGTCAATGTGAACGAAAGTACGGGCAGCGTGACGCTTCGTGCCGAATTCCCAAACCCTGACGGTTTGTTGCTACCTGGAATGTTTGTTCGTGCGACGGTCATTACTGGTGTCGACCCTGATGCGATTCTAATACCACAAAATACGGTATCTCGTGATGCGACAGGTAAAGCGACAGTGATGACGGTTAATGGCGAGAACAAAGTGGAAGCGAAACCAGTGAAGACTGCTGAAGCGATCAATAGCCAATGGCGCATTATTGATGGTTTGAACGCGGGTGATAAAGTCATTACCGCCGGTTTACAAAAGGTAGGGCCAGGCAGTTCGGTAACTATCCAAAACGGTGAACAGGAGTAATCATGGCACGATTTTTTATCGATCGTCCGGTATTTGCTTGGGTTCTCGCGATTCTAACGATGTTGGCGGGGGTAATGTCATTATTCAATTTACCCGTCTCGCAATACCCAACGATTTCACCGACGACGATCACCATCAGTGCTCGCTATCCAGGTGCATCAGCAAAAACCGTTGAAGACTCGGTAACGCAAGTTATCGAGCAAAACATGACGGGATTAGATTACCTTCGCTACCTATCATCGAGCAGTGATGCATTTGGTAATGCGACAATTACCCTGACGTTTGATAGCGAAGCTGATCCTGATATCGCGCAAGTACAGGTGCAGAACAAACTGCAATTGGCATTGACTTCATTGCCGATGGAGGTACAAAACCAAGGTATTGTCGTCAATAAATCCAATACGGCATTTCTCATGGTTGTCGCAGTTTATTCTGAAGATCCTGACTTTACAGAAAACGATATCGGCGACTTTGTTGTAACGAATATTCAAGACCCGATAAGTCGTGTAACTGGCGTAGGACAAGTGCAGGCGTTTGGTGCGCAGTATGCGATGCGAGTTTGGCTGGATCCATTTAAGCTTACGCAGTTCAACTTGACCGCAATCGATGTAGCGAACGCGATCAGTGAACAGAACGCGCAAGTTTCTTCAGGTCAACTGGGTGCGGCACCTGCGCAGGAAGGTCAGTTGTTGAATGCTACGATTTCTTCTGCAAGTCGTTTGAGCAGTGTAGAAGAGTTCCAAGACATCATTCTTAAGTCCGACGCCAGTGGTTCGAATGTTTATTTGAAAGATGTAGCTCGCGTTGAGCGTGGTGCAGAAAGTTATGATATTCGAGGCCAATATAATGGCTTCCCAGCGTCGGGGTTAGGTATTTCATTAGGTACTGGCGCAAACGCGCTTGAGACAGCCAATGCGGTAAAAGAGCGCTTAGAACAACTGAGTGCAACGTTCCCAGAAGGGTTGCAGATTGCGTACCCATTTGAAACAACGCCATTCGTCAAAGCCTCGATTCAAGAAGTGGTTAAAACGCTATTAGAAGCTATTCTTCTTGTGTTCTTAATCATGTACCTGTTCTTGCAGAACTTCCGTGCGACGATCATTCCAACGATCGCAGTGCCTGTCGTATTGCTCGGAACCTTCGCTATTTTGTACGCGACTGGATTTAGCGTAAACACGTTAACCATGTTCGCGATGGTTCTGGCTATCGGTTTGCTGGTGGATGATGCCATCGTTGTGGTGGAAAACGTCGAGCGTGTGATGCATGAAGATGGGTTGGAGCCCAAAGAAGCGACCAAAAAATCGATGGGGCAGATCACTGGTGCCCTGATTGGTGTGGGGTTGACGCTTTCAGCGGTATTCGTCCCTATGGCGTTTATGTCTGGTTCTACCGGGGTTATTTACCGTCAGTTTTCAATAACTATTGTGGCGGCTATGACGCTTTCCGTTTTGGTTGCGATAATTCTGACTCCAGCATTATGTGCAACATTACTGAAAAAAGGCGATGCTGAGCTTCTAGAAAAGAAAGGCTTCTTTGGCTGGTTTAACCGCAAGTTTGATGCGATGACAGCTGGCTATGAAACCGGTGTTGCTAAACTTTTAAAACGCACAGGTCGCATGTTGGTTGTATTTTTGGCAATGAGTGCAGGTGCTGGCTGGTTATTTATGAACCTTCCAACGTCATTTTTGCCAGATGAAGACCAAGGCACAGTATTCTCAATGGCTATTTTGCCGCCTAACTCAACACAAGAGCAGACGGAAAAAACACTTGAGAAAATGCGTGACTTTTATCTAGTAGACGAAAAAGACAATGTAAAATCTGTCTTCTCCGTTGCTGGATTTAGTTTCGCAGGCCAAGGCCAAAATATGGGTATGGCATTTATCGGCCTGAAAGATTGGTCTGAGCGTGAAGCGCCAGGCGCCGATGCCGCTTCCATTACGGGCCGAGCGATGGGGTACTTCTCTACTATTAAAGAAGCTTTGGTGTTTGCGTTCGCCCCTCCAGCGATTCAAGAGCTAGGTAACTCGACAGGTTTCGATTTCTATCTCCAAGACTCGTTGAATAAAGGGCACGATGCATTAGTTGCGGCTCAAGGGCAACTTCTGGGCATGGCAGCACAAAACCCGAAACTTGTTGGTGTTCGTCCAAACGGTCAGGCAGATGCGCCAATGTACAAAGTGAACATTGACCACGTCAAACTTCGTGCTTTGGATGTCAGTATCAATGACGTAAACCAAATCCTGTCAGCTGCATGGGGCGGGGCTTACATTAACGATTATATTGACCGCGGTCGTGTGAAGAAAGTGATGGTGCAAAGTGATGCGGAATACCGCATGCAGCCAAAAGACTTCGATTCATGGTACGTACGCAACGCTAAAGGAGAGATGGTGCCTTTCTCTGCTTTTGCGAGTGGCGAGTGGACCTATGGTTCTCCTCTTTTGCAGCGCTTTGATGGTTTGCCAGCAATGAATATTCAAGGCGATGCAGCTCCTGGTGTAAGTACTGGTGAAGCCATGGAAGAAATTGAAGCAATGGTAGAAAAGCTACCGGAAGGCTTCACGGTGAACTGGAATGGTATTTCGTATGAAGAGCGCCTTTCCGGAAACCAAGCGCCGATGCTATATGCGCTATCTATCCTCGTCGTATTCTTAGTTCTTGCCGCTTTGTATGAAAGTTGGTCAGTACCTTTCGCCGTGGTGTTAGTTGTTCCTCTTGGTGTGCTTGGTGCTGTGCTTGCGGTAATGACGCGCAGTATGGATAACGATGTGTTCTTCCAGGTGAGCTTATTAACGACGGTCGGCTTGGCAACCAAAAACGCCATTCTGATTGTTGAGTTTGCAAAGGACTACTATGAGAAAGGCGCTGGGCTTATCGAAGCAACCTTACATGCTGTTCGCGTTCGTCTGCGCCCAATTATCATGACATCGCTTGCTTTTGGTTTGGGTGTGGTACCACTTGCTATCAGTTCAGGTGTGGGATCGGCAGGTCAAAACGCAGTGGGTACCGGCGTACTTGGTGGCATGATCAGTGCCACGATATTGGGTATATTCTTCGTCCCAATCTTCTTTGTAGTGGTTGAGCGATTGTTTGATCGACGTGCGAGAAAAGAGTCGGAGGCAGAGTTGTCTGAGACCAGCACTAAACCCACTCAGCAAAGCGAGTAGGACTTGGTTGTGTTAACTGAGTTATACTAGTGATAATAAACACAATAAAAGGGCGCTTCGGCGCTCTTTATTTTATGTTTTCACTTGGTGGTTACCGTCTATGACGCGAGCCTGAAAGACGGCGTGTTGTGTGCAGTATCAGCACAGCCTTTTCGACCGAATGAAAGCCTAAAGAAGAAAAACGACGATGAAAGATCAGAAAATTTCTCCAATTTCCGTTTTGGATCAAAGCCCTATGTTTGTCTGCGGTGTGATGCAGCGCATGTACCGCAATCGTGCCCAAGCCGAGCTCTCTCGGCAAAATTTGATGACACTAGAAATGGCAAGTGCACTGGCCGCTTTAGAAGAATTTCAACCTATGAGCCAGCAAGCGTTGGCTGATGCGGTTCGAACTGAGCGAAGTGTAGCAAAGCGGATGGTGGACAATCTGGAAAAGAGAGGGTTTGTTCAAGTTTCTAAAAGTAAATCGAATCAGCGCCTTAAAATGCTAAGCATGACAAAAGAGGGAGCAAATGCTTTAAAGCAAGTTCATCAAATCATGACGAATTTACAGAAAGAGTTTTTTTCTTGTTTGTCGGAATCTGAAGCGAGTGAATTTTTTCGTCTGGTAAGAAAGCTCACTTTTGCGAATCACGACCAGTAACTGACATCAATGCCGTTTAGCGTCTTTATTTTATCGCGGACCAATTATATTAAGTTGTAGAACTTAAGAAATAGGATGCCCAACGTACAGGTCACGGTAGAAAGCACCGTAGTGAGTGCGATGATATTTGCAGCTAACGTGGCATTGCCTCCCATGGAACGCGCCATGACATAGCTGGCAGCAGCGACTGGAGAGGCGTTCATAAAGAAAAGAATACCTAGCTCAATTCCTCGAAATCCTACTAAGTAAGCTCCCATGGTGATGATGACTGGCGCTACGATGAGCTTGTAACTGCTCGCAAACCAAGATGGACCTTTCTCTTTTCTCATCAAGCTAAAGTCAAGTGAGCCACCCGTACACAACAGCGCCAAAGGCAATGTCATTTTGGACAAGTAGTCTCCTGCGTCAATAACCACATTCGGTACTGGAATAGCGAGTAAATAAAAAGCCATTCCTAGAACAATGGAGATTATGAGCGGATTCCTAGTCAGTGTTCGGCCCATCATCTTTGCTGCTTGCGAGGCAGACGTTGCCCCCTTGGGCGATAAGCAAATTACCGCTTGGACGTTATAAATAAATGTGGTGACCGCGACATAGAGCGCTGCTAGCGCCACACCTTGAGAACCATACGCATTGGCAACGTAAGCGATACCAATAATACCTGTATTTGCTCGGAACCCACCTTGGATGAGAACGCCTTGGTCAGGCGATGCTTTGAACAGAAGTTTGACGGAAAGGTAGGTGAAAATGAAAAACGAAATACTAGCGATGACGCCGAAATTGACGAATCCACTTGCCGCGGAAAAGTCGTGTTCTGAAGCCACAATGCTGACAAATAACATCGCAGGCAAGGTAACTTGAAACACCAGTTTAGAGCCTACTTCGATAAAATTATCGTTGATTAGACCAAAGCGCTTAAAAAGAACGCCAAGTACCAACATCAAACAGATAGGTCCGGTTATCGACAAAGAGAATTGCAACTGATGTAAAACAGCTTCCATGTAAGTATCCGCAGCAAAAGAAAAAAGTGTTCCTGTTGCCTATTAAGCCACAAACCCGGAGGGTAGGACAGTAACGTGATGAAATTTTCTTCTGTTGTAGGTTCCGGAGTCATTTACACTCCAAGTTATGGACGAGGTCCCAATTTAACAAAGCGGTACTGGTCCTACGTGCGATATGTTGGTTAACTCGTTGTCGTGATGCATCCACATGCGTATTAGATGTGAGGGCTGGTCATCGTAGTTATGGATAGGAGTTCATCAATGAAAAGGAAACACAACAAAACTGTACTGTGTGCGTTTGTCTCTGGTTCGGTATTTGGTGCGGTTTTGGTCATTGCGATGTCTTTACCAATGTAATCCTCTTAATTGGCTGTTGGAACACTCACTCTAATTCAGTACAAAACAGATTGAGTTCTGCGGTATGTGCTGTTAGTTTAAAAAACATGAAAATACACGTTCGCCCTTCATTAACAACCTTCTCTTGGTGGCGCTCTAAATAGAGCGGCGCGGAATACTTACATTCTTAAGCTGCTGGATGGTAGCTAAGAGTGTTTGATCTTTTTATCTCCAGTAGCGATCTATTAAATACTTGGAGACAAATATGAATACCCATAAAAATACATCTCAGCGTGAAATTATACTTACCGGAGATCGAGCAACAGGTCCATTACACCTCGGGCACTATATTGGTTCATTGCAACAACGAGTCAAATTGCAAACGGAGCACGAGCAAACGATCTTGGTCGCGGACATGCAAGGGTTGACGGATAACGCGCATAACCCATCAAAGGTATCCTCTAATATTCTCAATGTCGTTGCAGATTATTTGGCTGTTGGTATCAACCCCGCTCAAACTACGATCACGTTGCAGTCTCAAATTCCAGCGTTAGCCGAGTTGACAATGTATTACAGTAATCTTGTTTCTATCGCACGATTAGAGCGAAACCCCACGGTTAAAAATGAGATTCAAAGTAAAGGCTTTGAACGCTCTATTCCCGCAGGCTTTTTAACGTATCCAATTTCTCAAGCTGCTGATATTACGGGGTTTCATGCGACGCTAGTACCAGTGGGTGATGACCAGCTGCCGATGTTAGAGCAAACTAATGAAATCGTGAGAAAAATAAACCACCTGGGTGGAAAAGAGGTTCTTAGGGAATGCCGTCCATTACTTAGTGATGCACCTCGTTTGCCGAGTACTGATGGCAAAAATAAGATGTCTAAAAGCATGGGGAATGCAATCAACCTAGGGGCGTCTGAAAAGGAGATTTCCGCGGCAGTGAAATCTATGTATACCGATCCCAATCATCTGAAAATTGAGGACCCTGGCCAAGTCGAAGGGAATATTGTATTCATCTACCTCGATGCTTTTCATCCTGATAAAAATTATGTCGAACAGCTAAAAGACCATTATCGACGAGGTGGATTAGGTGATGGTTTGACCAAGAAAGTGTTAGAAGAATGCTTACAAGAGATGCTTCGCCCTATTCGAGAAAAGCGCGCTATGTATTTGAATGATAAAGCGCAGCTGATTGATATTTTAAAACAAGGTAGTGAGTGTTCTCGCGAGAAAACCGAAAAAGTGCTATTTGATGTGAAAGATGTATTTGGTTTAAATTTGTTCTGAATTAAAAGTAGAGAGTTGAACATAAGGCACGACGGCTGGTTAGCAACGTGCCTTTTTAAGTTCCCAGTCAGTCAAAGCGCATTATTAAGAAGAAAAAAATTCACGACGAAAATCCGCGACTTCTTGTTGGTAATAGCTTTGCCATTCCGGTTCTGACAAATGTGAATGGCTAGAGGCTCTTTGCGTTCTTAGTTTGGACTCAAGTTGCTGTAATGCTTGTTGATAATCTTTGACTCGTTTTTTTTGCTCTGTAATTTGCTGCTGACGAGCATGAATGTTTTTACTTTCTTCTTTCGTTAAGTAAGTTCGTTCTAGCTCTGCGATGATCGCCAAGCGATCTGGTAGGCTTATACTATTAGGAATCAGGGTGACCGCACGCTCATATTTTTCCTGGTCGCTTGTTAGCCCGATAGCACCTGCATGTTCTTGCCAGTCAATGGTGAGTTGCTCGAAAGCTCGCAAAAAGTTATCTGGGCTTTGAGTGTCCAGCTTTTGGGCTTCTAAGTTGAAATCGTACAGCGCGAACTCATCCGCGAAAACAACATCAGCCAATTCTCCCCAGATGCTTCTTGCTTCGTTCTTCAGCTGTGCAATACGCGACGCCAGTGATTGTTGCTCATCAAATAACAAATTTCCTACACTCTCTTGCCATTGGCTGCTGAGCTGAGGGTAGTTCGCCAAAAGCTGGAATCGAGCTGAAGATAAATGCGCCTCAAACAAGGCGACCTGCTCTTCACAACTACGGTTCAACATACACTCTTGCCAAAACGTCTCAAGTTGGGCGACAAGTTTCCTGCCTTTGAGTTGAGTTAATCGCTCAGTCGTTATTTGAACTGTGGAAGGGAGCTTAGCTGTTTGTGGTGAAGTATCTGTATCGGGCACGATGCTGCTTGTTTGTGGTGATGTACTGGAGACACTCTGATTTTTTGTCTTAGGGGAAGGAGAGGAAGCGAGCTCTTCTTTTTGAACATCGTGACTGAAAGTTAAAAATATCATGCCCGCCATAATGGCGGACATGATTATCAAAGCGATTTTCTTCATGGCTTGATTGTTGCGCTTACTGGGAAATGGTCAGAAAGGTTATAGTGTTTCCATAAACTCTCTGCGGTTGTGCGCGGCACGTCTACGCGGTTGTCATTGAATGATTTCACCCCGTATTCACTACTCACCATAACATAGTCAAGGTATTCCACGTTTTCGCCACCTGATAACGCTTCACCTGCGAAGTTATTGATACGGGGATCAAAGGTTGACTCCGTGTAACCAGAGTAGTGAGGCTCTATGGCACTTAAGTTAGCGATCATTTGTTGGTAGTCACCAGGGAACTTTCTTTTGTTTACGTTAAAGTCGCCGCTGTAAACCACAGTTTCGCTCGAAGGAATGTCAAGAGATTGGGCGAGTGCGCGGATTTGTTTGAACTGGCGCTGACGATACTCACGGGCGGTGTCTGTATCGAAAGATGCGGTATGGGTAGCAAACACATGGTAAGCCTGACCACCTTTAATTATTTCCGCATAATTTACGCCTTTATCGGCAAAGCAGTCTGTACCAGAGCAATCGGGAAAGACATATTGCGCTTCATTCACGATAGGGTAGCGACTAACTATGATTACGCCACCATCATGAATATTAACGCCTTCTTTATCTAACATCTTTGTTTGGTAAGGATATTCCTTGGCTAACTCACGTAAGAATGCTTCACGGCCGCTGGCAAACACCTCTTGCAGCGCCAAAACATCGTAACCTTTTACATGTTGAGGAATCAGTTCGTAACGATCTCCAATGTGCGATGCAATAGCCGTCAACGCCCAGATGTTATAAGTCATCAACTTAAGGTTTTGTTCTTCGTTGTCGACAGACTCCGCTACCTTGCTTGGCGTGATGGTGTAGTAAAGATCATCATATCGAGCGGTACTGTCTGACTTAAATGCCAGTTCGGTTTCTCTCGTACCAAAAGCGTTAGTGTTGGCACGATGAATGTTACGATCATCTTTGAGAGATAACTCGACATCGGCTGCGGATAAGCCGTATTCAATGGTCGAATTGTACCAATGGCCTTCCATTATTTGATTGAGTGTTATGCTTTCACCTTCGGGGCTAGAAACCACAGTTTCAAAACGGTAAGTTTGATTTGATTTCACGCCCTCCCAGCGGTTGAAGCTTAATACAGATTTAGTTTCCCACGGACCAAGTACCTGCACATGTTGTTGCCACTCGTCTCCGTATTGAAGCAAATCACTACCTTCATGTTTTACTTGAATAGTTAACGGTTGATCAGAGTTATTCGTTAGGTAAACGTCGGTATCTGCAATGCTGGGTAACGCTATCAAGCTACTTAATAAAAGGCTCCACTGCGAAAATTTCATCTTATTTTTCCATCATTTGAACTAGAGTAATCATTCTTGTTTATAAATGTTACTTGCACGTTAAATATGGATGACATCTAAGTCAGTGCTGAAAATTGTTATCAGAATGTGATCTTTATTCAATGGTGAGGGTGGAGGTATTGAGTGTGTTGCCGTTGAAGCGGTGGAAAATAATACCAACAGTCAACGAATTGCATTCACTGCAATCAAGCTGTCATCTTTGCTCTATAAGTTGTGCGGCGTCATTCATCTAGCCATATGGCTAGAACTCAAATTGATAGATGGAGCACCATGGCTAGAGCAGTAAATCCAACCGATGAAACCATCATTAAATTGTTACAAGAGCAAGGTCTGATTAGAAGTGAAGCAGAAGCGCGTTTAAAGAAAGAGGTGTACCGCTTGCAGCCTAATGAGATAGCAAAAGTAAAAAATTATGCCCAGCATTTTGGGATAAACGCGAAAGAAAAGCTCATCGATGAGATCTTGGATCTGCGCCGAGAAGCGCTCATGAAAAGATGTAGACACAATAAGGAGCATACGAGCCTATCTCTAAAATAGCATGTGATAAAACTATCAATTACTGGTCAAGATTTGATCTCTCAAGCCGATGTATATAAGAGCGTTCAATGATATCGAGCGCAAAAAACAGTGTGTTTTAGAGGTTAAGCTTTCACTTAAGTGAGAGGTTTGGAAAGGCTGCGGGGAGAAAGTGCATGCGTATTAAAGACTTAAGTGTCGTAAAGAAAATATCGGTTAGTTATTTAACCGTTTTTGCCGTGTTTGGTTTAGTGTCAGTAATGTTGGTGCAAGGTTTGTTAACACTGAATAAAGACATCTCAGTGTTAACAGATAAAAGTTTACCTTCTGTTGCGATTTTGAAAGGTATCCAAGTTGATATTACTAAAGTGCGTAAAGATGAGTTCTCTTTATTGCCAAACGCAAATCACCCCAAAATTGGTGAGTGGTTAAAAGGCCTCGACCAATGGCGTTCTGATGTGCAGACTGGTATTGCAGAATACGAAAAGCTCGACCTTAATAAGCGTGAAACGCAGTCCTTTAGCGTTTTTAAAGAAACTTGGAATCAATACATCAAAGAAACGAAGACTTACAACGTATTGCTAAGCCAAGGCGATGCTGAAAGTGCAAATGATGTAATTTTATCAAGTTTCGATACCTACTCAAAAGCGTTGAGCAGCTTGGATGATACCCTCGCGTTGAACGATGAGTTGGTGAATTTGATTGGCGAAGAAGTACAAAGTGAAGCGGCATTTACACAATACAGCGCTGCTGTTGGTGCGCTTGTCGTCGCATTGGTCATGGTAATGTCTGCCATGCTGCTTTCTCGAGTCATTTGCGGGCCTGTTGATCGAGCATTGGAATTCGCTTCTAAAATCGCCAAGGGTCAATTGAATAATCAAATCGACGAAAGTGAATTGAGCAAAGACGAGTTAGGAACGTTGCTTAAAGAGCTTGTCGGTATGCAAACAAACTTACATTCGCTGGTTTCTGAGATTAATGACTCAACGATTCAGCTAACGGCAGCAGTAGAGGAAGTGAGTGCTATTTCTTCTCAGACCGCCTCTGGTATGCAAAATCAACAAATTGAACTTAGCTCGGTGGCTTCTGCGATGACAGAGATGCAAGCTGCTGTAAGTGAAGTGGCACAAAATACCGAAGTTGGCGCAACCTCTGCTTATTCGGCTGCGGAAGTGGCAAAGCAAGGAACGGCGACGTTACAACAAACTATCGCAGTAATTGAGCGTGTATCACATACGATCCAAGAATCAGATGAACTGGCACGTGAGCTTGAATCGAGCTCAAACAATATCAATGTGGTCGTCGATGTGATCCGCGGGATTGCCGAGCAAACAAACTTGTTAGCACTGAACGCCGCAATTGAAGCCGCTCGGGCAGGTGAACAAGGACGTGGGTTTGCTGTTGTGGCAGATGAGGTTCGTTCTCTGGCGCAACGCACTCAAGACTCCACTTCACAAATTGTGGAAATTGTTAATCAGCTACAAGAGAGCAGCAGTAAAATAGGGCATTCAAGCCGTGATTGTCAGGAGGGTATTTCTCAGTGTGTTGAGCAAGTTAATGATGCTGATAGCCAGATAAAAGAAATTGAACATTCTGTCGATAACATAGCGCAAATGAGCACACAAATCGCAACGGCGTGCAGTGAGCAGAATTCTGTATCCGAAGAGCTGAATCGCAGTGTGGAGCATATTAATAGTGCTTCAACAGAGATGGCTGAGGGAGCTTCACAAACGGCTGTGGCTTGTCAGCAGATTAGTAGCCTAGCGCACAACTTGAAAACTCGAATGGGTTCATTCCAGCTCTAGTTGTTGTGTTTCAGCTTTATTCCTAACCTCATTGCTACAATAAATAAGCCGGACGAAATGTCCGGCTTATTTATTCTCTGTCTATATAAGTTCAGAGTATGCTCAACCTTGGGAGAATATGCTCGCTAGACTGGAATACCACTGTGAAACTTAAAATCTGTATCTGGCGTAGAAATTAAATCTGCCTCTATACGTCCAAAGTAGGCGATGCGCTCGCTGATATCTTTGCCTGCGATTTGCTCCGCTAATACAAGATAATCCTGGTAATGGCGTGCTTCTGAACGTAATAAAGAAATGTAGAACTTTGCGATATCGTCATCCATATGTGGTGCTAGTTTGGCAAAACGCTCACAAGATCGGGCTTCGATGTACGCACCAATGATGAGTTTATCGATCAGCGTTTCCGGCTCATGAGTCTTCATATGCGAAATCAGTCCTTTAGCATAACGACTTGCTGGAATATTTTTGTACTCAATTCCACGACTTTCCATGATCTCTAAAACTTGATAAAAGTGGTGTAACTCCTCTTTTATCAAAAGCACCATCTTATCGATCAAATCTTGGCTGTATGGTGAGTCGGACTTAGCCATGATTGACTTAGAAATATTGCTCTTGCCTTTTAAAGTTTCCAATGAGCCTACGTTACGGTAAGCAAAATCTTCGTAGGGCTTAAACCAGTCAAGTAGAGCATGTGAACTGGATTGGTCAACGGCATACTTACGAATTAAAAACATGGCAGATTGGCCAGCTTTTAGTTCGCACAGTAGGTGGTCTAACAAAATGGTTTGAAGGTTCTCTGGTTTCTTTGCTTCCTCTACCCATTCATCAGGTGTACTGCATTGCAGAAATTGGTTAATGGGAGCAAGAAGATCTTGATAGGCGTCTAGATTCATCATTTTAGTTTTAGTACTTCACATTTTTATTGGGCATATCCGTTGTCTTGCGGATAGAAAAAAGGCTGCAATTGCAGCCTTTCTTGACCTGAAGTGAATGTTACCACTTTTTCTTCTCGCCGAAGAGTGCTTCCATGTCATTGTCACGCTCTTTGTCAGCAATCTGCTGCATTTCAGCATCGCTTTTATCTTGGCGCTTTTTATCTAAGTCACCCAACATCTCTTCAAGCTTTTGTTTCGCTTGAATAGAATAAGGATCGCTCTTAGTGCTCAAAGCATCGATACCTTTACGCAGCAGTTGAAGCGCGGTGCCTGGTTGGCCACGAGCGATAGAGTCGTTTGCTCTTTTGATGACATTTTCAATGTTGATGCGAATTTGCATCGTTTCCAAGCGCGCATTTTCAGTGACGTAAGTCTGGGTATCCAATCGGCCTTTGTTGTGCTCGTTACGGATAGTGTCGCGAAGTCGTTTAACCAGCTTAAGCATGACGATAGCTTGTTTATCACTACTCGGCATCTTGAAAGTGGTACTCTCGCCAGTAGGACCATTCTCTTTTAGCTGCGTAATCTGCTGCTTCATATTTTCGATACGTTGAGCAAGTTGCTTGTTCTTCGGGTCCAGCTCATGCATGCTCTCTAGCGCGTCAAGAATACGATTGTTTAGACACAGCAACAGCTCTTTACTAAAAGGGATATGGTGCGCATGACCAATCAACTCTTCAGTACCATCTATCAAGGCTACATATCGCGCTGATTCCTGCCTTTTTGCGGTTTCAACTTTAACCTTATATTGCAACATAATGTTATAGCCTAGGATTAACACCAGTAGGATGGCTACCAAAGCGATTATTAAACCAATATTCATATCTTTGCGTCTGCTTTACTTTTCTGCGGCTAGCGTTAAAGAATACATGAATCTTATCTTACTCGGCACCTTATTTGTTTGATTATTTTGTCTCTCCCACGTTTTAGTTACTGATAGAAGTCACATCATAGAACTTCGGTCATTTATTGGCTCAACTTTGTGCATATTGTTTCTTGCTTGAAGATTATTAGTATGTGATTGAGGTATAAGTTAGAAATTGCTGTTCATTTCGATTTGAACGCGTTATAACTAATTATTATATCGCTCGCTTGAGTGGCCAATAAACTCTCTCATGAATAAGTAAGGGATTACGATGAAACTGCAGCAGCTGAAGTATATTGTTGAGGTTGTAAACCATAATCTGAATGTATCTGCAACGGCGGAAAGCTTATATACCTCTCAGCCAGGTATTAGTAAACAGGTTCGGTTGCTGGAAGATGAGTTAGGTATTCAGATTTTTGAACGTAGCGGTAAGCACTTAACGCAAGTGACGCCAGCTGGAGAAGAAATTGTACGTATCTCTCAAGAAATTCTCGCTCGTGTAGAAAGTATCAAAGCGGTGGCTGGAGAGCACACCCATCCAGAAATGGGGACGCTGAATATCACCACGACACATACGCAGGCTCGTTATGCACTGCCAGATGTCATCAAAGGTTTTACTTCTCGTTATCCAAAAGTGTCGTTACACATGCACCAAGGTACACCGTCACAAATGTCTGAGGCGATAGCTAAAGGCACTGCGAATTTTGCGATTGCGACAGAAGCTCTTCACTTATATCAAGATGCCATCATGCTGCCTTGTTATCACTGGAATCGTTCAATAGTTGTGCCTAAAGACCACCCACTAGCGAAGAAAGACAAAGTAACGATCAGTGATCTTGCCGCTTACCCATTAGTCACTTACGTGTTCGGTTTTACTGGTCGTTCAGAGCTGGATACAGCATTCAACCGCGAAGGTTTAACCCCGCGAGTGGTGTTCACGGCAACTGATGCAGACGTCATTAAAACTTACGTTCGTATGGGTATTGGTGTGGGTGTGATTGCAAGCATGGCTGTGGATGAAGAGCAGGACGGTGACTTGGTTGCAATAGATGCGAGCCATTTGTTTGGCGCGAGCACCACGAGCATCGGCTTCCGCCGTGGTACATTCTTACGCTCTTACATGTTCGATTTTATGGAGCGTTTTGCACCGCACTTAACGCGTCCAGTGGTTGAGCAGGCGATTTCGTTGAAGTCTAATGCAGAAATCGAAGAGATGTTTAAAGACATCGAGCTTCCGGTGAGATAACACTTCATTGATGTTTCGATTCCCTCTACAATGCGCTCGTTGTAGGGGGAGCTATGAAAACGCAATTTCAGTTTATTAATGACTGCTTAATCGAAAACCAATCTTTGTGGCGATTCGAGCCTTTTAAAAGCAGCATTCACACATCATTACCTTGGCAGGAGCAACATCCTCGACTGTGCCAATGGCTAGCGTCTCTTACTCCCTCTCAAATCGAAGAATACAAAGCAGCACCAGAACTCGCGTTAAAAGCACTTAGTCCGTTTTTGCCTGAGCTTGAACAACTCGCAGAACTGACTCATTTAGAGCTTTTGTCGTTAAACGGCTTGGAACTCGCTCGTGGTTTAGATAACGGTATTCCGGGACGTAAGTTGGAGCAAATTAGCTCGATGGGTGAAGCTGCAATTCAACAACACTGTGGCGAAGAATGGCTAGAATGGTGCTCAGGTAAAGGTTACTTGGGGCGAATCCTGACAACGCAAACCGATCAGCCTGTAACCAGCTTTGAATACCAACAAGCACTGTGCGATTCGGGGCAACAAGCAGCCAATGAACATCATTGGAAGATGACGTTTATTCAAGGCGACGCGTTTGATAGCAAAGCGAAAGCCGTGTTTAAGCCAACGCAACACGCAGTAGCACTGCATGCATGCGGTGACCTTCACGTTCGTCTAATGCAGTACGGCAGTGAAAATGGGGTTGCTGCGATGACCATATCACCTTGTTGTTACCACTTGATTCAGTCGGAACAATACCAGCCGATGTCGGAATCGGGCAGGGCTTCTTCTCTCTCATTGTCTAAGCAAGAACTGCGTATCCCATTACAACAAACGGTGACGGGAGGAGAGCGCGTGCGTCGTCATCGTCAGCAGGAAATGATGTTTCGTCTTGGGTTTGATTTGATCACGCGACAAGCTTTGGGAATGGCAGAGTATCAGCCTGTGCCGAGTATCCGTAAGTCGCAATTAAGTGATGGTTTTGAATTGTTCTGTCGCTGGGCAGCGGAGCAAAAAGGCATTATTCTTCCTCAAGAAATCGATTTCTCTCATTTTGAAAAGTTAAGCGAACAACGCTTCTGGCAAATGGAGAGAATGAGCTTAGTGCAACTTGTTTTTCAACGTCCGTTGGAGATCTGGCTCGCATTAGACAAAGTGCTTTATCTTGAAGAACGTGGTTACCGTGTTAGATTGTCAGAGTTTTGCCCTAAATCGGTCACGCCTAGAAATATTTTAATTTGTGCATATAAGATTTAGTTATTCTTTATAGCCAAATACTCTATATGAAAAAGCCCACTTCAGTGTGGGCTTTTGTAAACAAAACGTGACAAGTTATGTTTTATTTTGTCATTAATTGAACATAGCAATAGCTTGAGTTGGTTCAACGTATTCCAAGTCAAAGCTTTCTGCTACTTCTTTACACGTTACTTTTCCGTGAATAACGTTTAGACCTTCAAGGAAGCCTTTATCTTCTAGAAGTGCTTCGCGGTAGCCTTTATTTGCTAACTTCACGATGTATGGAAGTGTAGCGTTGTTGAGTGCAAATGTTGAAGTGCGAGCAACTGCGCCAGGCATATTTGCTACACAGTAGTGAACCACTTCATCAACGATGTAAGTTGGATCTGCGTGAGTTGTCGCGTGTGAAGTTTCGAAACAACCGCCTTGGTCAATTGCCACGTCAACCACTGCCGCACCAGGCTTCATCTTAGCAATATGCTCTTTAGTGACCAGTTTAGGTGCTGCTGCGCCAGGAATTAGAACGGCACCGATAACAAGGTCCGCTTCTAGAACATGCTTCTCGATAGCGTCTTCAGTAGAATAAACCACTTTTGCGCGACCTTGGAATTCTTCGTCAAGCTTACGAAGTGTGTCTACGTTACGGTCTAGAATGGTGACGTCAGCGCGAAGGCCAACCGCCATACGAGCGGCGTTTGCACCAACAACGCCACCACCAACGATAACGACTTTTGCAGGTTCAACACCAGGTACGCCGCCTAGGAGTAGACCACGACCGCCATGCGATTTTTCCAACGTTTGCGCACCAGCTTGGATAGACATCCGACCTGCCACTTCTGACATTGGTGCTAACAGTGGCAAACGACCCATATTATCTGTTACAGTCTCATAGGCTATACAGACAGCTTTGCTCTTGATTAGCTCATCAGTTTGTGGAAAATCTGGTGCTAGGTGTAAATAAGTAAATAAAATTTGCCCTTCGCGGAGCATTGCTCTCTCTACTGCTTGGGGTTCTTTTACTTTTACAATCATGTCTGCTTGCGCAAATACGTCAGCAGCATGAGGGAGAATGGATGCGCCGACAGCGATGTAATCATCGTCTGAAAAACCAATGCCGGCACCTGCATTGGTCTCAACTAAAACTTGGTGACCATGTGAGATGAGTTCTCTCACGCTAGCTGGGATCATACCAACACGATATTCGTGATTCTTGATTTCCTTAGGTACGCCAATGATCATCCTGTATCCTCTTTCTATAATGGTTGTATTAACTGTTAGTAGGGTGTTATTGTCGAATTAATAACTAGTATAGTTATAGATTTGTAAAATTTGGCACCAAATATTAAAAAGTTGTAGTATATTTTTTTGCAAGGAAGTAATAAGGTGGAATAAAAAATGGCAGACAACTATAAAAAGCCGTCCAAGGAACTAGACCGTATCGACCGCAACATTCTTAATGAGCTGCAGAAAGACGGTCGTATTTCAAACGTTGAGCTTTCAAAACGTGTGGGACTTTCTCCAACGCCATGTTTGGAGCGTGTACGTCGCTTAGAGCGTCAGGGTTATATCACAGGGTATACTGCATTATTGAATCCGCAGTTCCTGGATGCATCACTATTAGTATTCGTTGAGATTACGCTAAACCGTGGTGCGCCGGATGTGTTTGAGCAGTTTAACTCAGCTGTTCAAAAGCTAGACGACATACAAGAGTGTCATCTTGTTTCAGGTGACTTTGACTATCTTCTTAAAACCCGTGTATCAGATATGGGTGCTTACCGCCGACTATTGGGCGATACGTTACTACGTCTACCTGGCGTAAATGACACTCGCACATACGTTGTTATGGAAGAAGTGAAACAATCTAACCAGCTTGTGATCAAAACTCGTTAATTTCTTGCAAAGAAAGCGGTATATGCTTCCGCTTTCGCCAGAGAGTAATTGGGTTTTTCTCCTTGATATGGTTAAATCAATTTACCGAGCGGCTTGATGCCGCTCGGAATGTTTTGCAATTTCCTATTTCATTTCCATATTCAAGTTGATTTATGTTCAAAGAGAACGCAAAGAAAGTCGAAACCATTATCAAAACCAGTGAAGAGCCCCAGTCTTCACGCTTAAATGGCTTCCAACGCTTAAAAGAGTGCTGCTTTATCGTTGGCGTTCTTAGCTCGGTATTGCTTGCGGTTGCACTATTTACCTTCAGTCCGGCCGATCCTTCTTGGTCCCAAACCGCATGGGGAGGGGATATCGATAATGCTGGTGGCCTTTTCGGCGCTTGGCTAGCCGATACTCTATTCTTCACATTTGGCTCTCTCGCTTACCCAATCCCTTTCTTGCTAGCGGCGGCTGCATGGGTGATTTGCCGTAAACGAGGAGAAGATGAGCCAATTGATTTCATGCTATGGGGTACAAGGCTGCTCGGTCTTGTCGTCCTTATTATGACCAGTTGCGGTCTTGCCGATATTAATTTTGATGACATTTGGTATTTTTCATCCGGAGGTGTGGTCGGGGATGTGTTGTCTAGCCTCGCTTTACCTACATTGAATGTACTCGGTACCACATTGGTACTGCTGTTCTTGTGGGGAGCGGGCTTTACGCTCTTCACTGGCATCTCATGGCTTAACATCGTGGAATGGCTTGGTGATCGTGCGTTAGCGCTAATTGCCGCGCTTGCAAATAAGGCAAGAGGTTCAGAGCAGGAAGTTTTAGAACCTCAGCTTGATGAGTTTGTAGAAGATAAAGTCTCTACGCCTAAACATAATGTAGACCATGAAATTGATGATGAGCCGCTTCCTCATTTAACGGCGTACGATGTCGATGAACCGAAAGAGCCGGCGCCAGCGCATGAGTATCCTATTTATATGCCGCAAGCTAAACCTGATAAGCCTGCGGAACAGGCGATGGTAGAACCGACGCCACCACAACGCAAGGCTACGGTTAATGCTGCGCCAGTTTATTCTGAACCTGAGCCTCAAATACAACCTATCCATACGGTTAACACGGATAACGTTGATCCGCTCTTGGAACGCACCAAGCAACTGAATGTTACGATAGAAGAGCTTGAAGCAGCGGCGCAACAAGCAGATGACTGGGGAACTGAAGAACAGGCAGCCCCATCATTTGCAAACACTTACTCTTCCTATGTAGAGCCACATACAGCTACAGAAGAACCGATCAGTGTTGAACCAGATTATGCGGAGTACGAACAATTTGAAGCAGAGCAAGTACAGCAGCCAAGTATAGAGCATCCTGTACATGAAGAGCCTGCAATTGATTCTGCTGTATTAGATAGCATCACGGCTCAAACAGAGTCGAGCCAACATATTGAGCCTACGATCTCTGACTTTGATGTGTTAGATGATGAAGACGAAGTGGAGTCTCAGCCTGCACAGCAAGTACAGCCAACAACGCCTCATCAGCAAGCAGCAACACCTTCAACAACATTTGAACCTGCACCTCAAAAAGTGGAAGTAGAAGAGATCCAAGACAACGACCAAGACGTTACCGCATTCCAAGATATGGTTTCCAATGCGCAAGCCAAAGTCGCTGCAACACAGAACCCATTTTTGGTACAGAAAGAAGAAAACTTGCCAGTTCCGGAAGAGCCACTCCCAACGCTCGAGTTGCTTTATCATCCAGAAAAACGTGAAAACTTTATCGACCGTGATGCGCTAGAGCAGGTCGCTCGATTGGTAGAGAGCAAACTCGCTGACTACAAAATCAAAGCCGATGTGGTTGGTATTTATCCTGGTCCAGTGATCACTCGTTTTGAGCTTGATTTGGCGCCGGGGGTGAAAGTAAGTCGTATTTCTGGTCTTTCAACTGACTTAGCGCGTGCATTGTCTGCGATGGCGGTACGTGTTGTGGAAGTAATCCCTGGCAAGCCTTACATCGGTTTGGAACTGCCAAACATGAGTCGTCAGACGGTCTATTTATCTGATGTCATCAGTAGCCCTCAGTTTGAGCAAGCAACGTCACCAACAACGGTTGTGTTAGGTCAAGACATTGCGGGCGAAGCTGTGGTGGCAGATCTTGCGAAGATGCCACACGTGCTAGTAGCAGGTACAACAGGTTCTGGTAAGTCGGTAGGTGTGAACGTGATGATTTTGAGCATGCTGTATAAAGCAGGCCCAGAAGATGTACGCTTCATCATGATTGACCCGAAAATGCTAGAGCTTTCTATTTATGAAGGTATCCCTCATCTTCTTTCTGAAGTTGTGACTGATATGAAAGACGCATCAAATGCTCTACGTTGGTGTGTGGGCGAGATGGAACGTCGTTACAAATTGATGTCGGCATTAGGTGTACGTAATGTGAAGGGCTTCAACGAAAAACTGAAGATGGCAGCAGAAGCGGGCCACCCAATCCATGACCCGTTCTGGCAAGAAGGCGACAGCATGGATACTGAACCGCCATTGCTAGAAAAGCTGCCTTACATCGTCGTTGTTGTTGACGAATTTGCTGACCTAATGATGGTGGTCGGTAAGAAAGTTGAAGAACTGATTGCTCGCTTGGCGCAAAAAGCGCGTGCGGCAGGTATTCACTTAATTCTTGCGACTCAGCGTCCATCGGTTGATGTTATTACCGGTCTAATTAAAGCGAACATTCCAACTCGTGTTGCGTTTACGGTATCGACTAAAACGGACTCTCGTACAATCCTAGATCAAGGCGGCGCAGAATCACTACTTGGTATGGGTGATATGTTGTATCTACCGCCGGGGTCAAGTCATACAACTCGTGTTCACGGTGCATTTGCATCAGATGATGATGTTCATGCTGTTGTAAACAACTGGAAAGCGCGTGGTAAACCTAACTACATTGAAGAGATCATCAGTGGAGATCAAACTCCAGAAAGTCTATTGCCAGGTGAGCAAATGGAAGCGGATGAAGATGTAGACCCGCTCTTCGATCAAGTTGTTGAGCACGTGGTTCAATCACGTCGAGGTTCGGTTTCCGGTGTTCAGCGCCGATTTAAGATAGGTTACAACCGTGCCGCCCGTATTGTAGAGCAGCTTGAGGCGCAGGGCATCGTAAGTGCTCCGGGTCATAACGGTAACCGTGAAGTACTGGCACCTGCGCCACCAAAAGATTAATGAACTTGTGTTACTCACCTCAGTCCAACTGAGGTGAGTGGTTCTAATAATAGGTATCTGAATGAAAAAACTATTTTCAGCGAAACTTTTCTCCGCGCTTGTTTTAAGCTTTTCCCTCTTCTCTACTGCACACGCAGCATCTCCTAAAGATGAATTAAACAAACGCCTTTCTATGAATGATGGCTTTAGTGCAGATTTCTCTCAGCAGGTTATCAGCCCTGAAGGCGAAACGGTTATGGAAGGAGAAGGTACGGTTGAAATTGCCCGCCCAAGCCTGTTCCGTTGGAGCACAACATTCCCTGATGAGAACCTATTGGTCTCTGACGGTAAGACATTGTGGTACTACAGCCCATTCATCGAGCAAGTGAGCATCTACTGGCAAGAGCAAGCAACAGAGCAAACGCCATTTGTTTTGCTAACGCGTAACCGAGCAAGTGATTGGAATAACTACAAAATATCTCAAAAAGGTGACCAGTTCACTCTCATTCCTACCGCAGTAGACTCCACACAAGGTCAATTCCAGATTAATATTGATGCCAAAGGTGTCGTGAAAGGCTTCAACGTGGTTGAGCAAGACGGTCAAAAAGGTTTGTTCACCTTTAACAACGTGAAGCTGGGTAAACCAAAAGCAGACAGATTCACATTCACAATTCCAAAAGGTGTGGAAGTGGATGACCAAAGGAATTAATTGGTAGTGAGTAATTACACATTAGATTTCTCGGGGGACGAAGATTTTCGTCCCCTTGCTGCTCGTATGAGACCGGAAACAATCGAGCAATACATTGGACAGCAGCACATTTTAGGCCCTGGTAAGCCACTGCGCCGTGCGCTAGAGGCGGGTCACATTCACTCTATGATCCTTTGGGGACCACCAGGCACAGGCAAAACGACATTAGCGGAAGTGGCTGCAAACTATGCCAATGCTGAAGTAGAGCGTGTGTCTGCGGTAACGTCTGGTGTGAAAGAAATCCGTGCTGCAATCGAGAAAGCACGTGAGAACAAAATGGCGGGCCGCCGCACCATCTTATTTGTGGATGAGGTGCATCGCTTCAACAAATCTCAACAAGATGCGTTTTTGCCGCATATCGAAGATGGCACGGTTACCTTTATTGGTGCGACGACAGAAAACCCATCGTTTGAGTTAAACAACGCATTGCTGTCACGTGCACGTGTCTACAAGCTGACGTCTCTCGATAAAGATGAAATCTCACTGGCGCTGAACCAAGCGATCAGCGATAAAGAACGTGGCTTGGGTAACACACCTGCACACTTCGCTGATAACGTATTAGACCGCCTAGCAGAACTGGTAAACGGTGATGCTCGCATGTCTCTCAATTATCTTGAGCTGCTCTACGACATGGCAGAAGACAATGCGCAAGGTGAAAAAGAGATCACGCTTAAGTTGCTGGCTGAAGTGGCAGGGGAGAAAGTCTCTCGCTTCGATAACAAAGGTGATATCTGGTATGACTTAATCTCTGCGGTCCACAAATCAATTCGTGGCTCTAACCCAGATGCGGCGCTTTACTGGGCTGCACGTATGATTGCAGCGGGATGTGATCCTCTTTACATTGCCCGTCGATTACTTGCGATAGCATCGGAAGATGTCGGCAATGCGGACCCTAGAGCCATGCAAGTGGCACTCTCCGCGTGGGACTGTTTTACGCGCGTTGGTCCAGCAGAAGGTGAACGTGCGATTGCACAGGCGATCGTGTACTTAGCGTGTGCGCCAAAAAGTAATGCGGTATACGTGGCGTGGAAACAAGCGCTCACGGACGCTCATAACTTACCTGAATATGAAGTGCCGCATCACCTTCGAAATGCACCAACCAGTTTGATGAAAGACATGGGTTACGGTGCAGATTATCGTTATGCTCACGATGAGCCTGGCGCTTACGCTGCGGGTGAGCAATATTTGCCACCTGAAATGGGCGATCGTAGGTACTATCAGCCTACAAATCGTGGTCTAGAGACCAAAATCGGCGAAAAGTTAGATTACTTGGCTACTTTAGACGCAAATAGCCCACAAAAGCGCTATGAAAAGTAGGCGTTTTTGGATACATTTGTGCAGTAAATTTTTTTAACGCGTACGCTTGGAAAGTGCGCGTGATTTCACAACAAAAAGCATAGGATTAACAATGCTGGATTCTAAATTACTTCGTACAGAGCTGGATGAAACAGCTGCTAAACTGGCGCGTCGTGGCTTTAAGCTAGACGTAGATACTATTCGTAAACTTGAAGAACAACGTAAGTCCATTCAAGTAGAAGTAGAAAATTTACAATCCACGCGTAACTCCATCTCCAAGCAAATCGGCCAAAAAATGGCGGCTGGCGACAAAGAAGGCGCAGAAGAGATCAAGAAACAAATCGGTACGCTAGGTAGCGATCTTGATGCGAAGAAAGTTGAACTTGAGCAAGTAATGGCTCAACTAGACGAATTCACGCTTTCTGTACCAAACATCCCAGCAGATGAAGTGCCAGATGGCAAAGATGAAAACGACAACGTTGAAATCTCTCGTTGGGGTGAGCCAAAGTCTTACGACTTCGAACTGAAAGATCACGTTGACCTAGGCGAAATGGGCGACGGTCTAGACTTCGCAAGTGCAGTTAAGATCACTGGCGCACGTTTCATCGTGATGAAAGGCCAATTTGCTCGTCTACACCGTGCAATCGCTCAGTTCATGCTGGATCTTCACACTGAAGAGCACGGCTACACAGAAATGTACGTACCTTACCTAGTAAACTCTGACAGCCTATTCGGTACTGGTCAGCTTCCTAAGTTTGGTAAAGATCTTTTCCACACTGAGCCGCTAGTAGAAAAAGTAAACGACGAAGAGCCACGTAAACTGTCTCTAATCCCTACTGCAGAAGTACCTGTAACGAACCTAGTTCGTGACACGATTTCTGACGAAGCGGATCTACCAATTAAGATGACAGCTCACACGCCATGTTTCCGTTCAGAAGCAGGTTCTTACGGTCGTGATACTCGTGGTTTGATTCGTATGCACCAGTTCGACAAAGTTGAGCTAGTACAAATCACTAAGCCAGAAGATTCAATGAACGCACTAGAAGAGCTAACAGGTCACGCTGAGAAAGTTCTACAACTTCTAGAGCTTCCTTACCGTAAAGTGGTTCTATGTACAGGTGACATGGGCTTCGGCGCTCGTAAGACTTACGACCTAGAAGTTTGGGTTCCTGCTCAAGAAACTTACCGTGAAATTTCTTCATGTTCTAACATGTGGGATTTCCAAGCTCGTCGTATGCAAGCACGTTTCCGTCGTAAAGGCGAGAAGAAACCTGAGCTTGTACACACGCTAAACGGTTCTGGTCTTGCTGTAGGTCGTACAATGGTTGCTATCCTAGAAAACAACCAAGAAGCAGACGGCCGCATTGCAATCCCTACAGTACTTCAGAAGTACATGGCGGGCGCAACGCACATCGGTTAATTCATTAACCACTAGAACACCAAAACCCAGCCTTAGTGCTGGGTTTTTTGTTATCTGCGTCGAGTGAAAATTGATTATTACTAAGCTGCAATAGTGTTTTCGAATTTACCCTAATTATCTTGTTATTTGTAATCGATATAATCATCCACCTTACCACGGTAAGTAGATTTTCTCATTCAAGTAACGAGGAGGGCTTATGGCCGTAGGGTGGCAAATGACGATAGCGTCAGCCAACAAATTCAAAACACAATAGACGACGAGATTTCCCGTGTTCGTGGCAGTATCACAAGGGGTGAAAGCGCCCATTATTGCGATGAGTGTGGTGATGAGATCCCAGAAGCACGTCGTTTTGCTATGAAAGGCGTTCGTTTGTGTATCGAATGTCAGTCAACAATCGAATTGGTGTCTCAACGCCAAGCATTGTTCAATCGACGAGCGAGTAAAGACAGTCAACTCCGATAACTTTACTGTTCTAATAAATAATGAGACGGTTTGAGTCTCATACTCAAACCGTTTTCGTATTGAATTGGACTATGAAGCGAAGCAGTCTTTACGTTGCAACGCCGCATCAATCGCGTTAACTAGCTTCTCAATATCTTCCGGCTTGCTGATGAACGGCGGCATCATATAAATCAGTTTGCCAAATGGACGAATCCAAACTCCGTGTTCAACAAACAAGGCTTGGATGGTTTCCATATTCACAGGGCGATGCGTCTCCACTACGCCAATGGCACCTAGCCAACGGGTGTTTTTCACCAACTCGTATTCTTCAAGTTTTGGTAGTAACTCAGAAAACAGCGTTTCAATTTGTTGGGTTTGTTGCTGCCAATTACCTTGCTCAATCAATTCCAAACTTGCGGTGGCAACAGCACAGGCGAGTGGATTCCCCATAAAGGTTGGACCGTGCATAAAACAGCCTGCATCACCACCACAAACGGTGTCTGCTACGTGTTTGCTCGCCAGGGTCGCAGAGAGGGTCATGTAGCCGCCAGTGAGTGCTTTCCCGACACACAGAATGTCTGGTTGAATGTCTGCATGTTCGCAGGCAAACAACTTACCGGTACGACCAAATCCGGTAGCGATCTCATCTGCAATCAATAACAAGCCGTATTTGTCGCAAAGCCTACGCACGCCTTTGAGAAATTCTGGATGGTAGATGCGCATGCCGCCTGCGCCTTGAACAATAGGTTCTAGGATCACCGCAGCAAGTTCTTCATGGTGCGTTTCAATCTTGTGCTCGAAGTCGGTAAGGTCCTCTGGCTTCCATTCATCCCAATAACCACAAGTTGCTGACTCCGCAAAGATATGCTCAGGCAAAAAGCCTTTGTAAAGAGAGTGCATTGAGTTATCAGGATCGGTAACCGACATAGCTGCAAAGGTGTCGCCGTGATAACCGTGTCGCAAAGTAAGAAACTTCGGTCGGCGTTCGCCTTTTGCATGCCAATATTGCAGTGCCATTTTTAAGCTGACTTCTACGGCAACGGAGCCTGAATCGGCAAGGAATACATGTTCAAGGTTATTTGGTGCAAGGGACAATAGCTTCTTACACAAACTGATTGCTGGCTGGTGGGTAATCCCGCCAAACATCACGTGAGAGACCTGATCGATTTGCTGGTGAGCGGCTTGATTTAAATGCGGATGGTTGTAGCCGTGGATCGTCGACCACCAAGAAGACATGCCATCGACCAGCTCAGTACCGTCTTCCAATTTAATATGAACACCATTTGCCGATGCCACTGGGTAGCAGGTCAGAGGTGTCAATGTCGAAGTGTAAGGATGCCAGATATGCTGGCGGTCGAAGGCGAGATCCATGTGCGATTCCAATAATAATTGAGGCTAAAAAACAGACAGGTGTAAACTTTGATCTTTTGCGTTGTGTTGACAGTTTATCGAGACTCAGTAGACTGTCAACACAACAACAAAAGTGACTAAAGGAATACACGTGGAAGTTCGTCATAACTGGACGCATGCTGAAGTGCGCGATCTCATGGAAAAACCATTCATGGATCTCCTATTCGAAGCGCAGCTTGTACATCGTCAATATCAACAAACCAACCATGTTCAAGTAAGCACGCTTCTGTCGATTAAGACAGGTGCTTGTCCAGAAGATTGTAAGTACTGTCCTCAGAGTGCTCGTTACACCACAGACATCGAGAAAGAGCGTCTGATGGAAGTAGAACGCGTACTCGATGCTGCGCAAAAAGCCAAAAATGCTGGTTCTACTCGATTCTGTATGGGCGCAGCATGGAAAAATCCAAAAGAGCGTGACATGCCGCATTTGACCGACATGATCAAAGGCGTGAAGGGCATGGGTTTAGAAACGTGTATGACATTAGGCATGTTGACACCAGATCAAGCAAAACAACTGGCAACCGCAGGTTTGGATTACTACAACCACAACCTAGATACGTCTCCTGAATTTTACGGCAACATCATTACCACACGTACTTATCAAGACCGTTTAGATACTTTGTCTCATGTTCGTGATGCTGGCATGAAGATCTGTTCCGGTGGCATCATCGGTATGGGTGAAAGTGCTAACGACCGAGCAGGTTTGTTGGTTGAATTAGCTAACTTGCCAGTGCATCCTGAAAGTGTGCCAATCAACATGCTCGTGAAGGTGAAAGGCACACCACTGGAAGAGGTGGACGATGTTGAGCCATTCGATTTCATTCGCTTGATTGCGATTGCGCGCATCATGATGCCTCAATCAGCGGTTCGTCTATCGGCTGGCCGTGAAAACATGAACGAACAAATGCAAGCGCTGTGTTTTATGGCGGGTGCAAACTCAGTCTTCTATGGCTGCAAACTTCTGACGACTCCAAATCCTTCTGAAGATAAGGACATGATGCTGTTCAATAAGCTCGGTATTAACAGCCAAGAGGTGTCTCAAAAGCCTGATGAAATCGAAGAAAACGAGTTACTCGATCGCGTCGTAGAGCGCGTTGCTGCCCGTCCGACAAAAGACGACCTTTTCTACGATGCCAGCGTTTAAATCTCGTATCGAGTCCGCCCTTGCTGAGCGTAAAACGCAAGGGTTGAATCGTTCTATGAATGTGGTGTTTGCCGGTAACCAGTCCGTTTTGGAACACGAAGGTAGACGCTACATTAATTTCTCAAGTAATGATTATTTGGGATTGGCTAATGACCAAGCGCTTGTTCGGGCTTGGCAGCAAGGTTTAAGCGTATATGGTAGTGGCAGTGGAGCATCACCGATGGTGACTGGCTTTAGTGCCGCGCACAGCAATTTAGAAGCCGCACTGACCGAATGGTTGGGTTACGACAGAGCAATTCTGTTTGGTTCTGGATTCAGTGCTAATCAAGCCTTGTTGTTCACCTTGTTGGAAAAATCAGACGTATTGATCCAAGACCGTTTGAACCATGCCTCACTGATGGAAGCGGGGGCGTTGTCACCAGCTAAGATGAAGCGCTTCAAACACAATGACATCGAGCACCTAAAGTCGCTGATTAATAGCGAAGACAACCATCTAGTTGTGACTGAAGGGGTATTCAGCATGGACGGCGACTGTGCGCCGCTTAGCGATATAGCTGAAGTCACTCGTAGTCATGATGCTTGGTTTGCTGTCGATGACGCTCATGGTATTGGCGTTCTTGGTCAATCCGGTGGTGGTTCTTGCGAGTTGGCAACGGTTAAACCCGAGATACTGATCGTTACTTTCGGCAAAGCGTTTGGTATGTCTGGCGCGGCTATTTTATGTGACCACGCAACGGGAGACTTTTTGACTCAGTTTGCTCGTCACCATGTGTATTCCACAGCGATGCCTCCGGCACAAGCCTACGCGCTCACGCATGCGGTTTCTATGGTTCAAGAGCAGTCTTGGCGACGTGAAAAGCTCTCTGAGCTTAGTGAAGTGTATCGAGATAGCCTTAGCGACCTTGAGGGGTTTGTTGAGACTCAAACTTCGATTAAGCCCTTTTTGATTGGTGAATCTGAATTGGCTTTGCGAGTAGCAGGTGCTTGTCGCCAAAACGGTATTTGGGTGACTGCTATTCGCCCTCCGACGGTGCCTAAAGGAACGTCTCGTCTTCGAATCACACTCACTGCCAATCACACTAATGAACAAGTTAAAACGCTTTCAATCGCATTGAAGCAAGCATTAGGAGCGCTGTAATGGATAATGCAACTACCGCATTAGCGCAAACGCTCGCGTTAGAGAGTTTCCATCAAGATAAAGACGCGATTGCCTCTTCGTTTGGTAAAGCAGCAGAAACATACGATAAACATGCGGCTTTTCAACGTGATGTCGGGCATCAGCTGCTTGATAAACTTCCTGAAAACTTGACGGGAAAACGTGTATTGGATTTAGGTTGTGGCACGGGTTATTTCTCCCAACTACTTCAACAACGCGGTGCGGAAGTAGTCTGCGGCGATATCTCTCAAGCCATGTTAGATAAAGCAGAGCAGCGTTGTGGTGCAGTACGAATGCATTACCAAGTTGCTGATGCTGAAAACTTACCATTTGACGATGATAGCTTCGATTACGTGTTTTCAAGTTTAGCGCTGCAATGGTGTACAGATTTAAGTTACCCACTAAAAGAAGTGCGCCGCGTGCTAAAAAATGGTGGGAAAGCGTGGTTCTCTACACTGGTTGATGGATCACTGTATGAGCTGCGTGCATCATGGGAAAAAGTTGATGCATATCAACACGTCAATAACTTTCTAACGCTCAATCAGGTAAAAATTGCGTTAGCGCAATCTCGATGTGACAGCCATCAACTAGACTTGACCACCATCACAGTTTGGTACGACTCTGCATTTTCAGTTATGCGTGACCTCAAAGGTATAGGTGCAAATCACGTAAGCGGGCGCTCACACGGTTTAACTAGTCGCGAGACTTTGTTAAAAGTTGAGCATGCGTACCAAGCGTTTAAAAACGATCAAGGTCTTCTACCTGCAAGTTATCAGGTTTGTTTTGGAGTAATACATCTATGATTGATGCTTTTTTTATTGCTGGTACGGATACTGATGTTGGAAAGACGGTAGCGTCTAAAGCCATTTTGCAAGCGATCGCAGCAAAAGGACTAAACACTATTGGTTATAAGCCAGTGGCAGCAGGGAGTGACAAGACTGAAGCCGGATGGCGTAACTCTGATGCTTTACACTTACAAGACGCCGCAACACTCGATGTGGCCTATGATGATGTGAACCCATACGCTTTAGAGTTGCCTGCTTCTCCCCACATTGCAGCGAAGCATGAACATGTCGAAATAAGTTACGATGTTCTGAGTCAAAAACTGGCTCAACATAAGCAGCAAGCCGATGTTGTTCTCGTTGAAGGTGCTGGAGGCTGGCGTGTGCCAGTATCCGATACGGACTGTTTATCTACATGGGTAAAAGAAGAGCAGTTACCTGTTGTACTGGTGGTTGGCATTAAATTAGGCTGTTTGAGCCACGCTTTACTCACAGCGGAGAGTATTAAAGCGGATGGTTTGAATCTTGTTGGCTGGGTGGCAAACCGCGTCAACCCAGGCACAGAGCACTACGCTGACATTATCGAGATGCTAGAAGCACGTATCGATGCACCTAAGCTTGGGGAAATTCCATATATTCCAAGTGCTAAACGCAAAGAGCTAGGCAAGTACATTAATGTAGAGCCGTTGCTAAACACTGACTAATGGTGTTTAGGATAAAAGACTAAAAACCCAAAGGGCTGCGCAATGCAGCCCTTTCTTGTTGGTGTAACCTAAAAAGTCAGATTACTTATCTTGGCTGAGCCCCATCAATGCTTGTTGTGTTTCTGCAACACGCTGAGACATATGATGATCGGTTGAAATACCAAGTTGTTGCTTTGCCTCGTCCTCTGAGATGCCTAGGTGACAACGTAGTAAATCAATAGCCATTTGATAGTCGTTAGTTTCTACCATGGTTTTTCCCTCAATACATGGAGTTTTTGAACTCACCCAATGCACTTTTTGCAATGTACTTAGAGTGGCTCTGTTTTGTTCATCTCATTCGAATTTAGCATGTCCATGTGGCCGCACAATAAGACCAAAGTCTATAGCAGAGCTAACGTACTGTTTTTGGTCTATTAAAAAATTTCTAGCTAAGTTGCTAAGAGGTGATAGATTTAACACCAAGATCATCTATCAATAGATGATGGGTAGCTCAGAGCTTATTTTATCATTTTGATAAATGTATATGAACGGAGGTTCCGGCTCCTACCAAAGCATGTTTTGAAATCGCTTGAATCAAATATTTCAGTCCCGAAAACAAATGTTGCAATTTATTGCTTAACCTTGTTTTTATCGCGGATAGACTATATCTATAACGCACGGAACATGAAAATCAACGGAATTGGCTTTTATAGCGATTACCATTTGTTCCTTATAACAATCCGTTTTAAAAAAACGATAAGCTTCCTCGGAGAAAAGTAATGAAGCGAATTATGTTATTCCTAGCAACTAACCTAGCTGTCGTGCTAGTGCTTAGTGTTGTTCTGAATATTGTTTACGCTGTAACTGGAATGCAACCAGGCAGTCTGTCAGGTTTACTTGTAATGGCTGCTGTATTTGGTTTTGGTGGCGCATTTATTTCGTTGATGATGTCAAAGGGTATGGCGCTACGCTCGGTTGGTGGTATGGTCATTGAAAGCCCGCGCAACGAAACGGAGCATTGGTTAGTCGAAACTGTGGGTCGTCAAGCTCAACAAGTGGGTATTGGTATGCCAACGGTGGCTATTTATGATTCACCAGATATCAATGCATTTGCGACAGGTGCAAAACGAGATGACTCTCTTGTCGCCGTTTCTACTGGTCTTTTACACAATATGACTCGTGATGAGGCAGAGGCAGTACTTGCACACGAAGTGAGCCATATTGCAAATGGTGATATGGTCACGATGACGTTGATGCAAGGTGTCGTGAACACGTTTGTTATCTTCCTATCACGCTTTATTGCCAATATCGTGGCATCGAACGATGATGAAGAAGGCCAAGGTACAAATATGATGGTTTACTTTGGCGTATCCATGGTGCTTGAACTGGTATTTGGTTTCCTAGCTAGCTTCTTGACTATGTGGTACAGCCGTCATCGCGAATTCCACGCGGACGCAGGTGCTGCGCGCCTCGTTGGCAAAGAAAAAATGATTGCGGCTCTAGAGCGTTTGAAGGTGAGTCATGAATCTCAACTGGATGGCACCATGATGGCGTTTGGTATCAATGGCAAGCAGTCGCTGACTGAGCTATTAATGAGCCACCCTCCGCTAGATAAACGTATTGCAGCGTTGCGAGGCCAGCAATACTAATTGTTCCTACTTAAATAATTGTTAATCTGCTGAAAAGGCTTGGTTTTGACCAAGCCTTTTTTTTCGCCGATTGATCGCGTGCGAACTTCATCACGTACTACTTACAGAAATAAAGTTATACAAAATTATTTTTGTACAACTTTGGTGGAATGAACTATCTTGTACATATAATAATTTTGTACAACTTAATGGGCGTGTAGGAGTAAAAAATGGACATACAGTCTGTTGGCAATATCTATCAAAAGCTCAACAAAGCGAACTTACATCTGCTTAAGGATATATATCACCAAGATGTAGTATTTGAGGACGCAGCGCATCGTTTAGAAGGATGGCCAGCACTTTCGGATTATTTCACCTCATTATATGCCAACGTCATCAGTTGTGATTTTGTAATCCATGAGCATCAACAAGTCGGAGATACAGGCTTCCTAACTTGGACAATGGACCTTCAGCATCCCAAACTTCAGAAGGGTGCGCCTATTCTCGTCAATGGTGTTTCGCACCTCAAATTTAGCGAAGGTCAGGTCATTTATCACCGAGACTATTTTGATCTCGGAGAGATGCTCTATGAGCATTTACCGTTACTTGGTTCAGTCGTTAAAACCATCAAGCAGAGGTTAGGACAATGAACAACACCATCTTAATCACAGGCGCCACCTCCGGAATAGGAAGGCAGCTTGCCCTAGATTACGCGAACTCAGAATGGAATGTGATTGCTTGTGGTCGGAATCAAGATGTTCTTGCAGAACTGGAGGCAGTTTCCTCCAAAATTCATACATTGCAGTTTGATGTGACAAATTATGAGGAAACTCAGCAGGCGCTCTCTAATTTGCCATTTACGCCAAACACATGGGTTTTTAACGCAGGCGATTGTGAGTACATGGATGAGGGAGTGGTCGACGCGAAACTCATGGCGCGTGTGATGAACGTAAATGTTGTCGGTGTTGCCAACTGCGTTGAAGGCTGCCAAGTGCATTTAGAGAGAGGGCACCGCATTGTTATTGTTGGCTCTATCGCATCAGAAGTGGCACTGCCTCGTGCTGAAGCTTACGGCGCATCCAAAGCGGCAGTCAGTTATTTTGCACGCACGCTCGCCGTCGACTTGAAAAAGAAAGGGATCAATGTGGTAACGGTGTTTCCTGGTTTTGTTGAAACGCCGTTGACTGACAAAAACGACTTCGAAATGCCAATGATCATTTCTACTCAGCAAGCGTCGGACTCTATCAGGAAGCAGTTAGCCGCCAACAAGACCTATATCTATTTCCCAGCGAGATTTACCAGTATTTTACGTTTTATCTCGTTACTTCCATACAGTTGGCAAGCTCGCCTAACTGCTAAACTCGTAGCATAAGAAGGAATAAGAATGAAAACAGCAGGAAGAAAGAAGATAGCGATTGTGGGAACGGGAATCTCTGGCCTTACTTGTGGTTATTACTTGCATAAAGAACATGATGTAACGCTGTTTGAAGCGAACGATTACATCGGTGGCCATACTGCAACCGTTGATGTGAGCCTTGATGGTAAAGAATACGCGATAGATACTGGGTTCATCGTCTATAACGACCGTACGTACCCTAATTTCATTAAAATGATGAGCGAGATTGGCGTTGAAGGTCTGCCGACTCAAATGAGCTTCAGTGTCAGAAACGATGGGAACGGACTAGAGTACAACGGCCACACAGTGTCGACATTGTTCGCTCAAAAACGCAACTGGGCAAACCCTAAATTTTATCGATTTATCTTCGAGATACTTCGTTTCAATAAACTTGCCAAGCGCTTCGCTAGCGAGCAATCCTCGCACTCTCAGACGTTAGGTGAGTTCCTTGATGAACACAAATTCAGTGCTTTCTTTACCGATAACTACATATTACCGATGGGTGCTGCGATTTGGTCGTCGACTTTAGCTGACATGCGCGCATTCCCTCTTATGTTCTTCTTACGTTTCTTCCTCAACCACGGTCTGCTAGATGTGACTAACCGGCCACAATGGTATGTGATTAAAGGTGGTTCACGATCATACATTCCACCATTGACCAAAGGCTTTGCCGAGAGTATTCGTCTTAATAGTCCTGTCGAAAAAGTGGTTCGCAACGAAAAAGGGGTTGGCGTTCAAGTTCGCGGAGAAACGCATTGGTTTGATGACGTTATCTTTGCTTGTCACAGTGATCAAGCAATGCGAATGCTAGAGGATATCAGCCCAATCGAGCAGGAAATCTTGGGGGATATGACGTATCAAGCTAATGAGGTTGTTCTTCATACCGATACCGGCCTATTGCCAAAACGCAAGGCGGCGTGGGCATCTTGGAACTACCTATTGGAAGGTAGCGAAGATGAGCAGCAACGTCTTCCTTCGCTTACTTACAATATGAACATCCTTCAGCACGTTCAATCAGAACATACATTTTGCGTAACGTTGAACAGCACCAATCAAATCAACCCAAATAAAATTTTGCGCTCGTTCACTTATCATCATCCTGTATTTACAACGGAGTCGATAGCAGCGCAGCAGCGCAAAGACGAAGTTCAAGGTAAACAGAGCACATGGTTCTGCGGCGCTTATTGGTATAACGGTTTCCATGAAGATGGTGTGCGCAGCGCGATTGACGTAGTTAAGGGATTAGAAGAAAAGTATCGTGAACAAAATGTGGTTCCTTTTGAAAAAGGCGCGGCGTGATATGGATAGCCAAATGAACAGCCGATTGTTTATAGGCAACGTTCGTCACCGTCGATTCACGCCGGTGAATCATGAGTTGAACTACTCTTTATTTATGCCCGCCATCGATGTAGACGAGCTCGATGCTTTAGAGAAAAAAGTATGGGGTTTTGGTTCGCGTTGGTGGCATTGGGCTCGCTTCAAGCGCAGTGATTACATTGGTGAAGGTAGCGTCAAGTCGGCAGTGCACAGCAAAGTTGAAGAACTGACAGGTGTTCGCTGTACCGGCAAAGTAATCGCAGTCTGTCACTTGCGTTATCTAGGACTTTATTTCAGTCCCGTTAATTTCTACTACGTTTATAACACGGAAGGAGAATGGAAGTATCTCCTCGCAGAGGTGAGTAACACTCCTTGGAATGAACGACATTACTACGTGGTGTCAGCAGATAAAGAAGAAGAAAAGTTTGGTTGGGAACAAGTTAAAGCATTCCATGTTTCACCATTCAACCCGATTGACCAACTCTACCGCTGGAGAATTAAACCTTTGACAGACAAGTTGAATATTCATCTTGAATGTCACAAAGGAGAGAAACACTTTGATGCCACCATGGTTATGAAAGCCAAGCCACTTTCAAGCAAAACCTTATTGAGGTGTTTGATCGTTACACCAATACAAACGGTAAAAGTAATGGTTGGTATTTATTGGCACGCATTAAAACTTTGGGTGAAAGGCGCACCTTTTTATTCTCATCCTAAATATTCAACGCATGAAGAAATAGAAGCCGATACTGAAAAAACAGACAAAAAAAATAAAAAGCACAAGGAGAATTCTGCATGTTAAATACTAGTTCTATGACATTGCCGCGTAAATTGACTACAACGCAAAAAGCGGCTCGCGGAGTTATTTTTCAATGTCTGCAAAAAATGGAAATCGGCTGCTTAACAGTTATTGAAAGTTTTAAGACGGAAACGACAGAGCGAAGCGAGCGTTTTAGTGCGCCAAATGGGGAGTACAGTGGTCAACCTGTTGTCGCTACTATAGAGGTAAAACATCCAGGTTTTTATTCACGGATCTTGCAGGGCGGCAGTATTGCTGCTGGTGAGGCTTATATGGATGGGTGGTGGGATAGCCCCGATTTAACCTCATTAATGAAGCTGATGGCCCTTAACATGCGTGCTCTAGATAAACTCGAAGAGCAAGGCAGTTGGTTGACTAAAATACTGTACAAGTTCAGCCATTGGTCAAACAGAAACTCTGAAGAGAACTCACGTAAAAATATCCATGCGCATTACGACTTGGGTAACAACCTATACGAAGCGTTCCTTGACACCAATATGCTGTACTCGTCGGCGCTTTACAATCATGCGGATGACTCTCTAGAGCAGGCTCAAATCAACAAAATGGATCGTCTATGTCAGCAACTTGAGCTGAAGCCCACTGATCATGTTGTTGAAATTGGCACTGGGTGGGGCGCTATGGCGATTTACATGGCCGAACAATACGGCTGTCAGGTCACCACAACAACGATATCTGAAGAGCAACACGCGTACGCGGAGCAAAAAATCAAAGAGCGTGGCTTAGAAGACAAAATCACTCTACTCAAAGAAGATTACCGCAACCTAACCGGCACTTATGACAAGCTCGTTTCTATTGAAATGATTGAAGCTGTGGGCAAACAATTCCTGCCTTCGTACATTAAGGTCTGTGAGTCTTTGTTGAAGTCCGGTGGCTTGATGGCGATTCAAGCAATTACGATTGCCGATCAGCGTTACGATTACTACAGTAACAACGTCGACTTTATCCAAAAGTACATTTTCCCGGGTGGTTTTTTACCGTCGGTAACCTCACTAACCCAAGCCACAACAAAATACAGTGACTTAGTGACGCGAGACTTGTTCGATATTGGTTTGGACTACGCCAAGACGCTGAACGAATGGCACCTACGTTTTAATCGAGCAGAGAATGAAGTGCGCTCGTTTGGCTACGACGATCGCTTTGTGCGTATGTGGCGCTACTATTTGAGCTACTGTGAAGGTGGCTTTTTGGCTCGCACGATCAGTGCAGTTCACATGACGTTTCAACGCCCGTAGTTCGTTATGAAGGTATTTCTTGCTTCGACATGGTTCCAACTCTGCTGGTTTGCAGCGGTGCTTGGAACCTATCAATGGCAATGGGTGACGTTATTCCTTACTTTGGCAACCCTACTATACTGTCTGAAAAGCGATGCATCTTCGCTCAAAAGTATTGGTGTGATCGTCACGAGCGGGCTCGTGATTGATACGCTCAATCAACAACTCTCGGTCTTTGTCTTTCCTACCCCATGGCTGCCAGTCTGGTTATTATGCTTGTGGGTTTTGTTTTCTTGGTATGCCTATCAACTTAAGTCAATTTTGTACCGTTTCCCAAAAACCTACGTATCAATAGTAGGCGGACTCGGAGGAACAGCGAGTTACTTTGCTGGCTATAAGCTCCAAGCCGTTGAATTTGGATTTAGCACTGGCGCTACACTGGCAATGTTGTTTGTCGAATGGTGCGTCATGATGCTCTTGATACTCAAGGTGTACGGAAATGAAAAGCTTGAAGAGAGACTTAACTCAGAGACTGACTAGGCTGCTTGCGTTGGTAATAGTAACTGGCTCTTTTGCTCTGCAAGCTCAACCTGTTGGAAACAGCGAAGCCGCAAGCAACATTGCGAATTGGAAGGGATGGAAAACTGTTGGAGAAGCCCAACTTACTTGGTTCATCTTCGATATTTATCACTCAAGATTAAAAGCGCCTGATGGAAAGTTCATCGTAAGCGATGACGTATCGCCACATCCCCTTGCGTTGGAAATTAATTACAAGAGAGACATCAGTAAGCAACAGCTGCTTGATGTGACGGATGAGCAGTGGGCGAAATTGGGTTTTACTGACTCATATCGAAAAGCTTGGATCAGCGAGCTCGATCGTATGTTTCCTGATATTCAAAAAGGTGACGAGCTTACTTATCTAACAGATGGAAAATCTGGTCAGCTGTTTTATAAGCAGGTTGGGGACGTGCAAGTAAAGAACGTTGGCATCATTGAAGACGAACGAATGAACGATGCATTTTTGGCTATATGGTTATCACCCAACACAGAATTTCCGAAACTCCGAAAACAATTGATAGGGCAGGTTAGATAGTGTTTAAACGAATTTTTAAATCAGCGACTTTAGTGGCAGCTGTTTTTCTTTCGGCATGTTCCGCAGACATTGATAATTACCGCTCTTCTACACCGACTTTTGACGTATTCGGTTATTTCGAAGGCGACATAAAGGCGTGGGGGATGGTGCAAGATTATACCGGACAGCAAACGCGTCGCTTTGAAGTCGATATAGTGGGTACTGTAGCGGGTGATACGCTGACGCTAGTGGAAGACTTCGCGTTTGATGACGGAGAGGTGGACCAGCGAATTTGGGTTATCACTAGATTAGAAGACGGTCGTTATGAAGGTAAGGCAGACGATATTATAGGTGTGGCAACAGGGGAAGAGCAGGGCAATGCGCTACAGTGGCAATATGACTTTGAGCTACAAATGGAGGATTCATCAGTGACGGTTGCTTTTGATGATTGGCTTTACCGTCAGGATGACAGACACGTTTTCAATCTAACGAAAATAAAAAAGTTTGGTGTGGAAGTAGGAACAATAACCTTGTTCTTCCAAAAGCAGCCATAACAAATGGGGAAGATCTTCAATTAATAATCCATGCCATATAACTAAAATTATTTTCTCCCGACCTAACTCCCCTAACTAAAAAGGTTGACGCTTTCGCGTCAACCTTTTAGGTATCTGGTCGTTACAGGAGGATTACAGCTTATCTGTCAGCTCGATTGCTTGACCGATATAGTTCGCTGGCGTCATCTCTTTCAGACGTGCTTTCTCGTGCTCAGGAAGCTCAAGACCGTCGATGAAGTTACGCATTGCTTCGCCGTCTACACGCTTACCACGAGTTAGCTCTTTCAGCTTCTCGTATGGCTTCTCGATGCCGTAACGACGCATAACTGTTTGTACTGGCTCCGCTAGTACTTCCCAGTTCTTGTCTAGTTCAGCAAGAAGCGCTTCACGGTTTACTTCTAGCTTGCTGATGCCTTTAAGCGTAGAAGTGTAAGCGATGATTGCGTAGCCAACACCAACACCAAGGTTACGTAGAACCGTTGAGTCAGTTAGGTCACGTTGCCAACGAGAGATAGGCAGTTTCTGTGCTAGGTGGCCGAATACAGCGTTCGCAAGACCTAGGTTACCTTCTGAGTTTTCAAAGTCGATTGGGTTAACTTTGTGAGGCATTGTTGAAGAACCGATCTCACCAGCAATAGTTTTTTGCTTGAAGTGGCCTAGTGCAATGTAACCCCAAACGTCACGGTCGAAGTCAATCAGGATAGTGTTGAAACGAGCGATAGCGTCGAACAGCTCAGCGATGTAATCGTGCGGTTCGATTTGAGTTGTGTAAGGGTTCCAAGTTACGCCTAGAGACTCTGTGATGAACTCTTCAGAGAACTTGTGCCAATCTAGATCTGGGTAAGCAGAAAGGTGTGCGTTGTAGTTACCTACTGCACCGTTGATTTTCGCTAGGATCTCAACGTTTTCGATTTGCTTGAATTGACGCTCCATACGGTACGCCACGTTTGCCATTTCTTTACCCATAGTAGATGGAGAAGCAGGCTGACCGTGTGTACGAGATAGAAGAGGAATGTCGCGGTATTCCACTGCTAGTGCTTTGATAGCGTCGATTAGGTTACGGATTTCTGGAAGAATCACGTTCTCACGCGCTTCTTTAAGCATTAGAGCGTGTGATGTGTTGTTGATGTCTTCAGAAGTACATGCGAAGTGGAAGAACTCGTTTACTGCGTGCAGTTCAGGAACGTCTGCTACTTTCTCTTTTAGGAAGTACTCAACCGCTTTTACGTCGTGGTTAGTTGTACGCTCGATCTCTTTGATACGGCGTGCATCTTCTTCAGAGAAGTTTGCTGCAAGGTCGTCTAGGAATTGGTTTGCTTCTGCGCTAAACGCTGGCACTTCTGCAATTTCAGCAGTAGCAGCAAGCTTTTGTAGCCAGCGGATTTCAACGATAGTACGGTACTTTAGTAGACCGTATTCACTGAAAATTTCGCGTAACGCAATTGTCTTGCTTCCGTAACGGCCGTCTACTGGTGAAACAGCAGTCAATGCTGACAGTTCCATGATGTTCTCCTGAATTGGGTTTCTAAATTTCGTGAGCTTTATACCAATAACTGTGGCAATTGTCACGAATATTGCGCAAACGTTTGCGCGAGATTTATTTTAGTCGAAAAAAATGAGCTCGCGATAAACGCGAGCTGCTTATTTGATATTTTACTACAGACGAGCAAGAAGGATTTGTGCTTGCTCTACCATCTTCTTGCGCCCGAAGATTAGGTGGCGACGCTTACCACCAACTTGACGCCAAAGAACTGCACTACGAATGCCAGATAACAACAGCGCACGAACTTTGTGTTGGCTTGCCGTCTGCTGCAGTACAGATGGCGTGCCCGTTACTTGAATGCGTGGGCCAATAGGGCTAACGACATCCAGATAGATGCTCGCTAAATTGCTGATCATTTGATCGTCTAGTAGCTCAAAGTGCTCTGACTGACGCTTGGCCATTTGAATACGATCACCAAGCTGAGACATAGCATCGTTACGAGAGCTTAACTTACGCTCTAACGCCATTAAACTAATAATGTAACGAGTAATTTCACTGCCTGATGGTGTGCTATCAATCCCTTTAACCAAGCATTCTAGGCCGAGCTTTAGATCGGCTTCGCGACCGAATACGCCAACTGTGTTAGCAGGGTTCGTGCTCAAAATAGCGTTGATTGATGTTTCAAAAGCATCTTGATCACAATGTCCGTTTCTCGCTACCTGTTGAACTAAAGCAACAGCTTGGCAAATCCCAGCGAAAGCGATAGTACGGTCATAAAGTGTATTCGCCACGTAACGACTCCTAAGCTTGAGAATATTTAATGCGTTGCTCGATGATGCCGCCACCTAGGCACACGTCACCTTTGTAGAACACTGCTGATTGACCTGGAGTTACAGCAATTTGTGGCTCGTCAAAGATAACTTTAATGTTTTCATCATCGATAGGGATGATTGTACAAGGAATATCTTCCTGACGGTAACGAGTTTTCACTGTGCACTTCATAACATCGCGAATTGGCTCACGATCTACCCAGTGAAGTTGTGATGCAAGTAGACCTTCTGATTTCAACATTGGATGGTCTTTACCTTGAACAGCAATCAAAACGTTACGTTCTAGATCTTTCTCACCAACGAACCATGGGGCCTCGTTACCACCGCCGCCTTTACGGCCACCGATGTGTAGACCTTTACGCTGACCAAGTGTGTGGTACATCAGGCCTTGGTGTTGACCAATCACTTCGCCTTCTGGAGTCTCGATATTACCAGGCTGAGCTGGAAGGTAGCGACCTAGGAATTCCGTAAACTTGCGTTCACCGATGAAACAAATACCAGTTGAATCTTTCTTCTTAGCAGTAATTAGGTCTTGTTCTTCCGCAATGCGGCGTACTTCTGGTTTCTCTAGGTCACCAACAGGGAATAGGCTACGTGCGATTTGCTCGTTGCTTAATGTGTACAGGAAGTAGCTTTGATCTTTGTTGCCATCTAGACCACGTAGCATCTGTGGTTTTTCACCGTTTTCTGGGAAAGAGCGACGCACATAGTGGCCCATTGCAATGTAATCAGCATCAAGTACTTCATCAGCGAATTCTAGGAATGCTTTGAACTTGATTTCTTTGTTACAAAGAATGTCAGGGTTCGGAGTACGGCCCGCTTTGTATTCAGCAAGGAAGTACTCAAATACGTTATCCCAGTATTCGGCAGCAAAGTTGATAGTGTGTAGGTGGATGCCTAGCTTGTCACATACTGCCTGAGCGTCAGCAAGATCTTCTGCCGCTGTACAATATTCTTCGTTGTCATCTTCTTCCCAGTTCTTCATGAAAAGGCCTTCTACTTGGTAGCCTTGCTGCTTTAGAAGATACGCGGAAACAGATGAATCAACGCCGCCGGACATACCGACGATGACTTTCTTTTGGCTGTTATCAGACATTACTAAACACCACTTAAATAAACGGGATGCAGATTCTATCAGAATCCACAGACCGGTGACAGATCCGAGATCGAAATCACAATTCGTTTCGCTGGATTTTTCTTCAACAAAGATTCGAACGAGTAATTTCGCAAGTATAGAAGAGGTATATATGGCATAGTTGGCCAAAATCCAAGAGGAAACATCAAATGACAGAAGAAAACCAATTTATGCAAGAAAGTGAGTTGATTGAAATTGTTGAAAATCAGCTCGAAGATGGTAACCCGCTTAAAGTAAAAGAAACCCTTATGCGTTTAATGATGACTGGCACACCACGTGAAGATGCGGTTGCGATGATGGCATGTGCGATGTCAATTGAGATTTTTGATGTAATGAAGAATGAGGGTGAGTTCAACCTAAAGCGTTATAGCGAGCACCTTGAGCAACTACCAGATCTCAGCTTTATGGAAGGTGAATAAGCCACCTAAAAGAAAAAAGTAGTCAGCAAACGTTTGCTATAATCGCTTTTATTGCTGCTTTATTATTAGCGGTATAGAATCCGCTCTCCTTTTCATCCCCTTACTCAGACTGACAATATGAAATTTCCTGGACAACGCAAATCGAAGCACTATTTTCCTGTTCATGCTCGTGACCCGCTGGTGAGCCAAGCACAAGAAAGCAAGAAGATGACGCGCACTCACATCATTGGTATTGACCAAACCTTGGTTGATATTGAAGCAAAAGTTACAACGGATGTGATTGAAAAGTACGGTCTGAGTAAAGGTCACTCTCTGGTTATCGATGACGAAAGAGCAGAAGAGTTATACCAGCAACTGAAAGAAGAGAACTTGATTACCAATGAGTATGCGGGCGGTACAATTGGTAACACGCTACATAACTACTCCGTGCTAGCGGATGATCGCTCCACACTACTTGGAGTGATGAGCCAGGATATTAAGATTGGCAGCTACGGTTACCGTTATCTTTGTAATACATCAAGCCGCATGGATTTGAACTACCTACAAGGTGTAGATGGTGCAATTGGCCGTTGTTTTGCTCTTATCACAGAAGACGGTGAACGTACTTTTGCTATCAGCGAAGGGCAAATGAACCAACTCCATCCTGATAGCATTCCAGAGAAAATCTTTAAAAATGCATCAGCACTTGTACTGACGTCATATCTAGTACGTTGCAAAGACGGCGACCCAATGCCGGAAGCAACAATGAAAGCGATTGAGTACGCGAAAAAGAATGATGTGCCTGTTGTTCTGACTCTAGGCACAAAGTTTGTTATTCAAGATGATCCTAAATATTGGCAAGAATTCATTCGAGATAACGTTTCTGTCGTTGCGATGAATGAAGATGAAGCAGAAGCTCTGACGGGGGAATCTGATCCACTTGCTGCGTCTGATAAAACATTGGAGTGGGCTGATCTAGTATTGTGCACGGCGGGTCCTGTAGGTCTATTTATGGCTGGGTATACGGAAGATAGCGCGAAGCGCGAAACTTCTTTGCCATTACTTCCAGGGTCAATTGCTGAATTTAATCGTTATGAATTCAGTCGTCCGGCGAAAAAAGACTCATGCGAGACGCCAATAAAAGTGTACTCGCATATCTCGCCATATATGGGTGGCCCAGAAAAAATTAAGAATACAAATGGCGCAGGTGATGCCGCGTTATCTGCTGTTCTTCATGATATGGCAGCAAATAAATACCATAAAGAAAATGTGCCTAATTCAAGCAAGCACAGTAACGAGTATTTAACTTACTCTTCTTTTTCTCAAGTCTGCAAATACGCAAACCGTGCTAGCTACGAAGTTCTCGTGCAACATTCACCACGATTGTCGCGCGGACTTCCTGAGCGAGAAGATAGCCTAGAAGAAGCATACTGGGAACGTTAATACGAAGCGGTTTAATTAACTATTCTGTAACTAAAGTAAAAGGCACATTAAGAAATGTGGCTTTTTTATTTGTAATGGTTTAAATAAAAAAGGCTCCCTATGGGAGCCTTTTAAAAATAGCACGGATCTAGATTAGGAACTCATCCAGAGATTTACCTGCATCAAGTTGCTCTTGAATCGCCGAAGGTGTACGACCTTGGCCAGTCCAAGTTTTCTCATTACCGTTTGAATCTGTGTATTTGTATTTAGCAGGGCGAGGTGCGCGCTTCGCTTTGCCTTTCGTCTTAGTTTCGCCAGATAGCGCAGTAATAAGTGCTTCTACGTCAATACCGTCTTGAGCGATTTTCTCAGCAATCTCTGCAAGCTTAGCTTCTTGCTCTGCTTGTGCTGCGCGTTCTGCTTCTTCTGCTTCACGACGCTCATCTACGACAGTAGTGAGTTTATCTAGAGCTTCTTCCAATTGTTCTAGAGTCAGCTCACGAGAAAATGCACGAAGGCTACGGATATTTAGAAGGGTTTTAGTCAGCTCTGACATAACGATTCCTATTAAAAGGTTAATGTGTTGGGCACTTTTTATCGTTACGATTAAATAATGCCAATCTATAAATAAACAAAGAGTCCTTATATTTAACTTTATCTTTTCCTTATGTGCAAATGCTAAATCAAGATTTTGTTTAAATTTGACTATTTTTTAAAGCAATTAATATTATTACACTCGAAATAAATCATTATTAGATGAGAACTAAAATCAACAATCATTATTGTATAGAGAGAGCGACAGCTTGGTTTTTTATAAAAAAATTTGAGTTATTACTTAAAAATATGAAGCATCCATCTTTAATGGTGTGTCATATATCCTTAATTTATTGATATAAGATAAACCATGATATTTCTAAGGTAGTAATAATGTTTCATAAATAACATGATTGATGTGATTTCAGTTGCACAAAACTTATGGAAGTAGGCAAGGTTTATAAATTATCTCAGTCATTATTTATTTGTTTAATTTAGTTTGATGTGTTGCATTGACTCTCATCATAAGTACAATGGCTGCCACCTGATGCAATATTGCAGACAATTTGTTGTTAATTTGTACAGTTAGTGGTTAATTGTTTGTTGTTGCCGTAGAGGCGCGGTCTCGAAGAGTAGCTATTATTGGGGTGATGCCAATGAATAATAGTGGAAGGCGAAGATTGCCGAAGTAAGTAACTCATCAAAGTTACTTGCTGGGGTTGTATCTGAAAGGAACAACACTGCCATAGTATATATTCACATTAAACTATGGAGCGCTACTGTAGGGTTGGGTGGAGTGTTCGCTTCCCTGTCGCTAAGTTCAACATGAGCACGTATCGTATGCTACGTGACTTGTCTGCAGTAGATCTCTAGCCAAACTTTGGTTTTTGAAGATCATGAATTTAATAGATTTTTCTAGTTCTCCTGTTTCATTATTGCCACCTATTGTCGCTTTGACTTTGGCGATTTTGACTCGACGTGTATTAGTTTCCTTGGGTGTAGGTATCGTGCTAGGTGCGGTGCTACTTAATAGCTGGTCTATCAGCGACACCGCAGGTTACGTCAGTTCTCAAGTTTCTTCTGTCTTTATTGAAGATGGCGGAATTAACACTTGGAACATGAGCATTGTTGGTTTCCTAATCTTATTAGGTATGACAACAGCTTTATTAACGCTTTCTGGCGGTACTCGTGCTTTTGCTGAATGGGCACAATCTCGAGTGAAGAGTAAACGCGGCTCCAAACTTCTTGCCGCCTTTTTAGGCGTATTCATTTTTGTCGATGATTACTTTAATAGCCTTGCTGTTGGTGCGATCTCTCGCCCAGTAACCGATCGCTTTTATGTGTCTCGCGCTAAGCTTGCGTACATTCTAGACTCAACCGCTGCTCCAATGTGTGTAATTATGCCTGCTTCTAGCTGGGGTGCTTACATTATTACTATTATTGGCGGGATCTTAGTCTCACATGGGATCACAGAGTATTCGGCTCTTGGCGCATATGTTCGTCTTATCCCAATGAACTTCTACGCCGTTTTTGCGCTGCTAATGGTGTTCGCTGTTGCGTGGTTTGGTCTTGATATTGGTAAAATGCGTGAGCATGAGATCTCTGCATCGCAAGGTCGTGGCTTTGATAAAGACAAAGAAAATGACTCGCAAGAAGCGCATGACCTAAATGAAGAGCTAGATATCCGTGAAAGTGAAAAGGGTAAAGTGTCAGATTTGATACTTCCTATCGTGACGCTGATTATCGCGACTATCGCTTCAATGCTTTACACGGGTGGCCAAGCATTGGCTGCTGATGGTAAGGAGTTTGCGCTTCTTGGTGCTTTTGAAAATACAGATGTAGGTACATCACTAATCTACGGTAGCTTGCTTGGCTTAGCAGTTGCACTGTTTACTGTTGTGAAGCAAGGTCTACCAATGGCTGAGATCGCACGTACACTTTGGATTGGTGCTAAGTCTATGTTTGGTGCGATTCTAATCTTAGTATTTGCCTGGACCATTGGCTCTGTTATCGGTGATATGAAGACTGGTACTTACCTTTCGACAATGGCGCAGGGAAATATCAACCCTCATTGGCTCCCAGTTATCTTATTCCTGCTGTCTGGCCTGATGGCGTTCTCAACAGGTACTTCATGGGGTACGTTCGGCATCATGCTTCCAATCGCCGGAGACATGGCTGGTGCAACAGACGTAGCGCTAATGCTACCGATGTTGAGTGCGGTTTTAGCTGGTGCGGTATTCGGTGACCATTGTTCACCAATCTCAGATACGACTATCTTGTCATCGACGGGTGCACGTTGTAACCACATTGATCACGTATCAACACAGTTACCTTATGCATTATCAGTCGCGCTTGTTTCATGCGTGGGCTTTATTGCTCTTGGTATGACAGCTTCAATTGCGTTCTCTTTCATCGCAGCGTCGATTACATTCGTTATCGTTTGCGCGATTTTGTCATGGCTTTCAAAGTCAAAAATGGCATCTTGCCAGAGTGCGTAATTCACTGATTTAAAAGGTGAAATTGTAGGAGGCTTCGGCCTCCTTTTTTATTTGTATTATACAATTCGAATTTTTTTAAAATTAAGGGTTGAAAAAAGTAATCAGCTTGGTTAGTGTGGTTGGTAACAAAGCAAATGAGAAGAGCCTTGAAATAAGTATGCGTAATTTTGTAATGAACATTCATCACCATCATCACCCAATCTAGTCTTTCGGGCGATGTACGCATACCCGGGAGGCAGGAAACTCCCGGAGGTAAAATCAAAGTAAAAGCAGATTTTAAACCCTCGGGAGACTTCAATCTCCCGAGGGTTTTTTAGTTTTATTAGTTTGAAAAATACTTAGATATCAAAATCTTGCATAGGGACAAAGCAATGCAAACACAACGTTTAAGAATCGCAATTCAGAAAAAAGGTCGTCTTAGCAAAGAGAGTCAAGCTCTACTAAAACAGTGCGGCGTAAAGTTCAACGTAATGGGCGAGCGTTTAGTTGTCCATTCTGAAAATATGCCAATTGATTTACTCTTGGTTCGTGACGACGACATCCCAGGTTTAATTATGGATGGCGTGGTTGACCTTGGCTTTATTGGCGAAAATGAACTAGAAGAAGTTCGCCTTGACCGCAAAGCATTAGGTGAACCCTGCGAGTTTGTTCAGCTTCGTCGACTTGATTTTGGTGGCTGTCGTTTATCTATCGCAATCGACAAGGACGAAGAGTACAACGGTCCACAAGACTTAGCTGGCAAGCGTATTGCTACAACGTATCCTCAACTTCTAAAAGCGTACATGGATGAAGCCGGCGTTCCATTCTCTACATGTATGCTGACAGGCTCTGTAGAAGTTGCCCCTCGCGCGGGTCTCGCTGATGCTATCGCTGATTTGGTTTCTACAGGTGCAACACTGGAAGCGAACGGCCTTAAAGAAGCTGAAATTATCTTTAAATCAAAAGCGACATTGATTCAACGCACAGGTGAGTTCGACGCAGACAAAGTGGCGCTAATCGAAAAGCTGTTAACTCGCATGCAAGGCGTGCAGCAAGCGAAAGAATCTAAGTACATTATGCTTCACGCCCCAGCAGAGAAGTTAGATCAAATTAAAGCACTACTGCCAGGTGCTGAAGACCCAACTGTTCTTCCTCTTTCTGCAGATAAGCAGAAAATGGCTGTTCACTTAGTGAGTTCTGAAAACCTATTCTGGGAAACAATGGAACAGCTGAAAGAGTTGGGCGCAAGTTCAATTCTCGTTCTACCAATTGAAAAAATGATGGAGTAAGCATCATGAGAACAGTCGTTTGGCAATCATTAAGTGAGAATCAGCAAGACTCTATTTTGGAGCGCCCTGCTATTGCAGAAGGTGCCAATATCACCACTGCTGTGGCCGAAGTTATTGCTAAAGTTCGAGAAGAAGGTGACTCTGCTCTTATTGAGCTGACAGAAAAGTTTGACCGTGTTAAGCCTGAATCCATTCGTGTTTCTTCTCAGGAAATTAAGGCAGCGTCAGAGCGTTTGTCAGAGTCAATGAAGAGCGCACTAGAGCAAGCTTACGCCAATATTTCTAAGTTCCACAAAGCGCAAAAGCCGCAACCGCTCAAGGTGGAAACGCAGCCAGGTGTTCTTTGTGAACAAGTAACACGTCCAATTCAAAAAGTGGGTTTGTACATTCCTGGTGGCAGTGCGCCTTTGCCATCGACTGTTTTGATGCTCGGCGTTCCTGCAAAAATTGCAGGTTGTCGTAAAGTCGTTCTTTGTTCTCCACCGCCAATCGCTGATGAGATCCTTTATGTCGCGAAGCTGTGTGGCATTGATGAAGTGTACAACGTCGGTGGTGGCCAAGCAGTTGCTGCAATGGCTTATGGCACCGAGACTGTATCGAAAGTAGATAAGATCTTTGGTCCGGGCAACGCTTACGTGACCGAAGCAAAACGACAGGTTAGCAATGATTTCCGCGGTGCTGCGATTGATATGCCAGCAGGGCCATCAGAAGTGCTAGTGATTGCAGATGAAACCGCAGATGCAGACTTTATCGCTGCGGATCTTTTGAGCCAAGCGGAACACGGTCCTGATTCTCAAGTGGTATTGGTGACTCCTTCTCCTGTGATTGCTGATCAAGTGACGGATGCGGTTCAACGTCAGCTTAAGGAGCTATCTCGTGCAGACATCGCAGAAAAGGCTCTGGCATCAAGCTTGATCATTATTTCCGAGTCGATGACGCAGTCAGTTTCTATTTCCAATTACTACGGTCCTGAGCACTTGATTGTTCAGACTAAGAACCCTCGTGAGCTTCTACCTCTATTAGATAACGCAGGTTCTATCTTCCTTGGGGATTGGTCTCCTGAATCTGCGGGAGATTACGCATCGGGGACTAACCACGTCCTTCCTACTTACGGTTACACACGTACTTATTCAAGCTTAGGTTTGGCGGATTTCTCTAAACGAATGACGGTTCAGGAGCTTTCTGCTGATGGTTTAAAGAACCTTGCACCAACGGTAGTCACGATGGCTGAAGCAGAAGGTCTGGACGCTCACAAACGTGCTGTTACTATCCGCGTAGAAAAATTAGCAAGTAAGTAAGAATAAGAGAGTAATGAGATGGAAAAGCTAGCGCGTAAACAAGTCCAACAGCTTACCCCTTATATGTCGGCTCGCCGAATCGGTGGTACGGGTGACGTATGGCTAAATGCCAACGAATCACCATTTAACAATGAATACAAAACAGACTTTGCTCGTCTTAATCGTTACAGCGAATGTCAGCCTAAAGAACTGATTTCTGCTTACGCAGCCTATGCGGGTGTGAAACCAGAGCAAACATTAACATCTCGTGGTGCGGATGAAGGTATTGAGTTGTTAATTCGTGCATTCTGTGAGCCGGGTGAAGATGCGATTCTTTACTGCCCACCGACTTACGGTATGTACGCCATCAGTGCAGAAACCATCGGTGTAGAGCGCAAAACCGTGCCGCTAACGTCAGATTGGCAACTAGACCTTGCAGGCATCGAAGCTAATCTGGATAACGTGAAACTGGTTTTTGTATGTTCGCCAAACAACCCAACAGGTAACTTGGTTAAGCGTGAGGACATTGTGTCTCTGCTTGAGATGACAAAAGACCGTGCAATCGTGGTGATGGATGAAGCGTACATCGATTTTTGTCCAGAAGCGTCAACGGTAGACCTACTGGCGCAATACCCGAACCTTGCAATTCTGCGTACTCTGTCGAAAGCTTTTGCGCTTGCAGGTCTACGTTGTGGATTTACGCTTGCGAACGAAGAGCTGATTAATGTACTTCTTAAAGTTATCGCACCTTACCCAGTCCCAGTTCCAGTGGCAGAAATTGCGACTCAGGCGCTTTCGGAAGCTGGTTTAGCGCGAGCGAAGTTTCAAGTTCTCGATTTGAATGCAAACCGTGCTTACTTGCAAGTTGGCCTTTCAATGATTCCGGGTTTGGAAGTGTTTGAAGGGTGGGGGAACTACCTATTGGTGAAATTCCCAGATGGCGATGACCTTTTCAAAGCGGCTTGGGATACGGGCATTATTTTGCGTAACTCGCCAATTGAAAACTGTGTGCGTATCAGTGTGGGTAACCGTGACGAGTGCGAAAAAACGCTTGGATTTATCAGAAACTACTACGCATAAATAGAGACAGAATTTATCGCTCTCGCTCAATAGCGGGAGCGCCAAAAGAATAGCAATAAGGAAGTTCGAGTGAGCAAACAACAAAAAATCCTTTTTATTGATCGTGATGGCACCTTAATTGTCGAGCCGCCGATTGATTTTCAAGTAGACCGTTTAGATAAACTAAAACTGGAACCATTTGTTATCCCAAGCCTGTTGTCGTTGCAGGATGCAGGATACCGCCTAGTGATGGTAACGAACCAAGATGGTTTAGGTACCGACAGCTACCCACAAGCAGACTTTGATGCGCCACACAACATGATGATGGAGATCTTTGAATCTCAAGGTGTGAAGTTCGATGATGTGCTGATTTGTCCTCACTTTGATGAAGACAACTGCTCTTGCCGTAAGCCTAAATTGGGCTTAGTAAAAGAGTACCTTCAAGACGGCAAAGTTGATTTCCAAAACTCTGTTGTGATTGGCGATCGTAAAACCGATCTTCAACTTGCAGAAAACATGGCAATTCGTGGCATTCAATACAACCCAGAAACCATGGGTTGGAAACAGATCTTGAAAGATCTGACGGTGAAAGCGCGCGTGGCTGAAGTGGTCCGCACCACAAAAGAAACAGACATCAAAGTATTAGTTAACCTTGATGAGCATGGCGGCAATGACATCTCAACTGGTCTTGGTTTCTTCGACCACATGCTGGATCAAATCGCGACGCACGGTGGATTCCAAATGGTGTGCAAAGTGGAAGGTGACCTGCACATTGATGATCACCACACGGTAGAAGATACCGCTCTTGCGTTGGGTCAAGCGTTGAAAGAAGCACTGGGTGACAAGCGTGGTATTGGTCGCTTTGGCTTTAGCCTTCCAATGGATGAGTGTTTGGCACAATGCGCACTAGACCTATCTGGTCGTCCTTACCTTAAGTTCGACGCGCAATTCAGCCGTGAGCAAGTGGGTGATCTTTCAACAGAGATGGTAGTTCACTTCTTCCGCTCTCTGACTGACACCCTAGCGTGTACGCTGCACCTGTCTTCTGCGGGCAACAATGATCACCACATCATTGAAAGCTTGTTTAAAGCGTTTGGTCGTACTTTGCGCCAAGCAATCAAAGTAGAAGGCACTGAGCTACCAAGTAGTAAAGGCGTGCTTTAAGGTTAACCTTAGCAAGGAGAAAAACAGTGACAGAACAGAAAGTTGTCATTATCGATACTGGCTGTGCCAACGTATCTTCGGTGAAGTTTGCTATTGAACGCCTAGGCTATGACGTAACTATTTCAAAAGATCCGCAAGTCGTATTGTCGGCAGATAAGCTATTCCTACCGGGGGTGGGAACCGCCAGCGAAGCGATGAAAAACCTAGAAGAGCGCGATCTGATCAGCTTGGTAAAACAGGTAGAAAAGCCATTACTAGGTATCTGTTTAGGCATGCAACTGTTGGGCAAAGTGTCTCAAGAGAAAGGGCAGAAAGCCGACGAGTTAGTTGAGTGTCTTGGACTTTGTGATGGCGAAGTGAAGCTACTACAAACTGGCGATTTGCCGTTGCCGCATATGGGGTGGAACACGGTCTCTGCAAAAGCAGGTAATCCACTTTTCAAAGATATTGAAGAAGGAGAGTATTTCTACTTCGTGCACAGCTTTGCGATGCCTGTTGGGGATTACACGATTGCGGAATGTGAATACGGCAACCCGTTCACAGCAGCAGTACAAAGCGGTAACTATTACGGCGTGCAATTCCACCCTGAGCGTTCTTCAAAAGCGGGCGCGAAGCTTATTCAAAACTTCTTAGAATTATAAAAGGGATTTAGTGTGATTATTCCAGCTCTTGATTTAATTGAAGGACAGGTGGTTCGCCTTTATCAAGGTGATTACGGCCAAGTAACTGAGTACAAAGTCGACCCAGCAGAGCAGTTCAACTTGTACCACCAAGCTGGTGCTAACTGGCTGCACTTGGTGGATTTAACTGGCGCGAAAGACACGACAGCACGTCAACTTGATTTAATTGCAAAGCTACTAGCAAGCACGCCAGCGAACATCCAAATCGGTGGCGGAGTGCGCACAGAGCAAGACGTGATTGATCTGCTAGAAGCGGGGGCTCAGCGTGTTGTCGTTGGCTCAACAGCAGTAAAACAGCCAGAGCTTGTGAAAGGTTGGATGGAAAAATACGGTGCAGAGAAAATCGTTCTCGCGCTAGACATCAACATCGATCAAGACGGCACACGTAAAGTAGCGATTTCTGGTTGGCAAGAAGATTCAGGCGTGACTATCGAAGCTCTGATCAACGATTACCTGACGGTAGGTTTGCAGCACGTGCTTTGTACGGACATTTCTCGTGACGGTACGCTAGAAGGCTCAAACGTAGAGCTTTATGTCGACCTATGTAAACAGTACCCACAAGTGCAGTTTCAATCTTCAGGTGGCATTGGCTCATTAGCAGATATCGAAGCGCTAAAAGGCAGCGGTGTGGCTGGTGTGATTGTTGGTCGTGCGCTGTTAGATGGTAAATTCACAGCAGAGGAGGCATTTGCATGCTGGCAAAGCGAATAATTCCATGTCTTGATGTTCGTGATGGACAAGTGGTGAAGGGCGTCCAGTTCCGCAACCACGAAATCATTGGCGACATCGTTCCTCTGGCACAGCGTTATGCTGAAGAAGGCGCTGACGAGCTTGTGTTCTACGATATTACCGCTTCAAGTGATGGGCGTGTCGTTGATAAAAGTTGGGTGGCTCGCGTTGCAGAAGTGATTGATATTCCGTTCTGTGTGGCTGGTGGCATTAAATCAGCAGAGGACGCGGCGCGCATTCTTGAGTTTGGTGCAGATAAGGTATCTATTAACTCTCCTGCCTTGGCGAACCCTCAGTTGATTACTGACCTTGCTGATAAGTTTGGTGTGCAATGTATCGTCGTTGGTATCGATTCATACTACGACAAAGAGACGGGCAAGTATCAGGTTTACCAGTTTACTGGTGATGAAGAACGCACCAAAGCGACCCAATGGGAAACGCGTGATTGGGTGCAAGAAGTACAAAAGCGTGGCGCTGGTGAAATCGTACTGAACATGATGAACCAAGACGGCGTACGTAACGGTTACGATATTGAACAACTTAACATGGTGCGTGAAGTGTGTAACGTGCCATTGATTGCATCGGGTGGGGCAGGTGCTATGGAGCATTTCGCAGAAGCCTACCAAAAAGCAAATGTGGATGGCGCGCTTGCCGCATCGGTATTCCACAAACAAGTCATCAATATTGGTGAACTAAAGCAGTATTTGAAACAACAAGGCATTGAGGTACGACTATGAGTGTGAAAGCCGCCGAAGTAAGTTCGCTAGTTGAGCGAATCAACTGGGAAAAGGTGGATGGTCTGGTACCTGCTATCGTACAAGATTTCCAATCAAGCCAAGTGCTGATGATGGGTTATATGAACCAAGATGCGTTGGCAAAAACGGGCGAAACAGGTCAAGTGACGTTTTTCTCTCGTACCAAGCAGCGTCTTTGGACGAAAGGTGAGACCTCCGGCAACGTATTGCAACTAGTGAACATGCAGCTCGATTGCGACAACGATACGCTACTGGTGAAAGTGAATCCCATTGGTCCTACGTGTCACTTGGGTAACACAACTTGCTGGGATGTGGACCCTCAAGAGGAGTCACAAATGGTGTGGCTTCATCAACTTGAGCAGCTATTGGCTGCCCGCAAGAGTGCCGACCCAGATTCCTCTTATACTGCCAGTCTTTATGCCCGTGGCACCAAGCGTATTTCGCAAAAAGTGGGCGAAGAAGGCGTTGAAGTCGCGCTTGCGGCGACGTCGGGCGATAAGGCGGAGTTAGTGTGTGAATCTGCAGATTTGATTTATCACTTAATGGTATTGCTTCAAGACCAAGGCTTATCGATGAATGACGTAGTGAATAAACTGAAAGAGCGTCATAAGTAAGCTTGCGATAAGTGAAAGCCCCTATGCTCTCGAGCCTAGGGGCTTTTTACTTTAGTGTTCTTGATTCGGGGCAAAAACCGGCAACAGTGCTGGTGGCGATTAGATTCTGAATCACGCTCGTCCCTCGCTGTTCAGAATGACGGTATATTTTCTAATGGTACTTGCAGTAGAGTTATTTACTTCAAATAGGTACATATATTCACGTCACTCCAACGAACCTAGGCGAAGTCAAGAATCCAATTAAATCGAGCTCAATAAGCTAGGAGTGGATGATCTTACCCACAACACTTCTTAAATTTCTTACCGCTTCCACAGATACACGGGTCGTTACGACCTACTTTTAGGCTACTCACTGGTTGGTTTAGGCGAGGATCTTGTTCTGGTTCTTCTTCTAGCTCTTCTTCTGGAAACGTGCCGTCAATGTAGTACCAAAGCCCATTTTCTTTTACAAAGCGAGAACGCTCTGTCATGCAGTAGCGTTTGCCGTCTTCGTCAAAGTAAGCGTTGAATTCAACAAAACCTTCATTCTCGTTACAACCCGCTTCAGCTTTCACTACCTCAAGCTTGCACCAATCGCTGTCGATAGATTGGGCAATGCCTTCACGTTGCTCTTCTGCATTACAGCTTGGGTGGTATGTGTTCACCACGTAATCCACTAGACCTGACACATGCGCGCTGTAACGAGAGCGCATTAGCTGCTCCGGAGTGGTGACGTCAGCGTGGTTATTGTGGGCAATTTCACAACACTGTTGGTAGGTGCGGTTAGAGCCGCAAGGACAAGAAGAAGCCATAAAATGAAATCTCGATTAATTAAGCGGTAAAAACAAACAACCCCACATAAGTGAGGTCGCAGGTATTCTTTGGGGCATTATAGCCGTTTAGGGCGTTTGAGACAGCAGTTCTTGAGCCCATTCCGTCGATTGATTAAAAGCGTCTGCTAATTGAGGTTCGGTTAATTTAAGAACGGTGCAATATCGCTCGGCTAACTCCCAGTCCGCTTGTTCGTAGGCGATCGTCATCGAAAGTAAGTGACCAAGTACGCCTTTTCGACTGGTTAATGCGAGTTTTATATCTTCGTCAACGGGGATATCTTCAATGACATCCGAGAGCGGTTGATCGAGCAAAGATCCGAGCAAAGAAAACATGCCTGTCAAAAAAGCCTGCCCAGGGTCATACCTAGTGTTCATTTGACTAAGTAGCAGTTCACACATTCGTGCACGCTGAATCGCTAAAGAGTAAAGAGAGTCAGGTTTATCTTCTTGAACGGAGGCAATTGCAACTAAGGAAATAAAGCGTCGTAGTCGCTCTTCACCCAGATAAATAAGCGCCTGTCTGAACGATTTGATCTTAGTCGTTAATGTATATCCTGAATTTACGTAAGTAAGCAGCTTGTATGACAGCGTCACATCAATCGAAAACAGACGTTCAACCTCATTGAAGTCGATGGGCTTATCTGCAATCTCTTTACAAAGTTGGATGACGGTAAGAAACGCGGGGTTCAACCGTTTTTTCTGGATCATCTCAGGTTTGCTAAAAAAATACCCTTGAAAATAGTTAAAACCGGCTTCTAGAGCTTGCTCAAACTCTTCATAGGTCTCTACCTTTTCCGCAAGAAAGTCGATTTTAAATGGGCTCAACGCCTGAATAAAAATGGCAGCTTTCTTGATCGGCACAAGTCTAATATCAAACTTGATCATGGAAACGTATGGAAGAAAGCGCTTCCAAGCTTTCGTCGGAACAAAATCATCCAGAGCAATTTTGTATCCGCACTCATGAAGGTGCTTGATGGCTTCTAACAGTTCTTCTGTCGGTTCGCAGTCTTCAAGGACTTCAATGACGAGAGATTCTTTAGGAAACAAAGTTGGGACCAAGTTCACCAAGCTTTGATGCGGAAAGTTAACAAAGCCAAGTTTGTTTCCTAATGTGTTGTAATGCGTCGATAAAAAATGATCGGATAGCAGTCGACTAGTAGCCAGCTCTGGTTCTACTTCAGGGAAGGTATTTTTAGGGCCGTCTCGAAAGAGGAGTTCGTAACCTATGGTTCGTTTTTCTCTATCCAGAATCGGTTGGCGAGCTACGTAAGAATACTTCAATTAGGTACTTCGTTCTGTTTAACTTAGTATTATGATAATAGCGATTTTTTACAAAATATCTACGACTTGAGCGTGAATCTTCTACACGCTCTACATGCTTAACGCAAATTCTGTATGAACGGTCTCGTTTGTAGGTCAAAACTATCAGAATTTACTTTTAAAACTGAGCCTTGCGTATACCAATCCCCTAAAACAATTCGGGTCTTTTTAACGCCATCAACGTCAAAAAAATGTGTGTTCGGGCGATGTGTGTGACCATGAATCATTAAGTTGACGCAGTTCTGAGACATTACTTTCTCGACCTCATTTTGGTTGACGTCCATGATATCTAATGACTTGCTCATTTTATCATCACGAATATCGGATTGAACTTTTGAGACAATTTTCTTCTTAATGAACCAAGGAATACGGTTAAACAACCATTGTAGCCATGGCTTGTGAACGGTTTTTCTAAACTCTTGGTATTTCACATCGTCAATGCAGAGCGTATCGCCATGTAGGATTACGGCTTTTTGACCATAAAGATCAATCGTGCAGACATCGTCGAGTAATGTCATACCGGTTTCTTTGCAAAAGCGTTTGCCGAGTAAAAAATCTCGATTGCCTTGGATGAAAAAAGTTGGCACACCCGCATCCGTCAGTGCTTTAAATTCTGCGCGGATTTGGTCTGCAAAAGGGGTGTTGTCATCGTCACCAATCCAGAACTCAAACAGATCGCCGAGTACATAAAGTGCATCAGCTTTTGTTGCTTCTGTTCGCATGAACGTCACAAAACATTCCGTGATATCAGGACGTGATGGGGTAAGGTGAAGATCGGAAATAAATAATGTCGTCATAGAAATAAGGGGAAGCTATGCCTCCCCATTAACTTATCTTTTAAAAATAATTCCTAAGAATTACTCTTCAATTGTTGTACCAGTGATTACTACGTCTTCTAGAGGTACGTCTTGGTGCATGCCGTAAGAACCAGTGCTAACGCCTTTGATCTTATTTACGATGTCCATGCCTTCGATTACTTCACCGAACACACAGTAACCCCAACCATCTAGGCTTTCGCTACGGAAGTCTAGGAATGTGTTGTTGTTTACGTTGATGAAGAACTGAGAGCTTGCTGAATGCGGCTCCATAGTACGTGCCATAGCAAGTGTACCCACTTTGTTGCTTAGGCCGTTGTTTGCTTCGTTCTTGATAGGTGCACGAGTCGCTTTTTCACGTAGACCAGACTCCATACCACCACCTTGGATCATGAAGCCGTCAATAACACGGTGGAAAAGCGTGTTGTCGTAGAAACCGTCGCGGCAGTACTGAAGGAAGTTTGCGCTTGTCTCTGGCGCTTTCTCTTCGTTTAGTTGAATCTTGATGTCACCAAAATTAGTGTGAAGGGTGATCATGCTACTTTCCTTTACTGTGTTGTGTTGAGCCCGAGATTCTAGCCTAAGTTCTAGTGCTTTAAAAACTCAGGAAGAGGAAATTCTTCGTTTTGTGCTTGAAGTTTAGCCGATTATCGTTTTATCGGTTAATTGCTATTACCTAACTAGGTTGGAGTTGATATACTCATCTTCTTTTATTCATTCACAATCATAGATAGAGATCATGTTAAAGATATATAACACACTCACAAGACAGAAAGAGGAATTCAAACCAATTACAGCTGGCAAAGTCGGTATGTATGTCTGTGGAGTTACCATCTACGATCTCTGTCACATTGGTCACGGTCGTACTTTCGTCTCTTTTGACGTTGTATCACGTTACCTTCGCTACTTGGGCTACGATCTGACGTTTGTACGTAACATCACAGATATCGACGATAAGATCATCAAACGTGCCGCAGAAAATGGTGAGTCTTGCGATTCATTGACTGAGCGTTTGATTGGTGAAATGCACGCTGATTTTGATGCGCTGAACATGAAACGTCCGGACGTTGAACCTCGTGCGACACAGTTTATTGCTGAAATCATCGAATTGGTTGAGAAGCTAATCGAGCGCGGTTTTGCATACGTTGCAGATAACGGTGACGTAATGTTTGAAGTAGGTAAATTCAACGAATACGGCAAGCTTTCTAAGCAAGACCTTGATCAGCTTCAAGCTGGCGCGCGCGTTGATATCGAAACAGCAAAACGCAGCCCTCTAGACTTTGTACTTTGGAAGATGTCAAAGCCGGGTGAACCAACGTGGGAGTCACCATGGGGTCCTGGTCGTCCAGGTTGGCACATTGAGTGTTCAGCAATGAACTCTTCAATCCTAGGTAACCACTTCGACATTCACGGCGGTGGTTCTGACCTTCAGTTCCCACACCATGAAAATGAAATCGCACAATCATGCTGTGCACACGATACACAATACGTGAACACATGGATGCACAGCGGCATGGTAATGGTAGACCGTGAGAAGATGTCTAAATCTCTAGGTAACTTCTTTACTATCCGTGACGTTCTTGGTCACTACGATGCTGAAACAGTGCGTTACTTCCTAATGTCTGGTCACTACCGTAGCCAGTTAAACTACAGCGAAGATAACCTAAACCAAGCACGTGCTTCGCTTGAGCGCCTGTACACATCTCTACGTGGTTTAGACCTAAACGCTGCGCCTGCTGGTGGTGAAGAATACGTATCTCGCTTCACTGCAGCGATGAACGATGACTTCAACACACCAGAAGCTTACTCAGTACTGTTCGACATGGCGCGAGAAGTTAACCGTCTGAAGACAGAAAACCTAGAGAAAGCGAGCGAACTCGGTGCGCTAATGCGTGAACTAGCTGACGTGATCGGTATTCTTCACCAAGATCCTGAAGCCTTCCTAAAAGGTGATGCGGGTAACGATGATGAAGTGGCTGAAATCGAAGCTCTGATCAAGCTACGTAATGACTCTCGCGCTGCGAAAGATTGGGCGAATGCAGATATGGCTCGTGACAAGCTGACCGAAATGGGCATTGTTCTGGAAGATGGTCCAGAAGGCACAACGTGGCGTCGTAAGTAATTGAATTTTCATTTTTAAAGGGCTGATAATTCAGCCCTTTTATTTTCCATTTCCATAAATTAAAACTTTAACTTTAGGTAATGCTCTGTGGCTCAGATGTATTTCTATTACTCAGCAATGAATGCGGGTAAATCAACAACGCTTCTTCAATCCTCTTTCAACTATCAAGAACGCGGCATGACGCCAGTTATTTTTACGGCTGCGCTAGATGATCGTTTTGGTGTCGGTAAAGTGAGCTCTCGTATTGGTCTTCAATCTGACGCACATTTATTTCGTCAGGATACCAATTTGTATCAAGAGATCGCAGGTCTGAATGAGGTTGAAAAACGTCACTGTATTCTTGTTGATGAGTGTCAGTTCTTGTCGAAAGAACAAGTTTATCAACTTACTGAAGTCGTTGATAAGTTGCATATTCCAGTATTGTGTTACGGCCTTCGCACCGATTTTCTAGGCGAACTTTTTGAAGGCAGTAAGTATCTATTATCTTGGGCAGACAAGCTGGTTGAGCTCAAAACAATCTGCCATTGTGGCCGCAAAGCGAATATGGTTATTCGTACCGATGAACACGGCGTGGCAATTAAAGAAGGCGATCAAGTTGCGATCGGCGGTAACGATAAGTATGTCTCCGTATGCCGCCAACATTACAAAGAAGCGCTCGGTAAATAAGCCGTATTGATACAGAAAAGCCACCGTACTTGGTGGCTTTTTGTTGTCGGTTAGAAAAAGCTAGCCTAAGTCAAAACCAAACCGCTCGAGTAAAACCTGGTAAGAAGATTCAACTTGATGAGGGATGTTCTGCTTGGTTTGAAATCCTTTCTCTGGATAGCTTTTTACGCGAGAGAAATCTTCCATTAGTGCTTCTAGCACCATCATTAATGGCATGTCTTCATTAATGTATTCAAAAAATGGAAGAGCCGCAGAGCTTACTTGGAGCTGAGTGTAGGGTGACTGCCACTGTTTTTCAAATGTCGCGATTGCTCTACGCTCCATAAACGGTTTTTGTACCAGAATAAACGAGAAACACTGTTTTCCTTCCTCTTTTAATCGTTGCTCAGTAAAGCGAACATTTTCTCCACTGTTTGTGGATTCAGTTTCGAGCAAAATTGCTTCACTTGGAACGCCCGACATCTTTGCAATCTCGGCAAAGGTTTCTGCTTCGCTTTTTTCAAACAGTCCATCTGTGAAGCGACCTTCACCCCCTGAAAATACAATCAAAGGTGCCAACTTTTGGTGGTAGAGCTTGGCAGCGTGCTCCGCTACACGCACATCATTACTGCACATCACAAACAAACAGTCCGCAGGCTTCAGTTTATGTTTGAGTTGCATGTAATCCCAAAGCGTTTCTATATGTCTATAGAGTCTCATAGCGCATCCAAAGTTGAATTGAAGTGAAATCGATAACCAAGTGAGAGTAGTTTGTCAGCAAGAATACGCTTGTCAGCTTGCTCTGTGACGGGTGGAAGAGGTATCTCACTTCCGATTTTGTTTATGGCAGCTTGGTAGAACTCAGCCTTGCTGACAGTATGAGGTGTCGTCACATTAATGACTTGGTTGCTTAAATTGCCTAAGGCAAATTTCGCAGCCGAGACAGCATCATCTTGATGAAGCATATTAGCTGGTGCTTTACGACTAACTTGTTGAAGCCTTGCTGCAAAGCGAGATGGGTGTCTATCTGGCCCGATTAATCCGCTACAACGTAGAATAACAAAGCTAATATTCGAGTCGATAACATGCTGCTCTGCTTGAAGCATAATACGTGCATTATCAGAGAAATAAGGGCTTTCGGCTGCTAAAGAGAGTGACGCGTCAGCTTCTTCCATATCGGAAGCAAGGTTAGGGTAAACCGTGGTAGAGCTGATCATGAGAAGTTTTTCAACGTTGTTTTGCTTAGCTGCGTTGGCAAGTATTTGCCATTGCTGGGCATATTCTTGACCGCGTCCTTTACGAAACCCTGGAGGAAAAGCACCGATAACGTGCGTAATTTGATGCTGTTTGAGCAACTCATCTAGCCGTGCTGTGGCGTTCAATTGATTGAAATCGAACAATGCGGAGTGAGTTAATGAGGTGGGTAACTCTTTTAATCGAGTTTGGCTACGACGAGTGACGACAACATAGTGTCCATCTTTCATCAATGTTTCTGCTAGCGGAGTTCCGAGCCAGCCTGCACCTACGATCAATGTATTTGCCATTTGGGTCTTCCTACTTACTTATGTCTGCCCGAATAGGTTGAGCAGTTCTGCTTTGGCTTGTTGATGGAGGGGATCTGAATGCCATTTCTGGTGCTGAATAAGGTCAACATTGACTTGCCAAGCCAGTTTTGTGAAATCATCCCCAACCTTTTTTAATGTATTAGGTGAATACGCGACTAAATGCTGTGGTAGAAAGCACCAACCAAACCCTTTATTCGCCAATTCCAACAAAATATAGTAGTTATCAGCGTACCAGATATCTGGGCTAAATGCTTGATTGAGACCACATGGCTCTGCACTTTTGGATCGTATGACCAATTGACGATGTTGTTTTAGTTGATCAATGTGAGTGATTTGCTGCTTTGCTAAAGGATGTGTTGAAGAGACATAGACATCAAATGCAATATTGCCAAGATTGGTGAAATCGATGTGTCTTGGCATTTGTAAATCACTCAAAATAATCCCAGTCGTGGCGCGTTCCGACTTAACCAATTCAATGATATCAGGGCTTGAAGCCGTTAAGCATTCAACTTGTAAGTGTGGAAAGCGTTGCTCTAACTTCTTTAGCACATCCGGCAAGCGAGTCAGAGGAATCCCTTCATCAATAGCTAAGACTAATTTGTTCGTTGGCGTGGAAAAGAGCTGCGATGCCCTATTGTTTAGGCGGTCGAGTTGGCTGATTGTTGCTTGTGCATAAGGTACGAGCGCGAGGCCATTCTCAGTTAATTTAGGGTACCTGCCTGATCGATCGAAAAGCTCAACACCACAGTCGATCTCCATATTCATGATGTGCTGGCTCACTACAGATTGAGCTCGCCCCAGTTTTCTAGCTGCTCCTGAAAATGATCCTGCTTCTGATGTAGCAATGAAAGCTTGCAGTTGTTCGATGGTAAACATATCGCTTAAACCGATGGTATCTAACTTTTGGTTATCTAAATGATAGATAAAATTCTAAGCATTGAGTAGAACTATTTGGACAGAGAAATATGACTCGTAACGAACGAATTTTTCATGCAGTACTTTTTGAGTTAATCGCACTCGCGATTATTGTACCAGCGGCTTCATTGATCACTGGAAAGGGTTCTAGTGATCTCGCGTTGGTTGGGGTCGGGTTGAGCATGTATACCGTGATATGGAACTACATCTACAACTTGTATTTTGATAAGTGGTTTGGTGATAATCGAGCTGAGCGAAGTTTAGCGATGCGGCTTGGACACACTATTGGTTTCGAGGGAGGATTGATCTTTATCTCTCTACCTGTGATTGCCTGGTTCTTAGAAATTACGCTTCTTCAAGCTCTGATGCTGGAAGCCGGCTTCCTCGTTTTCTTCCTATTTTATGCCACTGGTTTTAACTGGTTGTATGACAAGGTTCAACCATTTAGCAAAATGAAAAAGCGATTATTGCCACAGGCATCGACAGGAAAAATATAGGACTAAAAAACGCCACCGAGTTCGGTGGCGTTTTTTGTTCAAATTACACAGACAGAACTCTCAAAATCTTATCTGCATGTTCTGCAACTTCAATGCCTTCGTCTGTTAGATAACCACCGTCAGGCTGTGTACAAAGTTGCTTCTTATATAGACGAGCAACGGCTGCCTGCATTTCTTCTGACGCGTCTGTATGAACTTTAATACCAGTTGCAGCACTACTTAGGTCGAACTGAAGAAGTAGATTCAATTCGGCGATATGTTCAGCTGAATATTTCATAAATGATTCCTTTGCGCTTTTTTTACCAAGCTAGTCTGAAAAGTAGCGTTGGGCAACATTCAACGACAAGAAGTGTTAAGTATGGCGCTATCAGGCTGATATAACGCAGGATCTTTGTTCGAAAGGCCGAATACTTGTTAAGTATCAATGATACTTACGGTAGCGAATGATAGGCGCTATTTATTGCTTGATCTCCCAATAACAACGATTTTAGTAAACACGCCAAATAGCACTTGAAAAAATAGGGAAATAGAGCGATTATCCGCGCCTCTTTAAATGTTTCTAAATGTTACACCAGAATGAACTTTAATCAGTTTGACTCACTATTACCGCCACAAGCTGCGGAACGCGCGGCTGAAGTGGGGGTAGGCAAAGCAACGAAAGCTCCAATCAAATCTTTTCTGCTCGCCATTTCTGCGGGGCTTCATATTGGTATTGCTTTCATCTTCTATACCACGGTAACGACAGGCGCAGGCGAGCTGCCTTGGGGCATTACACGACTCATTGGTGGTCTGGCATTTAGCCTTGGTTTGATTTTGGTGGTGGTTACTGGCGGCGAGCTTTTCACTAGCTCTGTGCTGACACTAGTTGCGCGTGCGAGTGGAAAAATCTCTTGGCAAGCACTTATCAAAAACTGGTTGGTGGTTTACTTTGGCAATATGGTTGGGGCCATTTTGCTCGTGGCCTGTATGCTAGTTACCAAGCAATATATGTTTGATCATGGCCAAGTTGGTCTTAACGCGATGGCGATCTCCCAACACAAATTACATCATGGTTTCTTTGCTGCTGTTGCGCTTGGCATTATGTGTAACGTATTAGTTTGTATTGCAGTTTGGATGACGTTTAGTGGGCGAACATTGACAGATAAAATAGCGGTCATGATTTTGCCTGTGGCTATGTTCGTGTCGGCAGGTTTTGAGCACTGTATTGCGAACATGTTCCAAGTACCTATGGCGATTGGTATTAAGTACTTTGCGCCAGAAGCGTTTTGGCAAATGACAGGGGCAGATATTGCAAACTACGCGGACTTAAACATGATGGGGTTCATCGTAAACAACCTAATTCCTGTTACGATAGGAAACATTATTGGTGGTGGCGTATTTGTTGGCATGTGGTATTGGATGATTTATCTACGCGATGAAGATAACCATTTGCGATAAGTTTAGAAGATCACAAGAAAGGCGAACCAGATGGTTCGCCTTTCTTTTTATTTGTCTCTGCAAATGTCAAATAAGTCGAGTCATGTTAAATCAACTCTTCGTTGATGCCAAAATCGGTTGGGAGCCAATGAGAAGTTACTTCCTTTGGTTCTTGAACGAGCCAATCCAGAGGTGCATCGGACAGGAGTTCATCGTAATTTTCTTTGATCATTAAGACATCCATGTACGTCTCTCCAAGTTTGTGGTCACTGCCTTTACTTTAAAATTAGAACATGTCAGTCACGTGATCAATGCATGACGATTCGATTGATCACTTATGTTGCTATGTTTCTGGTTGCGTATGGGTTTTGGGGGCTTATCCACATTTTCTGTGGATAACCTGTATCAAAGGTCGTGCGTATCTAAACTTGCAAAGAAAATTTCATAAAATTAGAGGCTTATATCAAAAAGAATTCTGCCTGACTTTTCATCTGAAAGCGTCTTGATGAGTGCTCGAAGAATAGTTGAGTTATTCAGTTATAAGTATGTTCGACTTGGCAATATAAGTTGTTTAACGGTCTTTACCCACAAGCGCCAGCTAACCATGAGTTTTGGTCGATTCGGGTTGCTCGATTTTTATCTTTATTCGGCCTTCTTTGGTTTGTACCCAGCGCAATGTCATTTCTAACGTTATGGTTACGGAGGCACTCAACATGACGAAAATAGCCAGCATAATTACTAACTGGTATTTAATCGCAACCATCGGGCTCGCGCCACCTAGAATTTGACCGGTCATCATACCCGGTAAGGTAACCAGCCCTGTAGTGGCCATAGAAGCTAAAGTCGGGGCAAGGGACTTTCTAAGAGCCTCCTGAATGAAGGGGAAGGATGCGTAGCGAGGAGAGGCTCCAAGTGAGATTGCAGCCTCATATTCTGCTTGTCTCTGCTCAAAAGCCGTAAACAAATTCTGAAGAGCGATGATATTACTACTCAAGCTGTTACCCAATAACATACCAGCAAGTGGGATCATGTACTGCGCATTGTAAATAGGGGATGGTTGCACTAAGCCTGCTGTAATTGCTATCAGAAGTGGTATTAGACCACAGGTAAGGCCCGTTAGTAGCGGAAGCATAAGTGGCTTTTTAGGTAAGCGAGCTTTTCCCGCAATTGAGCTGGCACCAATCAGTAGCATGATGGCAAGCCAAAGTATATTGACAAGTAAGCTGTTTAATTGAAAAAGATATTCTAAATACACGCCAATCAATATGAGCTGAAGTGTCATTCGGATAACACTGATTATGGTGTCTTTTGCTATCCCTAATTTGTAGCGGGCATTGATAAAGAAGGGGACCAATAAAATCAAACCAAACAGTGCCAGTTTGACCCAGCTTATATCCACCACGTTGTCCATAATCGCTCCTTGAAAATACGCGAATAATTGTATCTAAGCCTCCCCTTTATATGAACCACTACGTGCACTTTTTGCTGTTCTTAAAGTAAATCTTGAGTGCTATTTTCGACATTAATACGCAGCATTTTGTTTACAAACGGTTATCTTTTTCGGAGTTTTTAAGTCGATTTATGGCATGGTAATTACGATTTAAATGTGATCGATGTTTCTTAAATGTTGGTTATTTAACAACTCCTTAAAAGACTTATTTTGTCACATCTGTTCATGTTTTTTAATAAATAACATCAATCCATCATATCTCTGGATGAGCTCAAAAAAGTGTTGAATTACAAGGTCTGAGGTCGCTTATTTGATTGAACCCTACTATTAGTATGGTCTAACATTTTCCATTAGAGATTGTAAAAAACTTAAGCTTGGTTACGCGGGCTTTTCAATAACACTAGATACAAAATAGGCAAATGTATGAGTGATGTTAATAAAATTGAGAGTGGTGAAAAACGCTCCCTGGAGTGGAAGTCGTTCCTCTTCATTGCAGTTGTTCTCTTCCCAATTCTGAGTGTGGCCTTTGTTGGCGGCTACGGGTTCATCGTTTGGATGTTGCAAGTCTTCTTCTTTGGACCTCCAGGCGCGCACGGCATGTAAGCCAGTGAGCTCATAACCACACTTTTGAAAAGATTTTAAGAGAGCAAATAATGAAATCATTAATCATTAAACTGTGGCGTACCATGACGCGCCCAGCTGTACATATCAGCCTAGGTGTGCTGACTATGGGCGGCTTTATTGCTGGTGTTATCTTTTGGGGTGGCTTTAACACCGCTCTAGAAGCAACCAACACAGAAGAATTCTGTATTAGTTGTCACACAATGCGTGACAACGTGTACGTTGAGCTACAAGAAACGGTGCACTGGAAAAACCACTCTGGTGTTCGTGCTACCTGCCCTGATTGTCACGTTCCACATAACTGGACAGATAAGATCGCTCGTAAGATGCAAGCTTCTAAAGAAGTATTTGCACAAGTATTTGGCAACTACGACGAACCGGGTGTGTTCGAAGAGCGTCGTATCGAACTTGCTAAACACGAATGGGATCGTTTCTCGGCAAACAAATCTCTGGAGTGTAAAAACTGTCACAACTACGAATCGATGGATTTCGAGCAAATGTCTCCTACGGCTCGTATCCAAATGAAGCAAGCCGCTGAGAAAGATCAAAGCTGTGTTGACTGTCACAAGGGTATTGCGCACAACCTACCAGCAGGCATGGAAAACATTGGCGGTATCGTGGGTGATCTAGAGGGTATGACTTCTAACACTGATTACGGCGTTGGTCAGCAACTCGTGAGCGTTCGTCACCTACCAATTTACTTTGATGCGCAAGGCAGTAAAGAAGCTGGTCTTCTTAATCCTGCATCGACCGTTAAAGTTCTTGAAGACAAAGGCGAGTTTGTTGAGATCGAAATTGACGGTTGGCGCAAAGCAAAAGGTTTTGGTCGTGTAATTCAAGAAGACTTCGGTAAGAACATTGCGACTGCGTCTCTGATGAAAGAAGCAGCAACAGACAGCAACATTGTGACGACTGGTGAGAAAAAAGTGGATGAGTTAACAGGCCTTCCTTGGGAAAAAGTAGCGGCGAAAGTATGGATTAAGAAAGAGTCTATGCTGAACGACATCAATCCTGTTTGGGAAAAATCTCGTGAAGCCTACAAGACCAATTGTTCTGTATGTCACACTCAACCTGCGGAAGCGCACTTCGACGCGAACACCTGGCCAGGTATGTTCGACGGTATGTTGGCGTTCGTTAACCTAGATACAGACAGTGAAGCACTGATCTTGAAGTATCTACAGAAACACTCTTCAGATTATGCTGAAGGTCACCACTAATAAGCGTCGGATTGGAGTAATTTTAAATGGCTATTACACGAAGAAGTTTTCTTAAAGGTGTAGCAACCACAAGTGCAGCGTCAGTAATTGGTCCTAGCTTATTGGCGTCCGCCTCTGCAAATGCCGTTGAGACGACAGGTACTTGGAAAGTAACCGGTTCTCACTGGGGCGCGTTCCGCGCCCACATCTACGCGGGTAAAGTTCAAGAGATCAAGCCGCTAGAGCTAGACAAAAACCCAACAGAAATGTTGAACGGCATCAAGGGTATTATCTACAGCCCTTCACGTGTGCGTTACCCAATGGTTCGTCTAGATTGGTTGAAGAAACACAAATACAGCGCGGATACTCGTGGTAACAACCGTTTCATCCGAGTAACTTGGGATGAAGCGCTAGATTTGTTTTATCGCGAACTAGAACGTATTCAAAAAGACTACGGCCCATGGGCGCTGCATGCAGGTCAAACAGGTTGGAACCAAACGGGTTCATTTAACAACTGTACAGCGCACATGCAACGTGCAGTAGGTATGCACGGCAACTTCATCACTAAAGTAGGTGACTACTCGACGGGTGCAGGTCAAACCATTATGCCGTACGTGCTAGGTTCAACCGAAGTGTACGCACAAGGTACGTCTTGGTCTGAGATCCTAGAAAACTCTGACAACATCGTTCTTTGGGCTAACGACCCAGTGAAAAACCTTCAAGTAGGTTGGAACTGTGAAACGCATGAGTCGTTTAAGTACCTTGCACAACTAAAAGAAAAAGTGGCGAAAGGTGAGATCAACGTTCTATCTGTAGACCCAGTGAAGAACAAAACTCAGCGCTACTTAGAGAACGATCACTTGTACATCAACCCGCTGACAGACGTAGCGTTCATGCTCGCTGTGGCACACGTGTTGTACAACGAAAACCTGTACGATAAGAAGTTCATTGATACTTACTGTCTCGGCTTTGAAGAGTTCATTCAATACGTTCAAGGTAAGACAAAAGACAAAGTAGAGAAGACGCCTGAATGGGCAGCAGCGATTTGTGGTGTGAAAGCGGACAAGATCCGTGAATTCGCACGCATGCTAGTCAGCGGTCGTACACAGATCCTGATGGGTTGGTGTATCCAGCGTCAAGAGCACGGTGAGCAGCCATACTGGGCAGCGGCTGTGGTTGCTGCAATGGTTGGTCAAATCGGTCTACCTGGCGGTGGTATCTCTTACGGTCACCATTACTCAAGTATCGGTGTGCCTTCTACTGGTTTCGCGGGCCCTGGTGGTTTCCCTCGTAACCTTGACCAAGGTATGAAACCGAAGTGGGATAACAACGACTTTAACGGCTACAGTCGTACTATCCCAGTTGCACGTTGGATCGACTGTCTGCTAGAACCTGGCAAAGAGATCAACTACAACGGCGGTAAAGTGAAACTGCCAGACTTCAAGATGATGGTTATCTCGGGTTGTAACCCATGGCACCACCATCAAGATCGTAACCGCATGAAGAAAGCGTTCCGCAAACTTCAAACGGTTGTAACGATCGAGTTTGCTTGGACTGCGACATGTCGTTTCTCAGATATCGTTCTACCGGCGTGTACGCAATGGGAACGTAACGACATCGACGTATACGGTTCATACTCGAACAAAGGTCTGATTGCGATGCATCGCCTAGTTGATCCATTGTTCCAATCTAAGCCTGACTTCCAAATCATGAGTGAACTCACTCAGCGTTTTGGTCGCCGCGAAGAATACACTCGTGGTATGAGCGAGATGGAATGGATCGAAAGCCTTTACAACGATTGTAAAAAAGCGAACGAAGGTAAGTTTGAAATGCCAGAATTCAACGAGTTCTGGGAGAAGAGCGTACTAGACTTCGGTAAAGGTAAACCTTGGGTTCGTCATGCGGACTTCCGTAAAGACCCTGAGCTTAACCCACTAGGTACGCCGTCTGGCTTCATCGAGATCACGTCTCGTAAGATCGGCCGTTACGGTTACGAACACTGTCAAGAGCACCCAATGTGGTTCGAAAAATCAGAGCGTTCACACGGTGGTCCTGGTTCAGATAAATACCCATTCTGGTTGCAGTCTTGCCACCCAGATAAGCGTCTTCACTCTCAAATGTGTGAGTCTGAAGAGTTCCGCGCGACTTACGCGGTACAAGGTCGTGAGCCGGTTTACATCAACCCAGCGGATGCCAAAGCAAAAGGCATCAAAGATGGTGATTTGGTACGTGTATTCAACGGTCGTGGTCAGCTGTTAGCTGGTGCTGTTTTGACTGACAGCTACCCACGTGGCGTTATTCGTATCGAAGAAGGTGCATGGTACGGTCCTCTAAACGAGAAAGAGGGCGCAATCTGTACCTACGGTGATCCTAACACGCTGACGCAAGACATCGGTTCTTCTGAGCTTGCACAGGCGACTTCTGCGAACACATGTATCGTAGACTTCGAGAAGTTCACAGGTAAAGTGCCACCAGTCACTTCATTTGGTGGTCCGATCGAAGTTGCTTAATTAGTGCAGTTTGCATAAATCGAAATACCAGCCTCAGGGCTGGTATTTTTTTATCAAAATTTCAGTGAGCGTTGTCTCAATAGTAACTTCATAACGTTAAACGAGACTGGTATTCGTGATGATGGTAACGAATTGGGTGAGACAAGCAGGAGATAATGCGCCAAGCTAAACAATAATAATTAAGTGAGTAGACCCATTATGGCTCAGAGCATTCAATTGGCAAATCACACTGAGATCACTGTGAATAACAATGACTTCCAAGTTGAAGTCAAGGGTAATCAATTACATTTTTCTTTTGCCGGTCTTCACAATAAAACCTTTACCGACCGTGAAGTGTTATTCGAAATGCCGTTTTTGTACGAGCACGAGGCCAACGTAATTGGGGATGGTTTTCAAATGTTGGCGCAAACGGCGGGAACGATCAATCACCCCGTTGATATTGGTCGCTGCCCAGACAATAATCCTTCTTATCGAATCTATCCTAAAGATGCCCCTAAGCGTTATTACAACTATTTAGTGGTGGAAGGCTCGGCTGGCTACACATTATTTGGCTTCACATCATGTCATCGCTTTGCAGGCTATTTTGATGTTGTACTGCGTGATGGGCATTGGGTTTTATCAGCCGCAATTGATGGTGAGTTGACTCAAGTGGCGGATTGGGAAAGTAATCAACTTGAGTCCGTGGCGGTACTCTGCGGTCAATCACTGTCCGAGCTTTATCAAACCTATGGCGAGATGATTGCAGAGCATCATCCTGTTCGCCAAGGTGTGACACAAGATGCGCCTGTTGGTTGGTGTTCGTGGTACGCGTACTACGCAGACGTGACAGAACAAAACATCATGCAGAACGTAGATTGTATGCAAGATAAGCTCGAAGACCTAGAGTGGGTACTTCTGGATGATGGCTATCAAGCCTTTATGGGCGATTGGTTAACCCCATCAGATAAGTTTTCTGGTGGCGTAAAAGAGCTCATTCATAACATCCGTGCAAAAGGAAAAAAGCCGGCAATTTGGATGGCGCCTTTCATTGCACAGCCTGAGTCGGAGATCTTCAAACAGCATCCAGATTGGTTTGTTCGCCACAAGGGTGGTGGCTTACTTAAAGCAGAAGATGTCACATACGGTGGTTGGCGATGCACGCCTTGGTACATACTCGATACCTCAAACCCAGAAGTGCAAGACCATCTGACGCATGTAGTCTCTGTCATGAGACAAGAGTGGGGCGTTGAGTTGTTCAAGCTAGACGCGAACTATTGGGGCACCTTAAAAGGTGTTCGTAAACAATCTGGTATTACAGGCGTTGAGGCGTATCGCTTAGGAATGGAAGCGATTGCCAAAGGCGCTGGTGATGCGTGGCTTTTAGGTTGCAACGCGCCAATGTGGCCATCTCTGGGGCTTGTGGATGCAATGCGTGTTTCTGACGATGTAGAGCGTCATAGTCGTCGATTCGAACAGATAGCCAAAGAAACCTTTTACCGTAGTTGGCAGCATCGAAAATTGTGGCAAATTGACCCGGATTGCGCCACGTTCACTTCATTAGCTAATCAATCTGCATCCAGAGAAGAGTATGAATTTCATCGCACGGTGTTATTAGCGAGTGGTGGTTTGCTGCTGTCTGGTGACCCGCTCCCTGAGATTACACCGTTTGCTAAGAAGACACTGTCTAAGCTCATGTTACGTCAACAACGTAACCAACAATCTGCAAAGTTTACCGCTTTGAGTTTAAATCACGCGTTTTTAAAACTAACGACGAAGAATGACCTCCATTGTTTGTTTAATTATGCGAGTTACGGAGCGATGGAATTTACGCTGACGTCTGATCAACCGGTGGACTGGTATGATTACTGGACAGGCGAAAAGCTAAACCAAGAACCTTGCCAGTTGTTAATGGTGAGCGTGGATAAAGGGCTCAATGCGAAAGCGATCGTTACAGCATAACGTGAAGTAAATCGCCCAATACCAAGATCAAGAAAGGAGCCTATTGCGGCTCCTTTCTCGTTTGATGCTCTGAGCGTTAGAACTCGAATAAAAAGTAATACCCGTATCCAACAATAAACGCAGGAATGGACGAGTAAATAGTCGCGACCAAAGCAGCTTTCGGTGCCATTGCAATGGCGGGGAATAGGGCGTCACCATCGTTAGAAATCGCATTGGCCAGTTGCGCAGAAAGTGGCGCTGCACCAGAAATGTACAGGCTAGTGACTAAAATTTGCGGACCACAACCAGGTAGCATACCAATGGCTAAGCCAGCTAATGGCATCCATATCCCCCAATGAGAAAAGGTTTCTACAAGGTCGAGTCCAGAAAAATAGGTCGTCAGTTCAAACGCCAGAAACGCCACGATCACCCAAGCACTGACGAAGTTTGTGTCTTGAGCCGCTTTTTGAATTGGATGCGAGTCCACAATTTTTTCATCTTCAGAGACCGTTGACTGATAATCGCCAAGCTCTTTTGTCATAGCCCACAACGACATTGTGATCACCGCGAAGATAGCGCCTAGCCATTCAATGGTATTGGTCTGCAAAGATAGCAACTGATTAATATCTATTTGGAAAGACATTAACACAGCAACGACACTAGCAGGCACAATAAGCCATTTCCAAAATGCGCCTTGTAGATTGATTGCACGTTGTTCAAGAGGCGTGTGTCGGTCTGTCTGGTGTTGGCAACAAGCATGTGTCTGAGGTGCTTCTTTTGGTTCTGGTCGCAGAAAGTTATCAGCATGAAAAGCATTAACGACTAACCCTGAAAGAGTACCCACGATAATGCCTAATCCAACCACGCCTAATCCTACACTTGGCTTGGCGGCAAGAAGTAAAAAGGCAGCGTCACCCATTGTTGAAGTAAGTACCGCGACAATCGCACCAAATCCCACTCGGCCACTAATAAATTGCGTTGTCACAACAATAGCGCCACCACAGCCAGGCAAAGCACCCAACAAAGAAGCAAAGAAAACCTGATGATTACGCGAGCGATGATATAGCTCGGTAATTCGATTGGTTTTCGACATAAAGTTTGAAAGATAATGATAAATAGCCAATGTGGCAGCAACATAGCATGACACTGCCCAGAATGAGTCGGATAGCGTCTGTACGGCAACGTCACGTGTATTTTCATTGCCTAGCAAAATGAGCATGACGATAGGGATCAGCAATCGCTTATAAGCTAAACGAAACTGAGTAGGCTGAAACAACTGTTGTGCAGAGTGTAAAAATTGGGTCGCGTTCATCGTTTACTCAAATGCAAATAGGAATAATTATCATTATATGTAAATGAGATTTATTCGCAATAGCATTGTGAACTTTTCTTCGTGTCAAACTCTCTGAAATCAGGTAAAGTATCGGCCTTTGTGAGCAAACACGCCCTAATTAACTGTATTAGGCGGCGTATAAAATTGACTTGAATAGGAAGAAACATGATTCTAGTTGTAGGTCATAAGAACCCAGACAGTGACAGTATTTGTAGTGCACTCGTTGCAACTGAACTTCTAAAAGCGCGTGGCGTTGAAGCTATGCCAATTCGCCAAGGCGAAATCAACCGTGAAACTCAGCACATCCTAGAAGTTGCTGGCGCTGAAGTTCCTGAGCTTCGCACATCAGTTGCGGGTGAGACCGTTTGGCTAGTAGATTACTCAGATCTAGCACAAGCACCAGACGATATCGCAGAAGCTGAAATTGCGGGTATTGTTGACCACCACCGTCTAGGTGACGTGATGACAGTAAACCCAATGGAAGCATGGATCTGGCCTGTTGGTTGTACCAACACTGTTCTATTCAACATGTTCAAGATTGAAGGTCACGCGATTACTCCACAAATTGCTAAGCTAATGATGTCAGCAATTCTATCTGACACAGTAGGTTTTGCTTCTCCAACTTGTACACAAAAAGACAAAGATGCCGTTGCTGAACTAGCGACAATCGCAGACGTACAAGATGTTGACGCGTTCACTAAAGATCTTCTAATTGCTAAAACAAACATCGAAGGTCTATCAGCGGCTGAGCTTGTTGAGAAAGACCTTAAAGGTTACCCATTCAACGGTCGTGACGTAGTGGTTGGTCAGGTTGAACTTGCAACTCTTGAGCAAGTTGACGGTATGATCGAAGCACTAGAAGCAGACCTAGAATCTCGTTGTGAGAAAGATAACCTAGCGTTCGCTGCTGTAATGCTAACAGACATCACGACTGCTCAAACTCGTCTTCTATACAAAGGTGAGTGGGCTGAGAAGCTTGTTAAGCACGAAAAAGACGGCATGCTAATGATGGAAAACACGCTAAGCCGTAAGAAGCAAGGTTGGCCTTGGCTTCAAACTGAGCTAGCTTAATTTTCTAGCATATACTTTAAATGCCCGCCTAGCTGCGGGCATTTTTCTATGGGAAATAGGAGACGAATATGTCTGAGCAACTGACCCAAGAGCAGATGGATACCATTAATCGCTACAACGAAGAGCAACGTTTAAAGTACTGCGTAAAAGAGATTGTGGCGAATCGTAAGGTTTGGATTCTGAAAGACGAACATGGCTGTGTCATGTTAAATACAGAAGATGATGATTGTGTACCAGTATGGCCAAACGAAGAGTTCGCTTTGCAATGGGCGAATGGTGATTGGGAAGATTGCGAGCCAGAGGCGATCTCTTTAAACAAGTGGCACAGCCGTTGGACCTCTGGTCTAGAGGATGACGAGCTATCGATTGTTGTATTCCCAAATCAAAATGAAGAAGGGGTCGTATTGTTTCCTGACGAGTTTGATTTTGAACTGCGCAAACAAGCGAGCCGCCGTTAGTTTTTTGATTAGTACCCATGCAATAAAGAAGCCTGCGTTAAAGCAGGCTTCTTTATTGCATGGGTACATCTTTGATAAGCTATTTTGTTTGATGGCTTGGCGCTTTATAAAAGTGGCTTTCGACTAGTCGTTGAGTAATAGGATGCTCGGGATGAGTCAGTACTTGGTTGGTCTCGCCAAACTCGACCACTTCACCTTCATGCATCACCATCACTTTATCAGTAATATGCTTAACAATGCCAATGTGTTGAGACACGTACACAAATGACAATCCCATCTCTTCTTGCAACTCGAGGAATAAGTTAATGATCTGCGAGCGCATTGCCATATCCAAACCGTTTAACGCCTCATCAGCGACAATGATGGAAGGTTGAAGAATAAGTGCACGAGCCAAACACACGCGCTGTTTTTGACCGGCAGCTAGCATTTGTGGATAAAAATAGGCGTGCTCAGGCAGCAATCCTACGCGGAGTAGGGTGTTCTTTACACGCTGCATGCGCGCATCTGGCGGCATGTTGGTATTTCGCTTTAGCGGACCTTCTAAAATACGACCAATCTGGATTCGTGGGTTTAACGATGTGTTTGGATCTTGGAAAATCATGCGGATGAGCTTACAGCGTGTCGCGTAATCTTTGTGCTCCAATCGTTCGCCATTCACACGGATCTCTCCGGAGCTTGGTTCAACAACGCCAGCAAGCATGCGAGCTAGTGTGGATTTTCCTGACCCGTTTTGACCAATAAAACCAATAGTTTGCCCTGGCTCTAAAGTAAAGCTTACCGGTTTTACTGCCTCATTAACCTGACGTTTGAACAGACGGGAGCGCGTAACAAATTGCTTCGATAAATTATCGACTTCAAGTAGCGCACTCATGACTTTTTCTCCGTGTTCAATGGAAAGTGGCAGTTAAATTTATGATTCTTAATTCGTCTGGTGTGTGGAATTTCAACACATTGTTTCTGCGCATATGGGCAACGTGGTCCGAGGCGACAACCGATAGGCAGATGCTGCAATGGTGGAATCGAGCCCGGTAGGGATTGGAGTTTTTGCTTGTGTGGTACCCAATCATTAAAGTCAGGCATCGCTTTAAGCAAGGCATCGGTGTACGGGTGCTTGGGTGCCGCAATGATTTTACTGGTATCGGCAGACTCCACTGACTGACCACAATACATTACCGTAATACGTCCTGCCCACTGTGTTATGGTCGCTAAGTCGTGGCCGATAAGCAAAATGGTTGTGTTATTAAGTTGGTTCATGCGGCTCAACAGACGCAAAATTTGCGATTGAGTAATCGGGTCTAAGTCGTTGGTTGGCTCATCTGCTATCAGCAATTTAGGTTTGGTCGCAATCGCCATGGCAATCATGACCTTTTGACACTCACCATCAGTCAGTTCATAAGGGTAGCTACCCATTAAACGCTTGTGATCTTTAATACCCACTTTATGCAAAAGCGCGATGGCCTGTTTTTTACGCCATTTAAATCGCTCCCACCATTTCCCTTCAAATGCGCGAGATGGAATGGATTCAATCAATTGACGCCCGACTTCCTCTGAAGGGTCAAGACAAGTTGAAGGCTCTTGGAAAATCATCGCAATATCACGAGCAATGACGCGCCGACGCTCTTTTGGCGTAAGCTGAAGCAAGTCAATATTGCCAAGGCGCATACGGTCAGCGGTGATGCGCCAGTTATCTTTACTCACACCGACAATCGCTTTTGCAACTAAGCTTTTTCCAGAGCCAGACTCACCTACAAGACCACGAATTTCGCCTTCGTTCAAAGTTAGGCTCATTCGGTCAACGGCTTTGACCAACCCTTGAGGTGTTTCGATCTCAATGGTCAAATGTCGAATATCTAACAACGGCATTATTCGATCCCCGCATTAAGCGCTTGACGTACACCTTCACCTACTAAGTTTAGGGTAATAACAGTAAACATGATGGTCAGGCCGGGTAGGGTCACTGTCCAAGGTGCAATATAAATAAGCTCGACAGAGTCACCTAATATTGCTCCCCACTCGGTGCTTGGTGCCTGTGCGCCTAGGCCAAGAAAACCCAGTGCCGTAATATCTAAAATCGCAGCAGAGAGCGCGAGTGTGATTTCAGCGGCAATGACCGTCAGAATGTTAGGAAGAATTGAACTCCACAGTAAGTAGAAATCATTAGCGCCATCAAGGCGTGCTGCCATTATGTAGTCTTTTTCAACTTCGGTGTGGACTGCGATATAAACGGAGCGAATAAAACGCGGAATCAAAGCCAAGCAGATTGCGAGTAAAATATTGAACCCACCAAAGCCTAGAAATGCCACAAAAATGATTGCTAATAAGAGCGACGGGATCGACATGACGGTATCGAGCAAGTGGTTGAGAGTACTCGACAGTAAGCCTTTCGTCATACCTGCCAATACGCCAATTAAACAGCCTACAACGGCAGCAATTGCGGTGATGGCGACAGCAGCGCCAAATGTCAGCTGAGAGCCCATAATCAGGCGCGAAAGAATATCTCTACCTAAGTCATCGGTCCCCAAAAAGTAATCAACCGTTCCTGCTGGAGCCCATGATGGCGGCACAAGCAACTCACCTGACTGTGCTTGGGCGTCAAATGGTGCAAGTAGGGGGGCAAAAATGGTAATAAGGACGATAAACACCAAGCACCACAAGCCAAACATGGCTAGTCCGTTGGCGCGGTAGCTTCGCCAAAAACGCTCAAACTGTGTTGGAATGCGCTCTTCCTGATAAACGTTATTTGTTAGCATACCATTCCTTTCGAACTAAAGGGTTAATCATCGCGCCAATCAAATCCGAGAGTATGTTAGCGGTAAGAACCAAAGTCGCAAGTACCATCACGCCAGCTTGGATAGATGCATAGTCTTGGCTTGCTAGCGCATCTAAAAGCCAACGACCAATACCTGGCCAGTTAAAAATAGACTCCGTGATGATAGCTAAGGTAATCATACTCGAAAGTTGAACACCAACCTTGGGAATGATAGGCGGTATCGCATTCCGCAATACATGTTGAGTTACGATTTCGCGGTTAGAAAGACCTTTGATTCTCGCTGCACGGATGTAGTTTTGGCTCATCACTTCCGCTACCGAGGAGCGCATTAGTCCGACAACCTGGGTGGTTGGAGCCAAAGCAAGCACCAAACATGGCAGCACCATATGCTCAATGACGCTTTGCAGTGCGTGAGCGCGGTATTCACCTTTCGCCATGAATGCGTCGATAATGGCAAATCCGGTTACATGATCAATTTCGTAAAGCAGGTCATATCGTCCTGCCACGGGAAAGAGTTGGTACTCTAATGAAAAAACCATGATAAGTAACAGAGCCACCCAAAAAATTGGGGCGGAATAACCAGACATCGACATGAATGAAATGCTGGTGTCGAGCCATTTACCTTGCTTCATCCCAGCCACGGTTCCAAGTGGAATACCGATCAAAAGGGACACCAAAAAGGCAAAAAAGCACAGTTCCAAAGTGGCAGGGAATACGACGGCGAGCTCGTCATAAATCGCGTTGCCGTTTTTACTTATGCCAAAATCAAGCTGAGAAAGGTTGATTAAGTAAGTTTGCCAACCAGACCAAAAATCAACGTTTGCCCAGTGCGAGAGAGGGTCAAGGCGAAGCAGAGAAAAACCCACTAATGTAAGGATCATCAAAGTGATGATAAATAGGTTAAAGCGTCGAACGGTATACCAAAACATCAGTGAATTCTCTCAACTCTATCAAACGGTTGGGCATTGAAAGGGCTTGATTTGAAGCCTGTCAGCGATTTGTCGTGCACACGGAACTGCACGCCATGCGCCAGAGGAATAACCGGGAACTCTTGATTCAAAATGTTCTGTGCTTGGCGATATAGGTTCAAACGGTAACGCGGTTCTTGAGTTTCTAACGCCAAATCGAGCAAGAAATCGAAGTCATCGTTACACCACATGGACACGTTAAGGCCAACGCGGTCAGACTCGCAAGATAATAAAGGGCGGAAAAAGTTGTCAGGATCCCCGGTATCACCAATCCAACCTGTTAAAAGTAAATCGATATCGTTGATGTTCTCCAAATCCACACGTTCAAACCTATCATCGGTCAGTAGCGTTAATTTAACCCCAATATCGGCAAAATTCGCTTGGATTAACTCCGCAGTCTTGCGAGGGCTTGGGTTAAAAGCACGTGGTTCAAGTGGTACCCACATGGTCAATTCTAGGCCGTCTTCGTAGCCTGCATCTCGAAGTAGTGCCAATGCATAATTCCGGTCATAACGAATTTTTACGCTGTCTTTTTGATAAGCCCATGAATTTGGTGGTAGCAAGGTATAAGCTTGGGAGCCAGTTCCGTAGTAAACCGAATCTAAAATATTTTGACGGTTGATCGCTAAGTTAAGAGCTTGGCGAACTCGAGCATCACTCAGCGCGGTGGTTTCTGTGTTTATCGCAATAAAGGAAACGTTGTTAGCTGGTGTAGCCGTCAGCTCAAGGTTGTCATTTTCTTGAATGACAGGTATTTGGCTCGAAATAGGTGAAGAGAGTACGTCACACTCGTTTCTTAAAAGTTTAGCTAATGTACCCGTCCCTCTGTGAGAGATATCGAACACCACTTGTTCCATTTTTGCTGGTGACTTCCAGTAATTTGAATGACGCTCTAATCGAATCAAGTCGTTCACTTGGTACTCTTTTAATTGATAAGGGCCGGTACCGATAGGAAGTTGGTCGATTTCTTCTTTATGATCTTTTGCTGCCAATTGCTGTCCATACTCCGCAGACAAGATAACCGCATGGCTGGTGGCAATATTGGCCAAGAAAGAAAAGTTTGGCTGAGATAACGTAAACCTTACCGTATACTCATCTATTGCAACCACGTCTTGGAGTAGGTTTTGAAAATCTAACCCTGCAAACCATGGATAAAAACCACCACCTACTTGGTGAAAAGGATGGTCTACATCGATGATTCGCTTGAAGCTAAATACCACATCTTTTGCATTCAATGGGCGAGTGGGTGTGAACCAAGGTGTGGTTTGGAATTTAACACCACGTTTAAGCTTAAACGTGTATTCCGTCCCTGATTCATTTACTGACCAACTCTCGGCGATGCTTGCCACGGGCTGATGTGATTTAGGATCGAGCGTGAGCAGCGTATCGTACAGCTGCGGGCTCAGAGCCTCTGCGGTAATACCGCTATCAATAAGCTGAGGGTTAAACGTGGTCGGCTTACCTTGTCCGCAAAACACAAAGCCAGCTTTGCGAATATCATTGTGGTCAATTTCATCGCCACAAGCGGTCAGTAGGCTAATCCCAATAAGGCTCAGCGATAATCTTATAAAAGCATTCATAATATGAAATGTTCATTGGATCTTGCTCGTTTCGTTTGATCTTACTCTTTCAAAGCTAACAAGCGAAAATGATCTCGCTAATTTATCACCTTTGTGAACTCGCTCCAAACATAAAATCCATACACTGTAAGGTGTTATGCCATAAATGCATGCGAATTAGAGCGCAGTCACGAGCTCGTGTATTGATTGAGTACTCTCGGTCAAGTTAGCTTTGTCCGACCAAACCATATTTTCTAACCATCCCTCGTAATTGGTGATAGCTCAAGCCAAGTAGCTCGGCTGCTTGTCGTTGATTAAACTTGGCTTCTTCCAATGCACGATTGAGTAAATGGATATCTTGTTCCTCTTGCCATTGTTTATAGTCTAGAGGGAATTGGATGGTGTTGCTTGATGCTTCCTCTTCTTGTTGTTCTGCTTGTTTTGCACTATGGCCAAGCGCGCTGTGCCAAACCGTTTCAAAAGGATTGAAAACCAGTTCATCAATTGGGTGAGCATTCAGACCATGTTGGTAAATCGCACGTTCAATCACGTTTTTTAGTTCGCGGACGTTACCGGGCCATTCATATTCAATAAGCGACTGCTGCGCTTTTGGGGTAAAACCGACAAAGTATTCCAGTTGCAGTTCACGACACATTTTCATCGCGTAGTGCTCTGCTAAAGAGAGAATGTCTTCTTTGCGCTCGCGAAGAGGCGGTAACATAATGACATCGAAGGCTAGCCTGTCGAGCAGATCTGCACGAAAATCACCTTGCTCTGCCAATTTTGGTAGGTCGGCATTGGTTGCACAAACAAGTCGAACATCCGCATTGAGAGCGGTATGACCGCCAACTCGCTCATATTCACCATATTCGATGACGCGTAATAGCTTTTCTTGAACTAAAAGTGGTGCGGTCGCCAGCTCGTCAAGAAACAAAGTACCGCCCTCGGCACGCTCGAAACGCCCTTTATGCTTACCTTTAGAGCCTGTGAAGGAGCCGGATTCATGTCCAAACAATTCGGAATCTATTAGCCCTTCGCTTAATGTCGCACAGTTGAGTGATAGTAGTGGTTTATCCCAACGTCTTGATAAATAATGCAAACGCTGAGCGATGAGTTCTTTACCCGTACCTCGTTCACCAATGATGAGGACAGGGCGCTCAATGGGTGCAAGTTGTGATACTTTATCTAGTACAGCGAGAAAAGCAGGTGATTCACCAATCAGGTTTTGCTTCATAAAGTCCTTCTTATTTAACAGCCGAGCCATGATTTAGAGATAGAGTTGGTAAATTTCACCAACAGTTGGTGAAAAACATCATAGCACAATAGTGTGTAACGACAACAAAATGAATAACACTCTGATTTAAAAGAAAATTATAAGTTGGCACGTTACTTGTTATATATTCAGGGAGACACAAGGTTAATCACCACCTTGTCGAGTTTTAATAGGAAAAAAGAGGAGTTCCGTTATGGGTATTTTTTCTCGATTTGCAGATATCGTTAACTCAAACATCAGTGCATTACTGGACAAGGCGGAAGATCCTGAAAAAATGATCCGTCTTATCATTCAAGAAATGGAAGACACACTTGTTGAAGTGCGTACTAACTCGGCTAAAGCGATTGCAGACAAGAAAGAGTTGGCTCGTAAGGTTGAAACGTTAGAAGAGCAAATTGGCGAATGGGGCCAAAAAGCGAGCTTAGCATTAGTTAAAGAGCGTGAAGATCTAGCTCGTGCAGCGTTAATTGAAAAGCAAAAGCTAGAGCAAGTGATTAAAGGCCTCCACACTGAGCAAACCTTAGTGGAAGAAACGATCGATAAGCTTACTGGCGAGATTGGTAAGTTGGAAAGCAAAATTGCTGAAACGCGCGCAAAACAGCAAGCACTAGCAATTCGTAACCAAACTGCATCTAACCGTCGTGATGTGCAAAAACACCTGCACACTAGCCGTACTAATGAAGCGATGGCGAAATTCGAGCAATACTCACGTAAAGTGGATGAAATGGAAGCGGAAGCAGACCTGTATGCTCAAACCGGTAATGCTAAATCGCTAGAACAAGAGTTTGCAGAGTTGCAGGCACAAGACGAAATTGAAAAAGAGTTGGCAAAACTGAAAGAACAGATGTCATCGAAAGATAAATAAGAAAGGAGCCATTTATGTCGGCATTTTTTATAGCAGGACCAGTGATTGTCTTTTTAATCTTTGTCGCTCCACTATGGCTCTTCTTACACTATCGCAGCAAACGCAAAACAGATAGTGCACTGTCGAGCCAGGATTTAGAGCGCCTTCAGGTACTATCTGAAAAAGCAGAAGCGATGCAGTCCCGAGTTGATACATTGGAGCGCATCTTGGATGCTGAGTCACCAACATGGAGACGCAAGTATGAATAATCGAGAACTGTATCGTGATCCAGTAAATGGCAAAATCTCCGGTGTTTGCGCCGGTATTGCCAACTACTTTGGTGCAGAAGTTTGGTTGATTCGTATTGTAGTGATTTCTGCAGCGCTGTTAGGTGGTACGTTTTTGGTATTGTTAGCGTACGTCGCGATGGCGTTTATGTTAGAAAAGCAACCAGTAACGTATTCTGAAAATATCAGAGCGCAGCAAGAGCATACGCTCAAAAGTAAGCCTTGGCAGAAAGGGCAAAGCCCTGATCAACTGCTCAGTGTGTTGGAAAGGGATTTTGACCGTCTTGATGGCAAAATTCGTAACATGGAAGCTTATGTTACGTCTGATACATATAGGGTGAACAGAGAATTCAGTAAGCTTTAGGCATTTTGTATCCAAAGAAGATTTAACTGAAGCAGGCATAAAGCCTGCTTTTTTATCACAAATTACTAATTTTAAAGCACTATTAATCTTTTCTGCTCTGGAAGTTCGTTCAAAATTCATCTACTTTAAAAATAATCCCCCAATTTTTATGGATGAATGTAATGAGAAAATTGCTCATTCCTATTGCCATCTCGGCTGTCTTGTCGGGGTGCGGTAAAGAACTTCCTCCTGTTCCTGAACCTGAATCGCGCCCTGCGAAGCTATTTACAGTATCTGTTGGCAATGCCCAGTTTGAGCGACATTTTCCTGCCACGACGGAAGCTGGCGATAGAGCAGTACTGACATTTCGAGTTCCTGGGCTTCTTCAAACGATAGAAGTGAATGAAGGTCAAGTCGTCAGTAAAGGTGATGTTTTGGCGTCATTAAACCCAGATGAATATTCTCTGCTCGAACAGCAAGCTCGGGCAAATTTTTTGCTCGCAGATGTGCAATACAAGCGATACCAAAAGCTACGTAAAGACCAAGTAGTATCTGAGCAAGATTTTGATGAGGCAAAAGCGAACCACAACTCGGCAAAAGCTCAATGGAATCAAGCAAAGGCAAACTTAAGGTATACCAAACTTGTCGCGCCATATGATGGAACTATTTCGTACATTCCAGCAGAAAACCATGAATATGTTGCCGCGAAAGAAGGGGTGATGAATATTCAGTCCAACCAACTCCTCAAAGTGATATTCCAAATCCCAGACTATCTTCTAAATCGTTACACGCAGGGGAGCGATGTCTCTGCCAGAATGATATTTGATGCGTTCCCCGAGCGAGCCTTTGACTTAACCTTTCAGGAAATCGATACAGAAGCCGACCCTAAAACGGGCAGTTACAAAGTCACGATGGTCATGGAGCGGCCAGCAGAAATTGGCCTTTTGCCGGGAATGTCTGGCAATGCTTACCTCCTGTCCAAAAGTGCAGGAGCGACAAAGATTCCTAACTCCGCGTTGCTAGAAGAAAACGGCAAAACATACGTTTGGCGTGTCGATGAGCAAGGCATTGTATCCAAAGCCGCAATTGAGATGAATGACAAAAATCAAGTGTTAGCCGGGCTTAACGATGGCGACCAAATCATTATCTCGGGTGTCAGTGTAATTGAACCCGGAATTAAGGTAAGAGCGTGGATTAAGGAAAGAGGGTTGTAATATGAAAGGAATCATCTCTCTAGCGACTTTACTTTCAACGCTTTTTCTCGTTGGCTGTGGGGATAAGGCGCCAGAAAAAGAGCTCGAAACGCCACGAGTTAGAGTTACGTCATTAGCGGGAAACAAGGTGGATGACAACTTGTACTTCCCTGCGGTTGCGAATGCAGCGGATCGCTCTCATTTGAGCTTCAGAGTGGCAGGAGAAGTCAGCCGCATCATGGTAAAAGAGGGCGACAAAGTCACGAAGGGTGATGTTATTGCAACGCTAGATCCCACTGACTATGAGTTGGATGTAGATAATGCGAGTGCGCGTTTTTCTGTTGTCGACAGTCAGTATCGCCGCTCACGCCCTTTGGTTGATAAAGGCCTATTAGCTAAGTCTCAGTTTGATGAAATTGCAGCACAACGACAAATCGCCTTAGCTGAGCTTCAGTTAGCCAAACTTCGTCTATCATTTACTGCCTTAAAAGCGCCCGTGGATGGGATTATTTCGCGAGTTAATATCGACCAATTCGAAAATGTTCAAGTCGGACAGCATATCGTTAATATTCACAGCTTGGAGCGAGTCGAAGTGTTGATTCAGCTTCCTGACCGCCTCTATGTGAACCAACCGCCAACGGAAGAAAGGCTTACCGCGATCAAAGCATTAGTGCGCGTGCCCAGTGGTAACGAATATAACGCGACGGTAAAAGAATTTACAACCGAACCCGACCCAACAACAGGTACGTTTACTGTCACACTGTCGCTTCCTATGCCGGAAGAAGAGTACATCCTAGATGGTATGGCTGTTGAGGTAACTTCTAAAGACGAGAATGTTGGGCTTGATCTCAACCTAGGAATTAATGTTCCTATCGAAGCCATTTTTAATGCGGATGGTGACGAGCTGGGGCGCGAAAACAAATTTGTTTGGGTACTGAATGACGACAATACGGTATCGCGCAAACAGGTGCGAGCAGGTAAGGCATCTAAAACGTCCATTCAAATCCTTGATGGTCTCATGCTCAAAGACAAAGTCGTGATTGCCGGTGTTTCTCGATTAAGGGATGGCATGAAAGTGGAAGTGATACAGGAAATGGCTACGCAGGAGGCCGGTCTATGAGCGATCTTAATAAATCAGTGCCTCAAAGTGATGATGATGTGACCGGTATTGCTGCGTACTTCATCCGAAATCGCGTCATCAGTTGGATGGTCGCACTGATATTTTTGATTGGTGGTATCGCCGCATTCTTTGGTTTAGGGCGTCTTGAGGACCCTGCTTTTACTATTAAAGATGCGATGGTAGTGACCTCTTACCCTGGTGCGACACCGCAACAAGTCGAAGAAGAAGTGACGTACCCAATCGAAAAAGCGATTCAGCAGCTTACTTATGTTGATGAAGTAAATTCGATTTCTAGCCGGGGATTATCTCAAATCACGGTCACGATGAAGAACAATTATGGCCCTGATGATCTACCACAAATTTGGGATGAGTTGCGCCGTAAAGTGAACGACCTTAAAGGGACGTTGCCTCCAGGTGTGAATGAACCTCAAGTGATCGATGATTTTGGTGATGTTTACGGGATTTTGTTAGCGGTGACTGGCGACGGTTATAGCTATAAAGAGCTACTGGATTACGTCGATTACTTACGCCGAGAGCTCGAACTGGTTGATGGCGTGAGTAAAGTTTCGGTATCCGGGCAACAGCAAGAGCAAGTTTTCATCGAAGTATCGATGAAAAAGCTGAGCAGTATAGGTCTTGCTCCGGATACCGTGTTTAATCTTCTTTCGACGCAAAACGTGGTTTCTGACGCAGGGGCGATCAGAATTGGTGACGAGTACATCAGAATTCAGCCGACTGGCGAGTTCCAGAGTGTGGAGGAGCTGGGTGATTTGTTGATTACTGAGTCGGGCGCTCAGGGGCTCATTTTCTTGAAAGATGTGGCGGAAATAAAACGCGGGTATGTAGAAGTACCGAGTAATGTTATTAATTTTAACGGCAGCCTTGCACTGAACGTGGGTGTTTCTTTTGCTGAAGGCGTCAATGTGGTTGAAGTCGGAAAAGCGTTTGATCATCGCCTTGCCGAGCTAAAGTACCAACAACCTGTCGGTATCGAAATCTCGGAAATTTACAGTCAGCCTAAAGAGGTGGATAAATCGGTTAGCGGTTTTGTTGTCAGCTTGGCTCAAGCTGTCGGTATCGTCATTATCGTACTTCTGTTCTTTATGGGGCTACGTTCTGGGCTACTAATCGGTTTAATCTTGCTGCTGACGGTGCTGGGTACGTTCATTTTCATGAAGTATCTCGCGATAGATTTGCAGCGGATTTCATTAGGTGCCTTGGTTATCGCGTTAGGTATGCTGGTGGACAATGCAATCGTCGTGGTTGAGGGGATTTTGATTGGTACGCAAAAAGGGCGAACTCGACTCCAAGCAGCGACCGACATTGTTACCCAAACAAAGTGGCCATTACTTGGGGCAACTGTGATTGCGGTAACTGCATTTGCGCCAATTGGACTGTCTGAAGACTCGACGGGCGAATACTGTGGCACTTTATTTACGGTTCTGCTGATCTCTTTAATGTTGAGCTGGTTTACCGCTATCTCGTTGACACCATTCTTTGCTGACATCTTCTTTAAAGGCCAGAAGATTAAACAAGGTGAAGGGGAAGAAAATGATCCATATAACGGGGTTATTTTCGTTATTTATAAAAAGTTTCTTCAGTTTTGTATGCGTCGTGCTTGGTTTACCGTTGTGGTGCTGATTGCGGGATTAGCGGCAAGTGTTTACGGGTTCACCTTTGTGAAGCAAGCGTTTTTCCCATCTTCGACAACGCCGATTTTTCAGTTAGATGTATGGATGCCAGAAGGAACTGATATTCGAGCAACCAACACAACGCTTAAAGAGTTAGAAAGTTGGTTAGCTAAGCAAGAGCATGTTGACCATATCACGACGACCGCGGGTAAAGGCTTACAGCGCTTCATGTTAACGTACGCGCCAGAGAAAAGTTATGCGGCTTATGGTGAGATAACCACTCGTATGGAAAATTACGAAGCGTTGAAACCATTAATGGCGAAGTTTCGAGAGTATTTAAAAGCCAACTACCCAGAAATCAATTACAAGCTCAAACAGATTGAGTTAGGCCCTGGTGGTGGTGCAAAAATTGAAGCTCGCATTATTGGCTCAGATCCAACCGTCCTTCGTACGATAGCCGCTCAGGTCAAGGACATCATGTACGCCGACCCTCAGGCAACAAATATCAGGCATGATTGGCGTGAACGAACCCAAGTTCTTGAACCTCAGTTTAACGAGAGTCAGGCACGTCGCTATGGCATTACCAAATCGGACGTCGATGATTTCTTGTCCATGTCATTCTCTGGAATGACGATAGGCTTATACCGAGACGGCACGACGCTCATGCCTATAGTGGCTCGTTTACCAGAAGATGAGCGCATTGATATTCGTAACATCGAAGGCATGAAAATATGGAGTCCAGCACAGAGTGAGTTTATCCCACTTCAACAAGTCACAATGGGTTACGACATGCGTTGGGAGGATCCTATCATCGTACGTAAGAACCGTAAGCGTATGCTCACTGTGATGGCAGACCCTGATATTCTAGGTGAAGAAACCGCATCGACGTTGCAAAAACGTTTACAGCCCCAAATCGAAGCGATTCAAATGCCTCCTGGCTATTCACTAGAGTGGGGTGGTGAATACGAATCTTCTGGTGATGCTCAAGAGTCGCTGTTTACTACCATGCCAATGGGGTACTTGTTCATGTTCTTGATCACTGTATTCCTATTTAACTCTATCAAAGAGCCACTCATTGTTTGGCTTACCGTGCCGCTGGCGTTAATTGGTGTCACTACCGGTTTGTTGGCGCTCAACACGCCGTTTGGTTTTATGGCATTGCTCGGCTTCTTAAGCTTATCGGGAATGGTGCTCAAAAATGGCATCGTATTACTGGACCAAATTGAAATTGAAATGAAGTCCGGTAAAGAGGCTTATGACGCGGTCGTTGATGCTGCGGTAAGTCGCGTCCGTCCCGTTTGTATGGCTGCTATCACGACGATCCTTGGTATGATCCCACTGTTGCCAGATATTTTCTTCAAACCAATGGCGGTTACGATTATGTTTGGTTTGGGTTTTGCGACAGTCCTGACACTGATTGTCGTGCCAGTGTTGTATCGTTTGTTCCATAAAGTGGCAGTACCGAAACAGGCTTAGTGCTACTGATATAACGATGAAAAGTATTGCGCCTCTAGCTCATCAGTTAGAGGCGCTTTTTAAGGAAGAATAATGACAGAACAAAAAACGTGTGCGTGGGCGATGAATCACCCATTAGAGCGCGAATATCATGATTCCGAATGGGGCGTGCCAGTATATGACGACCAAGTCCTGTTTGAATTTATTACTTTGGAAGGTGCGCAAGCTGGACTTAGCTGGATCACCATCCTTAAAAAACGCGAAGGTTACAGAGAAGCGTTCGAGAATTACGATCTAGATGCGTTGGAACAAAGAAATGAAGAACGCGCTGAATACATCGTGGAAAACTTCGATGTTGTGAGACATCGCGGAAAGATTAACTCGGTATTCAGTAATGCCAAAGCGGCTAAAGCGTTAATTGCTGAATACGGGAGTTTATCAGACGCGTTGTGGCAGTTCGTGGACGGCGAACCAATCATTAATCAATGGCAACATATGAGTGACGTACCAGCTTCGACAGAGCAATCCAAAGCCATGAGTAAATTCCTAAAAAAGAAAGGCTTCAAGTTTGTCGGTGAAACCATCTGTTATGCTTTCATGCAAGCCGTCGGCATGGTGGATGACCATATCGTTAGATGTCCTAAAAAGCAGAATAAGTAACGTTTGGCGATTAAGCTAATGTTGTTAGTTCTGGCTATCATGAATACGTTCCAAAGCTTCGATTCGACGCCATTGAGTGGCATCGAAGCTTTGTTTTCTTAAAGAAATGATTTCTGCCTGTTTTTCGTCTTGCCCTAGAAAATCCCTATTCAGAATATTTTGACGCTGCTTTAAGTAAGTGGCGAGTTGAGTCTCAAATGATGCTCTTTGCTCATCAAGCTTTTGCAGCCTCTGCGCTCCGGCATCTCCTACCAGAGCAACACGGGCGATGTACTTGTCTTGTGAATCAAGCTGAGAAGCTTGCTCGAGCTGCTTTGCTAATGCGTTATTGCGTTCACTTTCTCGTATGTAATCCGGTTGTTCTGATAACGCTTGATTGAGAAGGTGTTCTTGACTCTCGATATCCGATGCCTGTGTTTTAATCGTCAGCTTTTCTAAAGCAAGTTGGCGAAGTCGGTTTTCTTCGTCAAACAATTGGGTTATCTGCGCCTCGCTAAAGTATTGAAGCTGTAAGTTCAGTATTGCTTCATTCAGCATGGTTAACTGTTCAAGCGTTAGGTGATTGTGCTCAAAAGGCTCTAATGCAGAGAGTGCTTGCTTGTAGGAAAGGTAGGTTTGAAAAAGTTTGGCATCAATATTCAGAGTTTGCTTTGCTAAAGTGTCATCATTGACTTCCGCTTTGATCGTATCGAGATCTTCTTCGCCCAGCCGGCTAAGAGAATATTCGAAGAAATCTTTTGGGGAAGAGACATCGGCGGCTATATCTTGCTGAGATGGCGAATGGTTAGAGGTTATCTCTTGTTGTTTGTCGCTTTGCAACAGAGAAAGCGCTCCCACGCCAAATATCGAGAGCAGGATAAAAGTGGTGAGAGCGACTTTCTTCATTGTGATGACCTCTTATAAACCTTGAAGTTTGAGACGATTTGCATGTTGGCGATAAAGCGTGACTGGATCGGTTTCAAAAAGATGATGAATACCGAGTAGACCGTTAATTTCATCCAAATGGTTCATTTGATAATCATCACGTATGACTTTGCCTAAATGTGTGCTGCACGCACCAACTAAGCCATCATTCGGCCCATCAAAGGCTAAGCCAAGTACCATCATGGCAGCGTCAGTCGGATCGAAAACGTTTGTAAAAGTGGATGATCCGGTCCATGAGTAGTAATAAACGCCATTTGAAGCTAGCAAGTCGCCATTACCACATTCACTGGTAGGGACTCCCTCTGGGTAGTGCTGGTTAAACGCCAATGATCCTTCCGTGGTCAAGGCTGCTAATGAGGCTAAAGGGTCTTGGTCGAGATCAGAACCACCTGATAGAAGATTAATAAGAGTGGTTAAACCTTGCGCCAGTTTTACCGCGAGCTGCTCACTCCCCGAACCCTCAGATACGGTGCCACGAACTAAATCGGCTACTTTAGACCCTTTATTAACGCCTCCTATACTCGTAACTGATGCGACTAGGTCAGGACGGACAGAGGCAACATAGCGCGTTGTTGGACCACCATGACTGTGACCAATGAGATTGACTTTCTCTGCGCCTGTAGCTGCAAGTAAGGTTTCTACTTGAGCAAGCAGTTGCTCCCCTCGAACTTCGCTGCTATTGGTCGCGGATACCTGTGCAACATAAACTTTAGCACCATCTTTTGTTAAGGAATGTGGTATTCCGAAAAAGTAATCAACGCCTGCCAGGGTATCAAAACCAAACAAACCGTGAACCAAGACAATCGGATACTTGGTTTGGGTATAACCTGTTGCAGCGTATACGGAGGTTATTGGGACGGTAACTAAGGTAAAAAGCATTAGCGCTATAAATTTGAGTTTCAAAACTATCTCCTTGTGGTATGACCTCTTATGAATGATAAAAAGTAGGAGAGAAACTCTAAATTTGAAAAGCCTATTTATGGCACATTATTTCATTCTGTGACTGCTCAATTGAAAAACAACACAAATGATTAACATTAATTAATGGTTCGGGCGAATGTTAGTTAATTCTAATTAAGTCAGAGGGTTATAAAAACGCCCCGCAATGCAGGGCGATTCAATCATTGTTATAGGGAGGCTTCTTTTTCAAGCATTAAGGCATTATAACGCGCAAAACCAGCCTCTAAATCAGCGATCAAGTCATTTACGTCTTCTAAGCCAATATGAATACGAACCAAAGTACCTTCAAAGTGTGGGTGAGCTACGGTTCTCAGGCTGTTAAAGCTCTTAGGTTCGTTAGCTAGAATGAGGCTTTCATAACCGCCCCAAGAGTAACCCATACTGAAGTGTTTCATACCATCAAGCAGAGCCGTCGTCGCTTTTGGATAAGACGTTTTGAGAACAAATGAAAACAAGCCGTTTCCACCTGTGAAGTCTCGTTTGAAAAACTCATGGCCAGGGCTTGTTTCTAAAGCTGGATGGCGGACATGATCAACTTCTGGGCGAGAAGCGAGCCACTGAGCGACTTTTAAACTGCTTTCTGCGTGCTGTCTTAGGCGAACATCCAACGTGCGAATACCTCGAAGACCTAGGTATGCGTCGTCAGGAGAAACGCACTGACCCATCAGGTAGCTTTGTTCACGAAGCTGATCCCAATACTTTTCAGAAGCCACAGCAGTACCTAGCATGACATCTGAATGTCCAACAATATACTTAGTTGCCGCTTGAATGGAAATGTCTACGCCATGCTCGAAAGGAGAGAAGTTCACGCCTGCTCCCCATGTGTTGTCAAGCATCACGATGATATCTTGCTCGTGGGCAATGCGCGCTAATGTAGGTACATCTTGGACTTCCATGGTTATTGAACCAGGAGACTCCAAGAAAAGGACTTTGGTATTCGGCTGAATCAAGTCTCGGATACCTTCACCGATCATTGGGTCATAATAGGTGGTTTCGATGCCCATTTTCTTCATTATGGTGTTACAAAAGTCACGAGTTGGTTCGTAACAAGTGTCCACCATTAGAATGTGATCGCCAGTTTCAACGAAAGAGAGGATGGCGTTTGAAATTGCTGCCGTTCCACAAGGGTAAAGCGCGCAACCAGCTCCACCTTCAATCTCAACCATTGCGTCTTGGAAAGCAAAGTGCGTGTTGGTGCCTCGGCGACCATAAAACAATGTTTTGTTTGCACGATTAATGGTGGCTTGGTTCTTTTCTGCAACGGTATTGAATACCACGGTTGAAGCGCGTTGAACGGGTGGGTTTACAACACCATTTGTCCACTTTTTATCGCGGCCAGCGGTAATGAGTTTGGTTTTTTTTCCCTCTGACATAAAAGTTCCCTGTCTTAAATATTGCGGTTTTGAATATTTAAAACATGGACGACGTAGGTTATGCAAGGGAAAAGTCAACTATCAGCCAATAACAGCCAAGATGAACAGGTAATGATGTCGAGAGGTATCGTGTAGATAGGGAGCTAAAAGAACAAACCTCCAGCAGGATGCATGTAGCGCTGGAGGTTTTTTAGCCTGTGTATTTGAGGTATTAGAGGAGTGGATTGAAGAGATAGAACACTCGCTCTAAGAACCGAGAAAATAGGCTCCTTTTCTCCCATTCTTCCAATACAACAGTGTGAGATTGCTTAATATAGCTATCTTGTAACCAAGACATTTGCTTGGTGAACTCTTCGTCATCAACGGCGAGGGTCACTTCGAAGTTCAGCCACAAGCTGCGCATATCCATGTTTACGGTGCCAACTAAACAGAATTGGTCGTCAATTACGACAGATTTTGTATGCAGCAAACCACCATAAAACTCATAAATCTTGACCCCTGCACTCAAGAGCTCACTATAAAAAGCGCGTGAAGCCCATTGCACCATCATAGAGTCATTTTTATGGGGAATAATGAGTTCAACGTTAATGCCTCGTTGTGCTGTCATCTTTAACGTTTCGAGTAAATCAGCATTGGGCACGAAATATGGTGTTGTGATTCGTACCGAGCGATTGGCTTGGTTTATTGCCAATGTTAATACTTGATAGATCAGATATTCCGGCATACCTGGGCCAGAAGGCACAACCTGAATAGGGTGTTGGAATTCACTCTCATCGATCTTGCATTCAGGTAGTCTTGGTAAATGACGTTCGCCAGTTTCGACTTCCCAATCCCAACAGTGGATGGCACTCAATACGTTTACCGTTGGTCCTGTAATGCGAACCATGATATCCACCCAATGCCCAACGCCACTATTTTGCTTGAAGTAAGCCGGGTCAACCAAGTTCATTGAACCTGTATAAGCAATTTCATCATCAATTACGATGATCTTGCGATGTTGGCGAAGATCAAGACGACGTAAGAAAATACGCCACATCTTCACTTCTAACGCTTGAATAACTTCAATTCCAGCATCCTGCATCATTCGATACCAAGGACTTCTGAAAAAACGTGGACTACCTGCTGAATCGAGCAATAGTTTGACATCTACGCCGCGTTTAGCCGCTTGAATAAGCGCAGAAGCGACAGAGTCAGCCAAACCACCCGGATGCCAAATGTAGAATACCATTCGAATACTGCTCTGCGCGTTTTCGATGTCTTCAATAATGGAATGCAAAATCTCATTAGGTGACTGTTGCAGCGACAATGTATTACCGCTCAATGCGGGAAGACCAAGGCGGTTGTTACAAAGTTCATCAATTCGGTAGATGTGCCTTCCCATCGTTTCTGGGTTGTGCGCGTTACAGTCGTTAAGCTGACTGAACCACTTCTCGAATGGTGTAAACATCTCTTTCGCACGTTCGGCTCGCTTTCTGCCTAAGTTCAGTTCACCGAAGAGGAAATAACATGCGACACCCAGAACGGGAAGGATATAAATGATCATTAGCCAAGCTAAAGACACGCTCACTGCACGGCGCTTTAAAACGACACGAATGGTCACACCTGCGACCAGTAACCAATATAGCCCGATGCCAGCTAAAGTAAGAAAGTGATAAAACTTGTCCATATACGCTCAGAGTAATATGCCCTTCTAGGATATTAAGCATAAAAGTGGGTTGGGGGAATAGATTTCCCATTTAGACGTGGGATTGACCTTATATGAGGAACGAATTTCATAACAGCTGATTCTGTTATTTTAATGTGAAAAATAAGGTCATTCTTTAACTTTTGAACAAAAAAGCAGCATTTAACCTGCGTAACTCGACACTTGTGCGATAAATGTACTTTTTTGGGGTTCCAATTTTAAAGGGGAGCTGCTTTACTTTCTAGATATAGTGCGTCGAACGCTTATTTTATAAGTGTACAATAATTTTTACATAAACTTTTTAGACGCCTATCTCTATGCATACACAACAAACTAATTTTGGAGAAAAAGCGTGGCTACAACTAATACAGCAGCACCACGTGATACGTGGGGGTCTAAACTAGGCTTCGTAATGGCAGCAGCGGGTTCCGCTGTCGGTTTAGGCAATATATGGAAATTCCCTTACACAGCAGGTGAGAGTGGCGGCGGTGCATTCGTTGCTATCTATCTTATCTTTGTAATTTTTATCGGCTTTAGCGTGATGCTGACAGAGTTCGCTATTGGTCGTAAGACAGGTCTTTCTGCCGTAGGTGCATTCAAAACAACTGACCGACGCTGGACGTTTACTGGCGTTATGGGAGTCTTCAGTGGTCTTTTGATCATGGGCTTCTACCCAGTGGTTGGTGGTTGGGCATTGGCCTACATCTTTAAAGTGGGCGGTGGTCTACTCAGCGCGCCAGAAGCAATTGGCGACAGCTTTGGCGGTTTCATCTCAGATCCGATTCAACCTTTGATGTGGATGGGTGTTTACCTGTTCCTTAATGTCATGATCGTGATGAAAGGGATTTCGGGTGGTATTGAGAAAGCCGGTAAGGTTCTGATGCCGCTTCTGTTCTTAATCCTAATCGTTGTTTCTGTTAAAGGCTTGATGCTGCCAGGTGCAATGGCTGGCCTTGAGTTCTTATTCATGCCGGACTTTTCTAAAGTCGACAGCAACGTAGTTCTTGCTGCACTAGGGCAGGCGTTCTTCTCACTTAGCTTAGGTATGGGTTGTATGATGACGTACGGTTCTTACCTGAAGAAGAAAGAGAACCTAGTTCAAACAACCGGTATGGTTACTGCGATGGATACAGGTGTCGCGATTCTTGCTGGTGTTGCTATGTTCCCAGCAATGTTTGCCTTTGGCATGGAGCCTGCAGCAGGCCCTGGTCTTGTATTCGTTGTCGTTCCTCAGCTATTTGCTGAAATGGGCGGTGTGATTGGGTTGCTATTCGCGTTGCTATTTTTCATCGGTTTGACGGTGGCGGCATTAACTTCTTCAGTATCACTATTGGAAGTTGTCGTGTCTTACCTAATTGACGAGAAAGGCATGAAGCGCTCTAACGCAGTTCTGTCTGCAAGCGCAGTTATGGCGGCATTATGTATTTTTGCGTCACTATCGTTAGGTGGAATGGGACCAACGCTGTTTGGTACCGGTGCCTTTGATATTTTCGACTTGCTAACGGACAAAATCTTCCTAGCGGTTGGTGGTATGTTGGTTTGTATCTTTGCTGGATGGCGCCTAAGCCGTGCTGAGCTAGAAAAAGAGATCACTAATGACGGCGAAGTATCCTTCCCGCTATTTGGATTGTGGTACAACCTAGTTAAATACCTGATTCCTGTTGCGATTGCTATTGTTGCCTTCATGGGGATTAAGTCTGGCTTTGATAGTGGCAAAGGTGAAATCATGCTGCTGGGTATCGCAATCATTGGTCTTGCTGGCATTTTCTCGAAGAAGCTTTAGCAAATACCTTGGGGGCAAGCCTCGATAGCTTTGTCCGATAACTTATGTATACTGCTGGCTCCAAACGTGGAGCCAGTTTTTTATGTTCGATATTCTACATACCCATCCCGATTTTCTGATCATCAATAAGCATCCCAACGTCTCTGTTCATAAAGACGATGGCGACACAATGCTGCTGCAAGAAGTTGCTAAGCAGAGTGGTGATCAGCAGCTCTATCTTATCCATCGCTTGGATAAAATGACATCGGGTATTCTGCTCCTCGGACGCAACGCCAAAGCGGCCAGTACGTTATCGCAAGCTTTTGCTGACCGCCAAGTGGAAAAGTTCTATCTGGCGATTGGCTCTAAAAAGCCGAAAAAGAAACAAGGTTTGGTCGTTGGTGATATGGAGCGTTCGCGCCGTTCATCATGGAAGCTGGTCAACAGCAAAAATAACCCAGCCGTCACCCAGTTTTTCTCTCTTGCGGCAGAGCCCGGAGAGCGTTTATTTTTATGTAAGCCGTACACTGGTAAAACGCATCAAATCCGCGTGGCATTAAAATCGGTTGGCTCAGGTATTGTTGGCGACCCGATTTACAATGCAGGCAATGAGGCTGATCGCGGTTATCTGCATGCATTTTCACTTTGCTTCCAATACCGAGATGAGCAATATCGCTTTGTTTGCGACCCACGAGAATACCAAGTGCTGGGTAACAAATGGCACAGTGAAATCGTCTCTCAGGGTTTGGATACTTGGCTTTCCCCTTGGGAACTGAACTGGCCTACGATCAAATAACCGTCACAAAGAAAACTAATAAGAGAACTCGATGCAAGCATCACAACTTCCGCTGTTTTTTCAGCATCTAGAAACCGAGCTCGCGCAAGCTCCGAACGAAATTCGTCGACTGTTTCATGGTCGTGGCCGTCGTTTTGAGGGCTTAGAGCAAATTACCTGTGATTGGTTACAAGGTCAGTTGATCATCAACTTGTTTAAAGAAGTCGACGACGCGTTTCTCGCTGAGCTGAAAAGCGGCCTCAATGCGTTGGCACTATCACCACTGTGGGCAGACAAGCAAGGTCGTACTATGGTTCTTCAGCACCGTTATGCCGATGGTGCGCCTTCAGAAGTGCTTGTCGGTGAATTAGACGCTCGCCCTGTCGTTGAAGAAAGTGGTTTGAAATACCAATTGGATATTGGCCGCAACCAAAACTTCGGTCTGTTTTTGGACATGCGCTACGGTCGTGATTGGGTACGCGAAAATGCGAAGTATAAAAACGTGCTTAACTTGTTTGCTTACACGTGTGGCTTTTCTGTCGCTGCCATTGCGGGTGGCGCAGATAAAGTGGTTAACGTCGACATGGCGAAAGCGTCGCTGTCTAAAGGTCGTGAGAACCACAAGCTAAATGGTCATAACATCAACCAGGTAAGCTTTATGGGGCACGATATCTTTAAATCTTGGGGTAAGATTAAGAAATCTGGTCAGTATGATTTGATCATTATCGATCCGCCTTCATTCCAGAAAGGCAGCTTTGCGCTGACTAAAGACTACAAAAAGATTCTACGTCGATTGCCGGATTTGTTGGCAGAAGGCGGTCAAGTGATGGCATGTGTGAACTCACCATCTGTGACAAGCGACTTCTTGATTGAAAGCATGAAAGAAGAAGCGCCAGAGTTGACATTCCGTGAGCGTCTGGATAACCCGCCAGAGTTTATGGACGTAGACAGCGAAGCAGCATTGAAAGTGTTGCTATTCAGCTAAAAAACTCTCTGTCGCAATAGAAGAAAAATTAAACAAAAAGCGCCGCGAAACATCTAAACAGACGTATCGCGGCGCTTTTTTGTATTTGGAAAACTAACCAATCTGCACTTCAAGATCCGCTTCGATGGTTGATGAGCAGGCGAGCACATAGCCTTGTTCAATTTCTTCTGGCGTTAATGTTTCTAGGCTGGTGGAAGAGATGCTGCCTTGACGAACCTTGCATTTGCACGAGCCACAAATGCCGCTACGACAAGCGACGATTAATGGTAAACCTGCGCCTTCAAGCACATCGGCCAGTACCTGACCTTTTTGCGCATCGATGGTTTGAGCAAAGTCAGGAACAGAAACACGAACAACTTCATCGGAGACCGATGTTTCTGCGCCAGTCGCTGGCGTAAAACTCTCTTGGTAGAAGTTCGTCATGTCAAAACCAAGGTCATTCAAATAGCCGTGAACATCTTGCATAAACTGGCTTGGACCACACAGGTAAACGGTGCGCTGTTTGAAATCAGGAACAAGCTCTTTAAGCCAGTCGGCATTCAAACGACCTTGTGGATGCGATGTTCCTTCGCGGTTTTTCAGCAACAACTTTAAATTGAAGTTGGGATATACGGCGTCTAACGTTTCTAGCTGATCGTAGTAAATCGTCTCTTCTGGGCTGCGTGCAATATGAAGAAATGCGATGTCCACATCGTTGTCGTTTTCATCTTGATTACTCAGCCAGTGCTTTGCCATCGAAAATACGGGCGTGACGCCGCAACCTGCACTGATAAGCAAGGCTTTTGTTTCGCCATCACGTAACACGGGTGGATGGTCGATGCAGTTAAATTCGCCTGCTGGTGGTAATGCTTGAACAGTATCACCGAGCAGCAGCGAGTCAACGATGTAGTTCGATACTTTACCGCCAGATACTCGTTTGATTGTGAGTTGAAGGTGATCGTCTTCATTGATCGAGCTGATTGAATAGGCACGAAACTCCATTTTTCCATCAATTTCGACGCCCAAGTTAATAAACTGGCCAGGCTTAAACTGAAACAGAAGTGATTCGGTTAGTTCGGCCAATTTGATGCTGACGGTGTCGTGTGTTTCGAAGTATTTGTCGATGCAACGGAGTGTGACGGGTTGGTTACCTTGCCATTCAAAAAACATAACAATCTCTTTGGTTGTGGCTATTTTTGGTTCGAAATAGATAGCGCCTCCGCGTAAGGAGGCGCGTAACAAGCAAGTTTATTAAGCTGCTAGGATGGCTTTTAGATCATCCTGAACATTGCCAATACTGCGCATATCGAACTTCTCTTGGATGATGGCGATTAGGTTTGGCGTTAGGAATGCTGGTGCAGTAGGGCCTGTGTAAATGCCTTTCACACCCAATGCAAATAGCGTTAGCAAGATAACGATCGCTTTTTGCTCGAACCAAGAAAGTACAAGCGTGAGTGGCAGTTCATTGATGTCACAGTCAAACTCTTTCGCCAGTGCAAGTGCAAGCTGGATTGCAGAGTAAGCATCGTTACATTGGCCCACATCCAATAGGCGAGGGATGCCGTTGATATCGCCGAACGTATTCTTGTTGAAGCGGAACTTACCACACGCCAACGTCAGGATTAGTGTGTCTTCTGGCGCTTCAGCCGTAAAATCGGTGTAGTAGCTGCGTTCCGCTTTATCACCATCACAACCGCCGACTAGGAAGAAGTGTTTGATGTTGCCTTGCTTCACTTGGTCGATAACCGCAGGGGCGGCGTTCATCAGTGCATTGCGACCAAAACCAACCGTGATGTGGTGTTCGATTTCATCGTGTTGGAAACCGTCTTGCGCTAGAGCACATTCAATCACTTGGCTAAAATCATCGCCTTCGATGTGAGCCACTCCAGGCCAGCCAACAATACTGCGGGTGAATAGACGGTCTGCGTATTGACCCACATTTGGATTCAACAAACAGTTTGACGTCATTACGATTGCGCCAGGGAAGTTTGCGAATTCTTTCTGCTGGTTTTGCCATGCGCTGCCGTAGTTACCGACAAGATGAGAGTATTTCTTCAGCTCAGGGTAGCCGTGTGCAGGCAGCATTTCACCATTGGTGTAAACGTTAATGCCTTTGCCTTCGGTCTGTTGCAGGATTTTTTCTAGGTCATGCAAATCATGGCCAGAAACAAGAATACATTTACCTTTTACTGGCTTGACGTTCACCGTGGTTGGTTCTGGATGGCCGAAGGTCGTTGTTTCACCTTGGTCGAGCATTTCCATCACTTTGTAGTTCATCAGGCCAATGCGCATTGAGCAATCAAGTAGTTCGCCAAGATCTTCAGGGTCTGTGCCCAACCACGCCATGATTTCATGGTATTCGGCATAGATATCGTTGTTGGTTTGCTCAAGAACACGTGCGTGCTCCATGTACGCGGCTGCACCTTTAAGTCCGTATAGGCAAAGTAGGCGTAGGCCAATAACATCTTCATGTACTTGGTCTTTACCACGGTTAACCGCGACTTGAGGAGCAAAAGCTAAGATCGCTTCTGCGCTGTTTGGTAGCTCGAAGTTGGCAACGGCAGGAATGTCAGTAAGGTTGGTGTTTGACAAAGTTGCAGCAGACATTACTTGCTCTTTTAGCAATGCTTTGTACGTTGCCGCTTGAGAAGTTAGCTCTAGGACACGTTCAGGGTCAAAGTTTACGTTCGTCAATGTAGAGAAAAATGCCTTTGGTGCCCATTGGTTGATTTCATCGTTAATGATGTTGAATTCAAGTGCTTTTGATGCCCAAAAAGAAACCCCTTGCAGTGTGTAAACCAACACGTCTTGAAGGTCAGATACTTCAGAAGTTTTACCACACATACCTTGTGCAAAAGAACAACCTTTAACAGCAGGGGTTTGAATTGTCTGTTCACATTGAATACAGAACATATTGGGTTCTCCAGTGATTGTTTTAATAGTCGTGATGTTGACCACTAGAGAGCAGAATGTGTGCCAATTATTATCTTGTTGATTTATATTGAATTTTATCAGATTTAGGAGAGTGGTTGATGTAATTAAGACAACGGGGTTGATGTCTTAATCACATCGACTTCTTGTGGTCGGTTATTTATTGATCCCGAGCTTTTTACCCATCCGATATAAGTTCCCGCGATCCATTTGTAAAAACTCCGCTGCTTTTGCCCAAACGCCACCAGTTTGGCTCAAAGCATGTTCAATTAAATCACGTTGATAGCTTTCTATTAGCTCTCGCATTGGTTGGCTTTCTTTAGGCAGATAATGCGATGTGTTTTTTACATCATCGAGAGCCAGTGAGGTGTCAAAATGGTTAAGCATGATCGTGCTTGCACCTTGTTGAATAGCGTGTAAAGCCGCGCGAGTTAAAGTGTGTTCGAGCTCGCGTACGTTTCCGTACCAAGGTAAAGACTCCAGTTGAGTCAACACTTTAGGGTGAACGTGAAGATTGGGCGCATTAAATTGTTGGCGTACCTTTTCTAACAGATATCCGGCTAAAACGGGAATATCACCGTCACGGGCACGAAGTGGGGGAACTTGGATTGGGAATACGTTTAAACGGTGGAAAAGGTCTGCTCGAAACGTGCCAGCTTCGACCTCTTTTTCTAATTGTCGATTGGTCGCGGCGATGATGCGCACATTGACCATCAAATGCTGATCGCTACCCACACGTTGCAGCTCGCCTTGCTGAATTACGCGCAGCAATTTTGCTTGCAAAATCATAGGCAGTTCGCCCACTTCATCAAGGAAAATCGTTCCACCGTCTGCCAGTTCAAACTTACCGGCACGGTGGCTATTAGCACCTGTAAATGCGCCTTTGACATGGCCAAACAGTTCACTCTCAGCCAGACCTTCAGGCAGGGCCGCACAGTTGACGTAAATCATCGGCTTATCGCTACGATGAGATTGCGCGTGTACCGAGTGCGCGACCAGTTCTTTACCAGTACCGGTCTCTCCTGTGATAAGTACTGCGTAATCTGATTGAGCAACAGTCGCAATGTTGTTTCGTAACTGGTTGATCTGTGGACTCAAACCCACCATTTCGCCATGTTGAGAACGGGCTTGCTGGATAAGGGTTTGAGTGACGCTTTTTTGCTTCTGGTTTTGCGCTTTGAGCGCTTTTAACTGAGCAATGTTACGCAATGTCGCAGCGGTCAAAGCCGCAAAGGTTTCGATAGCGACAGGATCGATGCCATCAAACGCGCCCACCGTTAGTGCATCCATCGTTAGTGCGCCAACAAGTTGGCCTTCGACATACAAGCTAAAGCCCATGCAATCGTGAACATCAATGCATTGGTCTTCAGTTAATAGTGTGCCGTCGAAAGGATCCGGCAGTGAACAATCGACATCGAAACGCACCGGTTCACCGCTATGAATAATGGCATCTAAGCGAGGGTGCGCCTTGGGGAAATAGCGACGACCTAAGACCGAGCTGGATAAGCCTTTTACCGCGACAGGAGTTAGAAAACCATCCTCATCGAAGATAAACAGGCAGCTCGCATCACATGGGAATACTTGCGCGACCCCATCAATGAGATTTTGATATTGCTGCTCGTGAGAGCGATTTGAGCTGAGGTTTAGCGCGATATTAAGGAGTACGTGGTCAACAGTCGGAGTCATAACAAGCCCAAAGTTATCTGGAATGGGCTCATGCTAGCAACTTGATGTCATTTGAACATCGAAAGGTGTGGGAGATTTATGTTCCATTGACGACGATCAAGTTTGATACGAAAAGAAACGCGCAAGTTAACAAGCCAGTGATGTAAGCTTGCGCGGGTTAGGTGTTTGAATTAAAGCAGGCCAAAGGTTTGGTTCGTCCGAATTAACGAGGAACGACTCTGGCGTCATTACCAGAAACATTGATTTGGACCGCTTGGCCTGGTTGGAAAATCATGTTTGGATTTGCTTCTTGAACAATAGAGATAATCTTTCCGTCCTCTAAACGAATGGTCAGATTCACGCCATTTCTTTTCGCGGTTGCTTCAGCCGCTTTGCTGCCTGCATAGCCACCCAATAGACCACCACCAATGGCAGCGATATCCGAGCCAGAACCGCCCCCAACTTTTGAGCCTAAGATCCCGCCCACGGCAGCACCAGCGATGGTGCCAATGGCATTGGATTGGGTAGAGGCATCAATGGTTACGGGTTCTACTTTTTCTACTGTGCCGTAGTAAACCTGCTGAACTTTGCGAGTGTCGGATGAGCCGTATGCATCTCCGTACGGGTTAGGTGAGCTACAGCCGCCAAGCACGAGCGCACAAGTAATGGTGAGCAACATGCCTAAATTGATCTGTTTTTTCATATAGCCTCCGAATGGTTTCTTCATTCAAAGAGTATATACCCCAATTTAACCTGCGTTTTGGTGCTTTATAAAACAGTGGCTTAACGGCCTGTCCCTTAAGGAAACGCGATTGTCTAAGCAGTATTAATGATCGTTAAGCGTATGAAACCCTGAATAAATACGTGTAAAAGTGGTAAACCAGCATGCCGCGCCAAAGATATACGCGATGACGGCAAAGTGTTGCGGTAGCAAACAAAATAAAACCAAACAGCCAATGGTTTCTGTACCTTCGGTTAAGCCGCTCATGTAGTAAAGCGATTTGTTTTTATATACCGGATTATCGATGCCTTGTTTTCCTGCCATGATGGCAAAAGCTAAAAAGCTACTACCAGTGCCGATGAAGGAAAAAATCAAAAATGCGCCTGCAACGGCATTGTGCTCTGGGTTGGCAAGCACAAAGCCAAAAGGAATCAACGAATAGAACAAAAAATCTAAGCTGATATCAAGAAAACCACCCGCATCGGTAATGCCTTGAATCCTTGCCAGTGCACCGTCTAACCCATCACAGATTCTGTTCAGCAAAATAAACAGCAACGCCAACAAGTACTGTTCGGTGATCAAAGCCGGCAGGGCAAAACAGCCAAGCACAAAACCAAATACTGTCGTCTGATTTGCGGTGATGCCACATTTATCGATATATGTCGCACTGAGTGCCAGCGGTTTGCGGATGAGCTTTATACTCAGGCTATCAAGCATGATTTGTCTCCCACGGCCAGTTTAGGCAGCGGCTGCCATCAGGAATATCATCTTCATCGTGCGTTACCATCAAAGTAGGGATGTTCGCTTGCTGCAATTGTTCGACCACCCAATTGCGAAATTGTACACGCAGGTCTTTATCCAACTTGCTATAGGGCTCATCAAGTAGCGCAACTTTCGGCTTTGCTAGCAGCATACGAGTCAATGAGATACGGGCGCGTTGCCCTCCCGAAATTTGGTCAGGAAAGGACTCTGCTAGTTTGGTCAATGAAATGTTCTTCAGTGCTTGCATGGCGTGAGCTTTACGCTCTTCACCTTTGATTGAGTTTGGTAGCGCGAAGGCAAGGTTCTCCCACACCGTTAAATGAGGGAAGAGCAAATCTTCTTGGAACAGAATACCGACCTGACGCTTATGGGCAGGGAGGGCATCCAACTTTTCGTTATCAAGCGTAATGGATCCAGAGTAGTTGAACTCGGCGGATAGGTGCCCGGCAATGGCATCCAACAAAGTGGATTTACCACAACCGCTAGGCCCCATCAGGGTAACGATTTCACCTTTTTCTACGGTCATATTGAACGCCGAGAAAAGCGCGTCGCCATTGGTTTTACGGATGGCGAGGTTTTCGAGACAAAGACTCATTCAGTAGTAAACCTTTTATAGACAAGCGGCGATACTTCCTGTGCAAGTGGCTAAGCAGTATCGCAAAAGAGAAGAACATGAATGGCAGCAGAGCTTGCCAAATGGCGTAAATAGCGGTGACACGTCGGTCAAAACCACTGGATAGTGCAACGGCTTCGGTTGTGATGGTGCTAATGCGCCCAGCCCCTAGAACTAATGTAGGTAGGTATTGCGCTAGGCTGACACTAATACCGACAGCCCACGCGAATGCAATCGCAGGCAGGAGGATTGGCAGTTTCACTTTTAACCAAGCTTGCATCGGTGTTTTACCCAAGCTGAGTGCGACGCGAGTTAAGCTGTTATCGAAGCTGCGCCACGGCCCGTCTAGCGAGAGGTAAATAAATGGGAATGCGAAGAACACATGCGCCCAGCATACCCAAAAGAAATACGCGTTACTGTTTAAGTACAGCGTCACTACTTGCATACCGAATAGCACCGATAATTGAGGAATCAGCATTGGGATGGCGATGATGTAACCGGGCACCTGCCAGCGATAACGAAGGCGATACTCATGTGCGATCAAGGCAAGGGCTAGAGCGACAGTCGCGCTGATAACGGCAATCAGCATGCTCTGTTCCAGCGTGCCAAGAATACTGTGCCATTCGTATTCCCAAAAACGCAGGCTGTAACGGCTTGGGAGCAAATCTGGAAAGCGCCAACGTTGAGCAAAGCTCCACACCACCATGAGTGGAATCATTAGAAGTGCGAGTAGGGTAATCAGTGAAAATAGGGTTTTACCGGGTAAACGAAAACCGTTTCGACCAGAGTACTGCCAGCGTTTGAAGCCTTTGGTAATACACCATTCCATTAAGCGTGCAAATCCAATCAAAAGGCTAGCGATCGCAAACAGTATTACTGCGCCAGCGGCAGCTCTTGGTAGGAGCGATAAATCTGGATCGTTAAACCATTGCCATACCAAAACCGCAAACGTGGGTGGGTTGGTAGGGCCAATAATCAGGGCGACATCGACAACGGACAAACTGTAAGCCAATACCGCCAGCATTGGGAAACGAAGTTTTGCTAACCATTGCGGAAATACGCATTTCCACCACGCTTGCGCGGAACTGTAGCCCATCGAGTGACTGACTTTTTCAACCTTATCGACTTTCAATTGCTGAAGGATCGGAATACTCATCAACAATAAAAACGGCACTTCTTTAATCGCAAGCATGATGATCAAACCGAGTGCATGTGGGTCCTTAATCAGCAATGCTAAGTCATTCACCGTTTGTGCATTCGGGTCGTAACCAAACAGTTGGTTGAGAACCCTAACGCCCATACCAGTTGGGGCAAACAAGAACGCAAAGCCAATCGCAAATGCTACGTGCGGCATGGCAAGAAGTGGCGAGAGGCTTACTTCAATTTTTCGCCAAAACTTGCTACCCCAAGAGGCTTGCAAAATCGCAAATGTGATCAAGCAAGCCAAGTAGCTACTGAAAATGGCAGAGTAGAAAGTAAGCCCGATGGATGTCCAAACACCCTCCCAATCAAAAACAGCGTTAAAGCCATCTAAAGAAAAGTGGTGCAAGCCGATAGGAGGCACATAACCGAGCGCAGAGACCACCACTCCAAGTAGTCCCGGAATGGTAGGCAAAATACAAACTGCGATAATGACTAAATACAGCGCTCTTAACATGGATTCTTACTAATTCCCGTAGCGTTTCAACCATTCTTTTTCTAACGCCGCTTGCCAACTTGGATGTGGCTCAGCGATAGATTTGAATTGTTGAGTGTTTTTGGCCGAACCAGTTAGGTATTGGTTGCTTAGCACCGAAGGGTCGCCCCAGATGTTTAGGTTACCTTTGCGAGACTGTGCTTCAGGGCTCAATAAAAAGTTTATCGCAACTTGTGCACCAGCACTGGCATTTGCGTTCCAAGGAATCGCTAAAAAGTGGATATTTGAGAGTGCTCCTGCATCCATTGCGTACGCTTTGGTGCTCTCTGCAAGATTACCGCTCGACTGCGCAGAGAAAACCGCGTTAGGGTTAAAGGTAATCGCCAGGTCAGTCTGACCATCATCTAGTAGCTGAAGGGTTTCTGCTGTACCGCCTGGAAACTGCTTACCACCGCGCCAAGCGACTTTATGGAACTCATCTAGATAAGACCACAGCGGTTGAGTGACTTGTTCAAACGTGTCATCGGTAACTGGTTGTTGCAGCTCAGGGGCGTTGTTAGACAGTTCAATGAGTAATGCTTTGATAAAGCTTGTGCCATGAAACTCTGGTGGTCGAGGGTAAGTCAGGCGATTCGGGAACGCTTTTGCATAGCTCAGCATTTCTGCGAATGATTTTGGAGGGTTATGGAGGGTTTGCTCGTCATGGATAAACACTAATTGTCCTACTCCCCAAGGTGCTTCTAGGCCTTCTGTTGGCTCGGAGAAGTCCACATCAATTGGTAGAGATTTATCCACATATTGCCAGCTTGGCAAACCTTCGACAAAAGGACCAAATAGCAATTGGTTATCCTTCATTGATTTGAAGTTTTCGCCATTGATCCAAACCATATCAACACTGCCACCGCTGTTTTTGCCTGCCGCTTTTTCTGCGATAAGTCGAGTAGTGGTCTCAGAAATATCAGTTACTTTAACGTGGTTTAGCGTCACGTTATAACGTGATTTTAGCTCTCTACTCGCCCACTGTATGTAGCGATTAATTTCTTGGCTTCCGCCCCAAGCATGAAAGTAGACGGATTGCCCGTCGGCTTGTTGTTCGATTTTTTGCCATTCGCTATTCACTGATGAATCGGCAAAAGAAGGTGTCGCAAAAGTCGTGGCTAAAATGCCAATGCTGCTGAGTAGCTTTTTCATATCTATTCCGTGTTATGTCTTTTGGTGCTTGCTTTCGTTTCTATTGATGTTTTCGCAAGTCGTTCCGCTCTGTTACAAGGATAGTAATTCATCTCTCTCTATTATCAATGCCAATCCCAAACGGAATCACTCATTGATTCAAAGAATTACTCTCAATGTGAAGCAAAACGAAGAAGGGACAAATTTGGTGTCATTTTAGGAGCGGACCGTTTGTTTGAGGATATTCTTTCAAGTAATTGAAAATTATTGTCCGCAGAGATATGAATAGGTTGTTTTACAGAGCAAAATTGATGTTTAAAGCATGGAATTGAGGGCGAAAAGAGAAAGAAAGTTGGCCATTTAAATGACTTTGGCATGCATGACTAACGATTCATCGATATAAAAAAAGCAGCCGTTTGGCTGCTTTAAGATACTATCTGGTTTACTTAGTTGGGATTAGTTTACCCAGTCACGTAGTGTAAACGTCAATTCGTGATCGGCACTTTTCAGAACAAGACCATCTTTAGTTAGCGTGATATCGCTCCAGTTAGATAGTGTTTGCGTCATTGCGTTTTCGATCTTCATTTGATCTTCCATACACATCTTCATGGTCATGCCCATTTTTTCGATGCGTAGTTGGTTGTTTTTCAGCTCGGCTTGACCGAAGAAGTTGTTACAACCTGCGTTGCCGTTTGCGGTTAGATTTTCACCGATTTCTAGGCGAGCCGCTTTTTGGTGTTCGTCTAGAACGATATTTTTGCCATCAACTTGAACAAGTTCCCAGTTGTGGTGCTGCAAATCTTGAGCCGTTATTTCTTTCACATCATCACCGTTGCTAGCACAAGCAGTCATAAGAACAGGGAGAGAGATTGCTGTAACTAACGTTTTTAGGCTAAGCTTCATTTTATAGACTCCGTTTTTATAAACGCGGTAAGTATAAGTAATAAAACACTGTTTTTGTCAGCATAAGGTTATGGTTTCGTATGTTTTTGACATAACGAAGTATATAGCAAGTTTTGTTGCTGACTAATCTTCTCATTATTTAAACTAGGCCAATACGCCCTAATATGGAAAGAGCGGTTTTAGTATGGAGCAACTGGAGTTTTTTACTGTCCCAAGCCCTTGTGTTGGAGTATGTACCTCCGATGAAAAAGGGTATTGCAAGGGGTGTATGAGAAAGAGAGAGGAAAGGTTTAATTGGCTTAACTTAACCCCCGCTCAGCAGTTGCACGTTATTAAGTTGTGTCGTCAAAGGTACAGAAGAAAGATGTTGGCAGGGAAGACGAAGCCAGAACAGCTTCAAGATGAGTCATCGCCTCAACAAGACTTATTCTAGAATTCTTGTTCAGTCTGTGGGGTTACGCCTTCGCTTTCGGTTCTGATTAGGCTTTTACATATTCCCGGTCCGGCAAGGTGTCCTTTAAGAACCGGGAATCTCCTATCCATTTTCCCTATAGAGCGGTAATTGGCGTTATTTCATCGACCAACGGTCGCTAACCCAGCCTCCCGCTTGTTCGTCGAAGTGATTTCCTGAAAATCGATGATTGAATTCAACATCTAATTTACTTGTTGGGCGTTCATCCATCAGTTGATGAATATATCTCGCCATAGGATCCGTACAAGCTTCACGCTCTCTACGGGTAACTACTTCTTTGATCATTTGGAGTCTGTAGCTATTGCTGGCTCGTTTCATTTTTGACCTCCAGAACTCGATGGCAGCAGTTTGAATACATTGACGTCCAGATCGCTGCTCATTAGTGTGCGCGTGGAGGCACATCACCATCGTTTGAAGTCCAAAGACAAATTGTTTGAGAGCAGTGTTTGTAACGCCATTCACATCTTTCTCAGAATCATTGACTATGCGATTAAAAATGTTTCGCGAAATTTAGCCGATGAACCTGCATATTTAAAAGACCTTATCAAACATAGAAGCCCAATACAGGGGCGTCAATAACACAAATGAACAATTTTTGAACATATTGTGAAGGTGGAGAGTTTTCAGTAATTTATCGAAAATAAAAAACCGAAGCACAAAGCTTCGGTTTTGAGGAAAGCCCTGACGAAATTGCTTGTAAAAGCTCTTAGCGCCAGGGGTAAGGTGTTGAGTATTAGCTACCAGTTGCAGGACAACCTTTTACTGGTTGGCCATTACTGAAGTACTTGATGTTCTCTAAGTTCTTGTTGTAGTTATCCGCAGAGATTTGTGGGTTGTTTACGAAGAACTCGCGCAAAACGTATGCATCGGTTAGCTGTGTAGATTGAACATCGATGATTGGATAGTTATCGCCACCAGCAGCACTGAAGCTGATTACAGAGAATGTGTACGTTGCGTCTAGATCGAAGCCTTTATTGTTAATATCGGTAATGGTTACTGAGCCAGCATCACAATTTACATCTAAAGTGATGTTATCTAGTTGAGCGTAAGCACCAGAGCCTGCAGATTTCGTCGCAACCACGTCTAGGTATTCTTTAACTTCTTTACCTGTCATAGTTGCTTTAGTCACGAAGTTACCAAATGGCTGAACCGTTAGTACGTCACGGTAAGTGATATCACCATCTTGGATTGAATCACGCACGCCGCCAGAGTTCATCACACCAAAGTCAGCATTTACCGTTTTGTAAGTACGGTATGCCTCGCCGAGTAGGTGACCTAGGTTAGTTTGTTGAGAGCGAACTACGTTACGATCACCTTCTAACTTACCCGTCGTATTAGAAATCTTCTCATCTAATAACTCTTGACCTTGTTGTTGGTATGGCAGTAGTAACGCTTTTACCGTTGCATCTTGTTGAATTCGTTCACCGATAACTTCATCGTTTTCGTCTAGAAGGTTTACAGGAATCAGTGCGTAATTCGCTAAATGAAGCTTGCCGTCGTAGTATTCGAAGTCAGCACGACCCACATATTTACCCCACTCATGCGCTTGCATAATCCAAGTGCCTTTTTGTTGGTCTGGGGCACAATCATCCCCAGGTTTGAAATCAGCATACTCATTGGTACCTGGTTCCATACATACAGGGTTTTGTGAGTGACCACCGATGATAGCGTTTAGCTGTCCTTCTTCAAGAGAGCGAGCGAGTTTAACGTCACCTGGTGCTTCACTACCGTTTTTGCCATCTTCGTAGTGACCCATGTGCGTTGTTGCAAATACTAGGTCTACCTTTTCGTTCTCTTCGATTTCCTTCAGTACCTTTTTGATTTCTACTTGAGGGTCTTCGAAGTGGATGTTTGATACGTTGTCTGGATTGACTAGCTTCGCAGTGTCTTGCGTTGTTAGACCAATAACAGCGATCTTAAGGCCGTTGATAGTAAATACTTTGTAAGGGTCGAAGTAACGCTCGTTTGTATCTTTTTTATAGATATTCGCAGCCAGCATAGGGAAGTCAGCTAGCTCGGCTTGCATATCGAGAATATCTAGTGAGTTATCAAATTCGTGGTTACCGACAGCCATTGCATCGTAACCAAGTAGGTTCATCCCTACGAAGTCTGGAACCGCATCTTGCATGTCTGATTCTGGTACACCGGTATTAATATCACCGCCAGATAGCAGAATGGTTTCACCGCCTTTTGCTTCGACTTCTGCGCGGATAGATTCGATTAAAGTGTGACGCGCAGCCATGCCGTATTCGCCGTCGCTGTTATGCCAAAAGCGACCATGGTTATCGTTAGTGTGGAGAACGGTGAACTTAGTACAAGAATCTGCAGTCTCGCAGGTTACTGGAGAATTGTCGCTGTCTGAGCCGCATCCTGCTAGCGCAGCGCCCACTGCCACTACCAAAAGAGATTTGGAAAACTTCATAAGGGATCCTTTCTTTGTGATTTTGTTATTGTTACGGCGTGAAATATACGGAATTAATGTGAAACTTTAGTGATCTATCTCTTATTTATACTTCTATCGGAGAAATGAATTAATAAGCCTGCAAACTACGTCTATAAATAAACAGAATTGGTATTTAGTATTTATTTTATATAGCTAGCTCTATTTTTTGTGAGGTAGTTAATTGAATGTGTGTTGTTTGTGTGAATCAATGCGCATTTTTGCGAAGTATTACGCTGATTTTGGTGATAATTTTGCCAAGTTTATGTTTTCCCTAATAGGTATGACACAAATCGTTATAAATTTTCGCTCTAATGATGAGGGGTTCGGTTTGTATGCATAATGAACAGCACAGAACTTAAACTCATTTGATCATGGCTTTATTCTGCCTAACTCTATCAAAAATTGTATTTATCTCTTTACTATAATTGCGATCGTTTAGAAACCTTATGCTTTAGGCATCGTTTATTTATCCTCATCGATACCTTATCGTGCTTATTCCGCATTTGACACTCGAGTGTTTAAACAAATAGATTCAACCTAATGAGTCAAAATGAAAAGTAAATAATGGATCGTTCTTCTTCGAATATTATGATGTGAACTATCATTTAATTAATGAAAATGAAATGGATTAATGTAAAGCGTTGCGACTGTAGCTGTTATCTTTGAGCTTTGGTTTAAAGGGTAGGGTTAAAAGAATTTGTAAGTGGTGAACGCTAATAAAGGATGCTTATGAGATACACAGTAAGGGACGCACTCAAAAAGGAAGCAGCCCAAATCGCCAAGATACACGTTGACTCTTGGCAGGTGGCGTATAAAGGATTAATGCCAAAGAGCTACATAGAGCAGTTTACGATTGAGCGTCGAGAAAGGATGTGGGCACGAGTGATGACGGAGCAACTGGCCCAATTGATCGTAGTTGAGAGGCAAGGAGAAATTGTTGGCTTTTTAAGTTACGAGTTACCTAACCACACCAGCGAAGATAAAACGGCATTAGTGACATGTTGCTACGTTACGCCGCTACATTATGGGCAAGGAGCAGGAAGTGCACTGTTAGATGAGTTAGAGACACGTTTGCTCTCTACGTCAGTTATGCAGATCAGTTTGAAAGCACTGGATACTAATCAACAGGGGCTTAACTTTTACAAGAAGTGTGGTTTTGTGCGTACTGGAGAGGAAGAGTCGGAAGTGATTGAGAGTATGAGGCTGACCGATCTCACTTTAGTGAAGTATATTGCCCGTTCATAAATCAAATGCTATATGCCAAACATAGTAAAACCCCGGAGGTGGTAAGACTCCGGGGTTTTGAAATTTTGTAGATGTCTCGGTTGGTAAATCCGATTATCTTTTATGCAAAAGGTTTGGATTTAATCCGATTAATTCCTTGGTAGGGAATTAGATACGGATGAAGTCCATGTGTTCAACTTTTGGCTTGAACGCGTGACGTTGAACGTCTTGTGGCTTAACTTTAACTTCTTTGCCATCGATAACTAGAACGATGCCTTCGTAGAATTCAGGCTTGTCCATTTGGTTTACGATGTCGTCGTGGTTAAGAACGATAGCTACTGCTGCTTCTTCACCGCCGTATACAACTGCAGGGAATTTGCCAGCGTGACGTAGGCGGCGGCTCGCACCTTTACCTAGTTCAGTACGTACTACTGCTTCGAATTTCATAGTATTTACTCTCAAATTAGTAAAAATCAAATGTTCACAATCAACAATGCGACCTTGTTGTTCGTGGTAAAGCTTGAAACAGGAACTGTTCAAGCGAGCGCGGATACTATCATTCCACTTATAAATGGGCAACCCAAATCGTATCCAAATCAACAAAAAGGTATGATTTAGCGGGGTGGAAGGCTATCCCTTTTAACGCTTTGCTTGGATTTTGTTCACATCGACTTCATTTTCATCGGTTTACTGATCATGGTCCGAAAAACAAAGTTTATGTGTTATATGCTTTATGTTCGGCTGAGATGTAAGACTAAAGATGCTTTTAATCCACCTAAAGCGCTTGTATCCAATGTTAATTGACCTCGGTAACTGTGTGCCATTTCACTGACTATGTTTAGACCAAGACCTGAGCCAGGGGTTGTTTCATCCAATCTAACTCCTCTCTTGATTACTTGACTCAGTTTCTCTTTAGGGATGCCTGGCCCATCATCTTCAATAATGATGTGTATATTTTCCTTATCCTGAGAGGAGTGCACACGAATCATGCTGTTGGCCCACTTATAGCCATTTTCTAGCAAGTTACCTAGCATTTCATCGAGATCGGTCTGCTCTACTGCTACATTCAGCTCTGAATCAAGTTCATTAATTAAGGTAATGCTTCGGCTCGCATACACTTTATCAAACGCCATTGAGATAGCATCCACACGATCTGCTGGGTTCGACTTCACTGATAATATGTTCATCGATCCGGCCATACGGGCACGACCCAAATGGTAATCGATATGGTCTTGTATTTGATTGATTGGAGCTCGGAGACGGGATTGTGCCTCAGGTTCTAACGTCTGAACTTCATTTTTTAGAACAGAAAGTGGCGTTTTAAGTGCATGAGATAGGTTACCTGCATGATTGCGAGCTCTCTCTAGTAATTCTTGGTAATGGAACAGCAGAGCGTTGAGGTCGAAGATTAGAGGAGAAATCTCTTTTGGGTAGGTTTCTTCTAGACTCTTTTTATTACCAGACTTCAGCTCGGCTAATTCTTTTTGTAGCTTTGTAAGCGGACTCAATGACCAAGCAATTTGCAGTAAAATGACGGTAAGTACGCCCGCGAATAATAAACCCAAAATAAGCCAAAGTTGGCCGATTAACGTTTGAAGGGTATTTTTAATGGGCTCTTCGTCAATACCAATAATAATGTGAATAGGACCATCGTAATCAGGAAGATACAGCGCTTTTTCTAGCGTAATTAGTTTTTCGCCTCTTGCTCCATACGCATCTTTATCCAAACCTTTGTATTCGATTTTTTTGTCCCACAACGAACGAGAACGTTCGAGGCTTGCCTCTGTAGAGGCGCTCCAATACAAACCACTGTAAGGTCGGTTAAATCGAGGGTCTGATAGCTGAGCTGCGAGTGAAAGATGCCCGGTGTTATCGACTTCTAACTGTGCGGCGACTTCATCCATAAAAATGCTGAGCTGTGAGCGAGTGTCATCAACCATATAGTTATAGACCTGCGTCGGTATCGTCACACCAGCGGCGAGGATCATTGCCGTTAACCAAACGATCGCCGCTAAAACGAGGCGACTTTTGATACTCAGTCGTTTTATTGCGTTCAACGGTAGCCTGTTTCTATTCGGCATTTAATTGGTATCCCAACCCTCGGACAGTTTTGATGATCTTTGGTGCGATTTTTTTGCGAATTCGGCCGATAAAAACTTCGATTGTGTTGGAGTCACGATCAAAGTCTTGTTTGTAAATGTGCTCGACGAGTTCGGTTCGAGAAATCACTTTTTCCGGGTTATGCATAAAGTAAGCGACCACTTTATACTCTAGCGCCGTCAAGCTTACCGCTTGCCCTTGCCACATGACTTTAGAAGTGCGTGTATCCAAGCTCAAGTCGCCAATTTGCATCACAGGAGAGGCATTACCAGAGGCTCTTCGTAGCTGTGCACGAATACGAGCGATAAGCTCAACCATTTCAAATGGTTTAGTTAGGTAATCGTCTGCACCTGCGTTTAAGCCTTCAACTCGCTGCGTTAGGGTGTCGCGAGCGCTTAGAATCACGACAGGAGTATTAATGTTTTCATCTCGGATGCCTTTTAGGACGGTAAGACCATCCAGTTTTGGCAAGCCGAGGTCAAGAACAATGGCGTCCCATTCTTCCGAAGTCGCGCGATACAGAGCGTCTATGCCATCTTGGGACAGTTCTGGTACCCAGCCGGTACTTTCTAATGTTTCGATGATTTGCTCGCCTAAACGAGGATCATCTTCAACAACAAGTATTTTCATATTGATGATTCTTATTATGTTTGGATTTTTATCGAAGTAAGCTACGCATCGCGTCTGGATTACGCATTAGACAAGTTTAGTTGTTTTGCGGCTTTAACGCTTTGTTAAAGCTGCGACCTTTGATCTCAAGCATTTCCAGCGTGGCGGCGTCGTACTCAACTTTCAGGACGCTATTGTTGTACAGAATTTTCAATTCATACACCCAAGCATCATCATCTTCTTCAAGCTCGACCTTGATGATGCGGCCGTATAGGTCGTTTTCTACTGCGGCGTAAAGTTCCGAAAATGGTCGTATATATCCTTGTTGAACCGCGCGATAGACCTCATCTTGATCTTCATCGAATTCGATGCGTGTTCCTGGCTTTTCGACATCTTGCACGATGGCGTGGCCATTTTGTGATGTGTACTCGTTGCCATGCTTGGCAAAACTTGGTGCACACATGAATGTCGTGATAAGGCCGAAAAGTAACGCAGAATGTAGAGAAGTCGTTGCTTTATACATAGTCAAACCTTTTCTGGAGCGTTAGCCGCAGTATATCGGATATAGATGAACAGAGAGTGAATCAGCTAATTGAGTTTTGCCATGTGTTGTCGATGTTATTTCAACTCATCTTCAAAAATCTTATCCCGCAGCTTCCAAAAGCGACCAGATTTTCTAGCAATAACAAACTGAGGCAAACGGAAACGATGTTGATTAGCTACAACGCGTGTCGGTGAAGCCTCTTCAAAAGGGCGATGCTTGTCTGCTAAGTGGGGGCGTACGAACTGATCTTTAAACGTTTGTTTTTGTTTTTTGGTACTCAATGACCAAAACTCATGAACTAACGCATTGCCTTCGCCTTGGTATGGTTCACCAGAATACGTCACCTTTAGCTGAGATTTACCATCACTGGACTTAAATACAGATAGGTCCATTTCTGTGCATTCAAAGATTAATGCATCTTTGAGATTAAGGGCTTCTTTTAGCTTTTTATCTGGGTCAACGAGCGTCGCGTCACACTCATGACAAATTCGTGCAGCAATATCGTTGTCCGCACCACATTCACCACAGTATTTGGCACGAAAACGGTAGCCACAGTGTTCACGTTCGCCTGTGTCTTCATCTTCAAAGTAACCTTGGCAACGTCTGCCAAAGTGTTCAACCAAGAAACCGTTACTATCCAACTTACCCCAGAAGTTGTTATTGAATCCGCAAGCCGGGCAAGGAATCGTGATAATTTCACTGTCAGAGTCTGGTTTGGGATCACCGACTTCTGGTTGGTATAAATCGTAGCTGTTGCCTGCGTAATCAAGCACTAAACATTCTGATTTTCCGTCTGATAAGCGTAATCCTCGTCCTACTATCTGTTGGTACAGACTGACTGACTCTGTTGGTCGCAAAATCGCGATTAAATCGACATGCGGCGCATCAAACCCGGTTGTCAGTACCGAAACATTGACTAAGTATTTTATTTGACGATTCTTGAACGCTTGGATGATCGCATCGCGCTCCGGCGTAGGTGTATCACCAATGACGATTTCAGTTTCGCCTTCTGGCAATAGACTGTGGATCTCCTGTGCGTGTCGAACAGTTGCAGCGAAGATCATGACCCCTTGGCGCTCTTTCGCATATTGCATGATTTGCTCAACAATTTGTGGAGTCGCACGTTTGGCTTTATCGATCACCATGTCCATTTCTGCTTCTTTGTAGCGTCCGGTGTTAGCGGGCTTCAGCTGAGAGAAGTCGTAAGACAAAACGGGCGCATCCATCATGCGGGCTGGAGTGAGGAAGTTTTCGTTGAGCAAGTAACGGATCGGCAGTTCGAAAATACAATCGCGGAAGAATCGAGGCTCTTCGGTTCGCACTTGACCTCGGGTATGATACTGATAAATCCAGCCCATTCCTAAACGATAGGGCGTTGCAGTTAATCCCAGCACCTTAATGCCAGGGTTCAGTTCTCGTAAGTGAGTAATAACTTTTTGGTAGCTGCTGTTTTTGTCATCTGGCACACGATGGCACTCATCAATAACGAGCAGAGAAAACTGGTTTTTGAACGAATCTAAGTTACGTACGACCGATTGAACCGAAGCAAACACGACTTGCTGGTCAGTTTCTTTTCGTCCCAATCCTGCTGAGAAGATAGAACCTTTTAAACCATAACCTTCATACTTCGCGTGGTTTTGCTCGACCAGTTCTTTTACGTGGGCGAGGACTAACACTCGTCCTTTCGCAAGGCGAGCAAGTTCTGCGATCACCAAGCTTTTTCCTGCACCGGTTGGCAGCACGATCACTGCTGGTGTCGAGTGTTTACGAAAGTAATGAATAACGGCTTTAACCGAGTCGGCTTGATAAGGACGAAGTGTGTACATGAAAATATGTGAAATTGCTCAACTATTCGAACGAGGAACGCTATAATACCTGACTTTTATACCCAAGTGACCTTTAAACCAAGATTTAGAGATCACTTGGGTATAATTCAATGAGGTATTCATGCGTTTAGATAAATATTTGTGTGACGCTCTGGGTGCAACACGCAAACAGGCAACAAAGATCATCAAAAGTGGAGACATCACCGTTGACGGTGAGGTTCAAAAAAGTGGTGCATTTAAAGTACCTAAAGGTGCGGAAGTGATGTGGGAAGACCGTGTTATTGGTGCTCCTGGTCCTCGTTACATTATGTTGTATAAGCCTGCTGACTTTGTTTGTTCACATGAAGATGGCTACAACCAAACTGCATTCGCATTGCTTGATGAGCCTAAAATTGAAAACCTTCACTTTGCGGGCCGATTAGATGTCGACACAACTGGTTTAGTATTGATTACGGATGATGGTAAGTGGTCTCATCGTATTACCTCACCTAAGCATAAGTGTGAGAAAACGTACCGTGTTTGGCTCGTCGATGCTATTCAGCCAGATTACGAGGAAAAGCTCGAACAAGGCATCATTTTGCGCAATGAATCAGAAGCAACATTGCCTGCTCGTTTGGAAATCGTGAACGAGGCTGAGAATGAAGTATTGTTAACTATCGTGGAAGGTAAGTATCACCAAGTGAAACGTATGTTCGCGGCGTTAGGAAATAAAGTTGAGTACTTACATCGTGAGCGTATTGGTTCTATCGAACTTGATGAGGCACTAGAACCAGGTGATTATCGCTACCTCACGCAAGAAGAAATTGATTCTATTTGGAATTAATTGTCGGCATGGGAAATTCTTTAGTTCCTAATAGGAACTAGCCTTTTGGTAGGAATTGGCTCAAAATAAATTTTCCTACCAAAATTAGTGCCTAGACAATTCCGGTGTGCTTACTCATCTCAGTGATATGCCTTTGCATTTAGCTGATGCATGCATACTCTTATTGCAAAGCCTTCGGCTACGGTGAATGGAATGATGGTGTCAACGCCATCATTTTTACTGCATTGTGTTTGTTTCCCATAAACACATTTCGCTTTCACATGCTTTTCTATGTCGAGTTCGTCAAGGTCACACCTTGGTACATATTTGCCCTTATGATTCTCGAACGTTGGATAGAACAGGTTTTTGGCTTCTACATTCAGCGATATGAGAACTTCCGTTATTTTCACTTTGTTCTGCAAGTATTGACGGTAGGGCTCCAACAAGAGGTAAAAGAATGACAGAAAAAGCTCAAAGTGCTCCGCAATCCCAAATCAGTTTTCTATTGTTTCTGGTACTAGGAGCGATTGGTGCTTTGACGCCTTTGGCGATCGATATGTATTTGCCTGCGATGCCGACAATAGCGAAAGATTTGGGGGTCGCGCCTGGCGCGGTTCAGATTACGTTGACGGCTTATACCGCGGGTTTTGCGATCGGCCAGTTAATTCACGGGCCGCTTGCCGATAGCTTTGGTCGCAGACCTGTGTTGATTTTAGGCGTACTTTTCTTCGGCTTGGCTGCTGTTGTGAGTGCGACAACAAATGGCATTGATGCGCTGACCTATGTACGTACGGCACAAGGTTTTGCTGGCGCGGCAGCGGCGGTCATTATCCAAGCCGTCGTGCGTGACATGTTTGACCGTGAAGACTTTGCACGCGCAATGTCCTTCGTTACTCTGGTCATTACTATTGCGCCGTTGGTGGCACCGATGATCGGTGGCCATCTCGCGATTTGGTTTGGTTGGCGTTCCATTTTTTGGGTACTAGCTATTTTCGCTGTAGTTGTGATTTTTCTCGTACTTTGGAAAATCCCTGAAACGTTACAGCCTGAAAATCGTCAGCCTCTTCGTTTCCGCACGACGCTGAGAAACTACGCCAGATTATGCTCCAATCCTGAAGCGATCGGTTTGATGCTCTCAGGTGCGTTTTCATTTTCCGGAATGTTTGCATTTTTGACGGCGGGTTCGTTTGTTTATATTGATTTATATGGTGTTCGACCAGACCACTTTGGTTACCTATTTGGTTTGAACATTGTGGCGATGATCATCATGACCAGTATTAATGGTCGCTTGGTGAAGAAAGTGGGTTCCCATGCCATGCTTCGTTTTGGGTTGTTCGTGCAACTTTTGGCGGGGATTGGTTTATTCGTAAGTTGGTTAATGGACTTCGGATTATGGGGCATTGTGCCTTTTGTTGTGCTGTTTATCGGTACATTGTCGACGATAGGTAGTAACGCGATGGCGCTGCTTTTAAGTGGTTACCCATCAATGGCGGGTACGGCGTCGTCTCTAGCGGGGACATTAAGATTCGGTATCGGTTCATTGGTTGGTGCGCTGGTGGCATCACTGCCCGGGAATGTTGCTTGGCCGATGATCATCGTGATGTTTGCTTGTTCTGTGCTTTCAGCACTGTTTTATTGGACTTTAGGAAGAAAGGCGTAATGTCGAATTACACCAAAGAAATTCAAAACTTGGTTAACTCAGCACTTGAAGAGTTAGATCAAGAGCATCGCTCAGGTAAGTTAGCCAATGCCCCTGTTGCGAATAACCATTATTTAGTGCGTTGGGTAACAAAGGCGCTAAAATCACAACGTTTCGGACGTACGGTAGGCGATGACTTAACGCGTTGGCAAAAAGCAGGTCGCTCAAAGGGGAACGATGCTGGTTTGTTGTTTATCTTTAAACGTATTTCTTCTTTTTATGCGCAATTCTTCCCTGAAGGTGAAGACTCCAAAGTGTTCAAAGATTCAGATATTGAGTCTTTTCTTGATTTGATGGAGCAAGCAGGCTGGGAAGTCTCAACATCTGAGCAACTGATTGGGTGCGGCAAAGTACAAATCTTCACTGAAGGTCAAAACTCTTTAGCGTTATGTGCAGACCAATGCGAAAGCTGTTTTGATGGCGAGTTGCTCGTAAAGCCAATGAGTTGGTTTGTGCGTGGCAATCATGCTGAGTTTGTTGAGAAAGCAGCGCAAGCGGGCTTTATGGTTCATAAGGTAACAGACTACAAATCGATGGTGAAATACCATGGCGAGTACCTTATTTTTCCAGCAAACGAAGGCAACCAGTTAGCCGAAATTCCACTCTCGTTCAAAGCTGACTAAAGTGACATTTTGAGTGTTTAGAAGCCCCTGTTATTGGGGCTTTTTGTTTTCTAAACGGTTTGCTTCTTTCGCGATGGCTTTGACCATGCCTTTAAATATGAAAAGATGGGCTGGCATCATTGCAAACCAATAAAGCAGCCCAAGAAACCCTTGCGGGTGCCACCAGGCGGTAATATCCAGCTCTCGTTCGTCACCGAGATCTTTGATGGTAATTTCTAAACGCCCAAGGCCTGGGCCTTTCATACCAAAAAACAGTGAAAGAAACTGATTATTATCGCAGCGAATCACTTTCCAAGAGTCAATAAAATCACCGACTTTAAGCTCTGGTCCAGGAGGAGAAACGCGAATCGGTTTTCCGCCACCAAAAAAGATATCGAGCCATTCACGTGTACGCCACAAGATGTTGGCAAAGTAATAGCCTTTTTCGCGACTCCCGATCTTTTGCGCCACTTTCCATAATGCCGCAGCGGAGGCATGAGTTTTAATGCTCGCTCCAGCTTGTTTTGGGTAATAACCATATCCTGGTTGCCATCGACGAAGCGCTGCGGGTTCAAACCCCCAGACATTACTGCGTACAAATGTGCCTTCATCTTGAATGGTATCAGTTACCGCTTGCTCGTAGCTGATCAGCGTTTGAGGAAATCGTTCTTCAATCGCTTTGGAGTTTGCAATGTAGTCGTGCTCTAAGCCAGCAAGTAATGCTTTACCGGTACTAGTTGGCACTGAGGTAACTAAACCTAGCCAGTACGATGCCATTTTCGGAGTAAGTAGCGGGGTCGACCACAGTCGATACGGCTTGTTCGTGATTCGGCAAATGACTTTGAACTGTTCGCGGTAGCTAAGTGTATCTGGCCCACCAACTTCATAAATTTGACTTTCTTCTGGAGAGGGAGCTTCTGCTAACTTCAACAAATAGTGGTTGAGATTGGGCAAGGCAATAGGGTTCGCTTTTGAGTCGACCCATTTAGGCGCGATCAAAATAGGTAAGTTGTAGACAAAGTCACGCATGATTTCGAAAGCGGCAGAGCCGGGGCCGATGATAACGCCAGCACGCAATTCAGTTACTGGAACACCAGACTGTCGAATTATTTTTCCCGTGGCTTTACGAGCGGCTAAATGGCGAGAGTTTCCGGTTTGAGGTTGAATGGCACTCAAATATACAACATGCTCGACGGAGCTTTGTTCCAACGCATATTTGAAGTTCAAAGCAAGGTTTAGTTCGTACTCAACAAAGTCATCACCTTGAGCCATCCCGTGCACGAGAAAAAAGACTAAATCAAAATCGTTCACTACAGCCTTCGTGGTCTCTGCGTCAGCCAAGTCGAGATACCTTAACGTTAAATTAGGGTGAGGCTGAGTTCTTGACTCTAAATAATCAATATGTCGCGCCGCTGCTGTGACGGCGTAACCTTTATCTAAAAGTAACGGAAGAAGTTGAGAGCCAATGTAACCCGAGGCGCCTAGCACCAACACCTTTTTCATTATCTGTCCTTTTATCGTTGGTGGAATAAACACCACAGAGTATAATCATGAGACACTTTCCCCATTCTATCAATAAGTTGTCGTTGGAGCGCTTGTGACTTTTCTTTCTCAACTCTCAATACACGCAGATAAAGCATTCTTACGTCGTTTATTTGCAATCGCGTTACCAATTACACTGCAAAGCATGATGTTTTCTAGCCGAAGCCTCGTCGATGTTCTTATGCTTGGTCAGCTTGGTGAAGCAGAAATTGCCGCTGTTGGAGTTGCTGCGCGCGCGACTTTCGTCACCACCATCATGTTAGTTGGGGTGACAACGGGCGGTGCGTTGTTAACCGCTCAATATTGGGGGGCTGGCGATAAAGTTGGGGTGCGTCGCAGTACCGCTTTGACATGGATGATCGCAATGATGTTTGCTGCGATTGCTGTTGCTTTGTTTGTTGTTTTTCCACAACTCATCATGAGCTTGACTACCGATTCACAAGAAGTGATTGAATTAGGGGCCAGCTATCTCATTATTTCGTCGGTTAGCATGTTTGCTGTTGCATGTGTGGCCAGTATGTCGGTGGGCCTAAGGGCGATGCACCAACCAGGCCTAAGCACTTTTTTTAGTGGTATAGGCATTTTATCTAATGTGTTTCTTAACTGGGTTTTAATTTTTGGTCAATTAGGCTTTCCTGCTCTGGGTATTACGGGAGCAGCGATCGCAACGGTAATCAGTGGCGCGATCGAAGTAGGTTGCTTGTTTGGTTATCTATGGTTGAAAAAACACATAATCGCATTTGGTTGGGATGATATACGCGCAGGATTGGTCTTAGATAAAATTACGCGTTTCTTGAGCCTCTCTTTGCCAACCACATTTAACTTCTTGGCGTGGGCTGGTGGGCTGTTTGCTTATCACGCCATCATGGGGCAAGCAGGTGTACAAGGTTTGGCGGCACTTTCCGTAATGACACCTGTTGAGTCGATCGCATTGGCGATGATGATTGGTTTATCGAATGCGGCTGCAGTTCTAGTCGGGAACCAGCTCGGCGCTCGTAATTTTGAACCCGTTTATTATCAAGCATGGGCTACGGTCATTTTGAATGTGCTTATCGCATTTGTGGTCGCCGTCTTGTTGATAGTGTCAAATCAATGGATCCTTAATGCGTTTAGTGCACTGACAACAGACACTCGCGAGCTAGCTGAACAGTTTATGGTGATTCTTGCGTTGGGTGTCGTGCTACGCTCGGTGCCGATGATGGCGATTGTTGGTGTATTACGTGCGGGCGGTGATGTTAAGTTTTGTTTGTATCAAGACATCTTGGCGCAGTGGGTGATCGGGATTCCACTCGCAGCATTTGCAGCGATTTATCTCAATTGGGACCCACAATGGGTTTACTTACTCTTTTTGACGGAAGAAGTTGTGAAGTGGGCGATTTGCTTGCCAAGAATGGTTAGCCGAAAATGGATGAAAAACCTGATTGGCCAGTAAGGAGGAACAGAGTTTATTTTGGCTGCAAAAATCTGCTCAAAACGTCAACAAAATTAGCAACAGAAAGTGAATCGAGTTGCATTTGTACTTCCATAGTGTGATCAAGCATTCAAAATACTTTCTACTAACAGGATTTTAGTGTAGATTCTGATCCCAATTTTTAAACACCATCCGAGCGGCATAATCAATGTTAAAACTGTCAGACCTATGTAAAGGCTATGTAGACGGGGGAGAGTTTCACCCTGTATTACAAGGGGCAGAATTAACATTGCAGCAAGGCGACCAAGTTGCTCTGATGGGGGAAAGTGGTTCGGGTAAAAGTACTCTGCTGAATTTAATCGCCGGATTAGATACTGCTGACTCTGGTGAAGTGCAGTTTCCAAATTTTGCTATGCATGAAGCACCGGAGCATTTAAGAACCCTTTATCGCCGCAACAATATTGGTAATATCTTCCAACAATTCAACCTGCTTCCTACACTTAATATTGCCGACAATATTCGTTTTTGTCGTCAGTTAAAAGGTCTGCCGGAAGATAAAGAGTTGTGGCGTCAAATTCTTTCTGCTTTGGACTTAATGCCATTGCTAGGACGTTATCCGGAAGAGGCGTCTGGTGGTCAGCAACAACGTGCGGCGATTGCTCGTGCACTCTATATGGAACCCAAAATCCTGCTTGCTGATGAGCCAACTGGTAGCCTAGATGAGCGAAACGCAGAAGCAGTAATGCGCTTACTAACGAGTCTCGCTCGCCAACTGGAGTGTACTTTGCTGTTAGTGACGCACAGTGAAAAAGTGGCCGCCCATATGGAAGGAAAGATTCGACTTCAAGGAGGGCAGCTACATGTTATGGCCCGTAGTTAAGGCACTACTCGGTCATTACCGTCGTTACCCTCTACAAATTATTCTTGTCTGGCTGGGATTAACTTTAGGCGTGTCCCTCCTTGTTGGTGTTACTTCTATCAACCAGCATGCAAAACAAAGTTATGCCACTGGGGAAAAGCTTTTCTCTAATCCTTTGCCATACCGAATCCGAACGAAGCACTCTGCCAATAAAATTCCTCAAGGTTTCTATATTCAGTTACGTCGAGCTGGGTTTAACCAATGTGCACCGTTTGACGTGCTTCATCTAGATGCCAAGACCGATATGAGCCTGATGTTGGTGGGGATAGATCCTGTCGCGATGATCCCACTACAACAAGGAAAATCGCTAGGTGAGATGCCGGTTTTATCACTAATGAAGCCTCCTTATCCTATTCTCGTTAGTCAAGATTTGGCCGCTTACATGGGTTGGCAAGATGGGGACTTCATTGAGATGAATGACGGAAGCCGTCTTGGGCCTATTCAAGTAGATAAGGACAAGATGCTTTCGGGTACTCGGCTGGTTACTGATATATCGTTGTTGCGTATGCTCAAGCGGAGCTCAGGTTTGTCTGCGATTTCTTGTGGTGAAATGCCAGAGGAAAAGCTAATAGCACTGAAAAACATGCTGCCAAATGGAATGACGCTTGTTAGGAATACGCGTACTGAGCTTGAGTCGCTAACTAACGCATTCCATATGAATCTCACCGCGATGGGAATGCTGTCGTTTTTGGTTGGGTTGTTTATTTTTTATCAAGCGATGTCTCTGTCTTTCATTCAGCGACAACGTTTGGTCGGTATTTTGAGACAGACTGGTGTTAACGGAACACAGTTAGCGCAAGCCTTATTGCTAGAGTTGTCTTTGCTCGTCTTTATTGCGTGGGCGTGTGGTAACTTTTTTGGCTTGATCTTAGCGAATGAACTTATCCCAGCAGTGTCTTCGAGCCTGAGTGATTTGTATGATGCCAACGTAGGTTTAACCATAGGATGGTCATGGCAATCTAGCTTATATAGCCTAATCATGGCAGCGATGGGTGCGTTGATATCGTGTCTGTGGCCATTAATCCGTTTGCTGAAGTCACAACCAATCCGCCTTTCTTCTCGACTGTCGCTAATGCGATTTGCTGGAAGAGAGTTCTCTTGGCAGGCGCTTGCGGCGTGTGCGTTTTGTGTCGCTGCAATAGCGGTATATCAGGCCCCGAAAACACAAGAAACCGGCTTTGCTATTATTGCTCTGATGTTGGTTAGTGTGGCGTTGTTTATGCCATTTATTATGTGGCATATGTTCCAAAGTTTTTCTTATACCATGCGATGGGTTCGTGTCCGTTGGTTTTTTGCTGATGCAGCAGCGAGCATGAGCTATCGCGGTGTGGCTACGATGGCGTTTATGTTAGCGCTGGCGGCAAACATTGGTGTAGAAACAATGGTCGGAAGCTTTCGAGATACAACCGATAAGTGGCTAAATCAGCGATTAGCGGCTGATGTGTACATCTATCCGACCAACAATTCAGCCGCTAGGATGAGCGCATGGCTCCAGAATCAGCCAGAGGTGAACTCGGTTTGGTGGCGCTGGGAAAAAGATATGCCGACCGAGCATGGTGCTCTGCAAGTTGTGAGTACGGGCTCTTCTGAAGGTGAGTTAGACTCACTTACCGTCAAGTTAGGTGTCCCAAATTACTGGTATCAACTGCACGCTACCAAGAGCTTAATGGTCAGTGAGTCGATGGCCTTGAAGTTGGATATCCGCCCTGGCGATTTCATTAACTTGCAAGAACCGCTTGGTGGTGATTGGCAAGTCGTAGGCGTTTACTACGATTATGGAAACCCATATAACCAGGTGATGATGTCGCACCGGAATTGGCTGTATGCATTTGCAGGTACGGGTAATGTTGGTCTTGGCGTAGTATTAAAAGATAACGTCAATGGAGAAGGGCTGAAAAATCGCTTAGAGAATGTATTCCGTCTCCCGCAAGATCGTGTGTTTGATAACGGTAATATTTATAGCCAAGCAATGAGAGTGTTTGATCATACCTTTGCGATAGCAGGAACCTTGGGCAATATCACGCTGATTATTGCCGTGTTTGGTTTATTCTTTGCGACGTTGGCAGGAGAACTTTCACGGCAGCGGCATTTTTCCTTATTAAGGTGCATGGGTGTGTCCGGAAAAGAACTTGTCGTATTAGGTGGTTTGCAGCTATTCGTCTTCGGAGCCATTTCTGCGATTATTGCAGTGCCGCTCGGCTTGGCGCTCGCACATTTGATCGTTGATATTATCATTAAGCAATCATTTGGCTGGTCTCTAGAGCTTCAAACGATTCCATGGGAGTATGCTCAAACCATTGCTTGGGCGATGCTTGCCATCATGGTTGCTGGCGCATTGCCAGTTATTAGAATGATCAAAAGTACACCGATGAAGTCATTAAGGGACGCGTTGTAATGAAAAAAATGGGCTCTAAAAAACGCTTGTTGGTTTCAACGCTCATTGTTGTTACGTTCGCTTTTCTGACTGGGGCTGCTTTTTACTCAACTTTTTGGTTAGAGGCGACAGCAACACGAGAAAGCGAACTTGATTCTATCTTAACGCGTGAAAATCAAACGATTTTCGAGCCTGTACTACCTAATGAGCATGTCTCTTTACCCTCAGACTTTCGCTTTCATCCCGAGTATCAGCATGAATGGTGGCACTACTTTGCGAAACTAAAAGATGAGCAAGGCAAGATCTACAATGTTCAATGGAGCTATTTTAGGGTTGCGACGGACGAGCGAGAAACCAGCGGTTGGCAGAACCCTCAATTGTACATTTCACATGTTGTCGTCAGTCATGGTTCGCATGTATGGAAAGAGCAACGGGTAGCTAGAGGCGGGATAGGCCAAGCTGGTATGATCAATCGTCCTTTCAGGTTATGGATTGATAATTGGACTTGGCGATCACTCGGTGCGACGCCTTTCCCGGGCAACTTGAATGTGAATACTGATACGTTTGGACTTGAGCTCAATACCATGACAAGCGGCCCCTTTGTGGTGAATGGAGACAAAGGCTTCCAAGTTAAACATGCGTTGCAATCTGTTGCTTCTTTCAGCTTCAGTGCTCCATTTTTAAAAGTAAAAGGCAGCTTAAGCTTAAATGGTAAGCGATTCTCAGTGACGGGTTCTGCTTGGGCGCAAAAAGAGTGGGGCAGCGGCTTAATTGGTGAGGGGCAACAAGGCTGGGATTGGTTTGTTTTCAATTTAGATGATGGTCGAGCATTAACTGTTAGCCGTTATCGTCACCATGGGCAAACACCGCACGTGTTTGGCACGTTGTCGACACGCTCAGGTAAAGTCATCAACCTCTCAGACGATGATATCAGTATTAAACCAATGCAAGTGACCAGTTTATCCAATGGAAGAAGGTTACCTTTGCAGTGGATTATCAATATTCCGAAGCATCAAATTAATTTGACTACCCGCATTATCAAGTCAGATATGTGGCTACCCTTTGTAATACCTTACTGGGAAGGGCCTACTTTAGCCTCCGGCTCCAATGAGGCTTGGGGCTTTATGCAGCTGACAGGCTATTGAGTTGTGAAGAAAACCACCCCCTACGGGTGGTTTTTTAGTGCGCGAAGCTTCCTAGCTTTTTCTCAAAAGTACGGGGTTATCATGATGGTACAAGCCGTGTTATGCTGATTTTCTCATCATCTTGATAAATATTTGGTGCGACAAAAACAAATACGATCTCCGATCAAAATTGAGTGTCATGTTGGAAAATACGATGTATAGTAAACTTAACATCGAAAAAACCGAAGTTTATACTCTGAAGAAGCGATTATTCTAAAGTTTTCGACAGCTATACACTCTTATCACTCTTTGTTAATCGTTTATTAAGATAATAAATATAAGGACGAAACCATGAACGATGTCATTCGTGACTTTTTCAAAATGGAATCAGCAGGTGGTATTCTTCTCGTAATTGCAGCGGCAATTGCGATGACCATTGCTAACTCACCGCTGGGCGAAACTTATCAATCTGTACTGCATACTTATGTATTCGGTATGTCAGTTTCTCACTGGATTAATGACGGCCTAATGGCTGTTTTCTTCTTACTTATTGGCCTTGAAGTGAAGCGAGAGCTACTTGAAGGAGCGCTAAAATCAAAAGAAACCGCAATTTTCCCTGCGATTGCAGCGGTTGGTGGTATGTTAGCCCCTGCTCTTATTTACGTTGCGTTTAATGCTAACGACCCAGAGGCGGTTTCTGGCTGGGCCATTCCAGCTGCGACGGATATTGCATTTGCTCTAGGTATCATGGCGCTACTAGGTAAGCGCGTACCAGTAAGCCTTAAAGTGTTTTTGTTAGCTCTCGCTATCATCGACGATTTAGGCGTGGTTGTTATTATTGCACTGTTTTACACAGGTGATCTTTCTAGCATGGCGCTGCTTGTTGGCTTCATCATGACTGGTGTCCTGTTCATGTTGAATGCGAAGGAAGTAACGAAACTGACGCCATACATGATAGTCGGCGCGATCTTATGGTTTGCGGTACTTAAATCTGGTGTTCACGCAACACTTGCAGGCGTAGTGATCGGCTTTGCTATTCCTCTTAAGGGTAAACAGGGCGAACATTCCCCACTTAAGCACATGGAGCACGCACTTCATCCATACGTGGCATTTGGTATCTTACCTCTATTCGCATTTGCAAATGCGGGGATTTCGCTAGAAGGCGTATCGATGTCAGGCCTAACTTCAATGCTGCCATTAGGTATTGCTTTGGGGCTACTGGTTGGTAAGCCTCTAGGTATCTTCACCTTTAGTTGGGCAGCTGTGAAAATGGGTGTAGCTAAGTTACCGGAAGGCATTAACTTCAAGCATATCTTTGCGGTCTCTGTGTTGTGTGGTATCGGTTTTACAATGTCTATATTCATTTCCTCTTTAGCGTTTGGAAATGTAAGCCCTGAGTTTGATACCTATGCTCGACTAGGCATCTTAATGGGCTCGACGACAGCCGCGTTACTTGGCTACGCGTTACTGCACTTTTCTTTGCCTAAGAAAGCGCAAGCGTAAGATACACACTGTTTAGTAAAGCCTCCCATTCGGGAGGCTTTTTTATGTCTGCAGATCGGCACATCAACCACTTCAGGGTGGTTACTTTTGTGACCAACTAAGGTCTAGCTTATGGAGTTGGGGCAAATCATCGAAAGAGGCGCTTGGTAAATCTATAGGCGAAAAAAAGCCCAGCCGAAAATTTGACTGGGCGGATACAAACATAGGAGTTAATAAGAAAAAAGCAGCAACGTAACAATTAGATGGAAACAAGTTTGACGGCCAGTGAAACTTCAAATGCCCTAACTGTTACGTATATTCAGACCGAGCCTTTTCCAAACAGTTCCATTTTTTTTCAAAAAATTTCTACTTAATGCTTTCTAGCTTCTTACACATCCGAAAGTAATAGAAAAATCGAGATGGATTACCAACTTGGCGAAGTTACTAACTTCTGTGTTTCTCATTTTATCTCCCCTAGAACCGAAGATGTATTTCATACTCTCTTCGCTCACTCCGAGCCGCCAACGCTATTGTTAGCGTTTCAATTGCGCTGGTCTGAGAAACTTGATCGTTTTCTTCTGACAAGCTTCACTGGAGTATTCGATTGAATTTCAAAAGATTAGATCACACCTTTTACTGTCTGGTCAGACCAATTGGTTAAAGTGTGATGTTAATCATTTGTTAATCTTAAGTTTCGGGAGTATATTTTCAAACAGTTGTTTAATACGAGTGATTAAAATGGCCCCGAGAACATCAACAAAAGAAAAAATACTCGATGTCGCAGAAGGACTCTTTGCTGAACATGGCTTTAATGATACTTCGCTAAGAACGATAACAGGTAAAGCTAACGTTAACTTAGCATCGGTAAACTATCACTTTGGCGATAAAAAAACGCTGGTTAGAGCGGTTTTAGATAGGTATTTAGAAGCACTAATGCCGAGCATTAAGACTTCATTAATTGAGCTAAACACGCGCGATAGCTACAACATGGACGATGTCTTTGAGTCATTGCGATTACCTTTACGTACATTAAATGATGTACGCCCAAATGGTACTGCGCTATTTATGTTGTTAATTGGCCGCGGTTATACAGACGTTCAAGGTCATCTACGCTGGTTCATTACCACCAGATACGAAGAGGTACTGAACCTTTTCACTTTCTCGATAATGAAGGCGAACCCGGAACTATGTGAAGAACAGTTGTTTTGGCGACTGCACTTCACGTTAGGAACCTGTGTATTTACGATGGCTTCAAGCCAAGCTCTTTCGGAGCTGGCAGAAAGTAAGTTTGAAAAGGAAGTCGATGTGAAATCTGTCGTCGATTTACTGATTCCATATTTGTCAGCAGGAATGTCAGCAAAGCAGTTGGCATAAGACAAATAAGAAAGTTAAACCAATAATAAGATTATACCCCGAGCGGTTACGTGAACAAAAGGATCTGAACTATGAGCTCTCTACGAAGAAAATGGATTAGTGACCCGGCTTTTAAAGTGTTCAAAAAAGTATTGCCACCTCTGTCTAGCACCGAGAAAGAGGCGATGGAAGCGGGTAGTGTATGGTGGGATGCCGAACTATTCTCAGGCAAGCCAAACTTCACAACATTGCATCATTATCCAACGCCTACACTGACGGCAGAAGAGCAGTCATTTATGGATAATGAGCTTGAAACCCTGCTAGAAATGCTTGATGACCAGAAGATTGTCAAAGAAGACAGGGATTTACCGCCTGAAGTATGGGAGTACCTACGTAAAGAGCGATTTTTCTCTTTGATCATCTCGAAAGCATATGGTGGTCGTGAATTTTCCGCTTTGGCGAACTCAACCATTGTTTCTCGTATTGCGACTCGAAGTATCAGTACCGCGGTATCGGTAATGGTACCAAACTCTCTTGGTCCTGGTGAGCTGCTATCGCACTATGGTACGCAAGAGCAAAAAGATTACTGGTTGCCTCGTTTAGCTGATGGTACAGACATCCCTTGTTTCGCCCTAACTGGCCCTGAAGCGGGTTCTGATGCAGGTGGCATACCTGATCAAGGCGTGGTTTGTTACGGCACCCATGAAGGCAAAGAAGTGCTTGGCGTGCGAGTTAGTTGGAATAAACGCTACATCACGCTTGCGCCAGTTGCGACAGTGCTCGGGTTAGCATTTAAACTGCAGGATCCTGAAGGGCTACTTGGTGACAAGAAAGAGGTTGGCATTACATGTGCGTTGATTCCCGCTGACCATGAAGGTGTCGAGATAGGCGAGCGCCATGATCCTCTGGGGTCTGCGTTCATGAATGGTCCTACTCGTGGTGAAGATGTCTTCATCCCTATGGACTGGTTGATCGGTGGCGCTGATTACGCAGGTAAAGGTTGGCGTATGCTGGTTGAGTGTCTTTCTGCGGGGCGTGGTATCTCTCTCCCAGCGCTTGGCACAGCGATTGGTCACCTTACTACACGTACAACAGGTGCTTATGCTTACGTGCGTAAACAGTTTGGAATGTCGATCGGTAAGTTTGAAGGCGTCGCAGAAGCGATGGGGCGCATTGGTGGTCTTACTTACCTACTAGAAGCGACGCGTACGCTAACGACGACTTCTCTCGATATGAAAGAAAAACCTGGGATTGTAACCGCGATTGCCAAGTACCACATGACGGAAATCGCGCGTACCATTCTAAATGATTCGTTTGATATCCACGCGGGTCGTGCGATTCAAGATGGTCCAATGAACTATCTTGCTAAACATTACCTTGGTATCCCGGTTGCTATCACCGTTGAAGGCGCGAATATTCTGACTCGTAACCTGATGATTTTTGGTCAAGGTGCGACTCGATGCCACCCATATGTTCTAAAAGAAATGGAAGCCGCGGCGAATCCAGATTCTGAACAAGGTGCGAAAGAATTTGACAACTTACTCTTTAAACACATCAAGCACGCGCTCGGTAATACATTCGGTGCATTTGGTGCAGCACTAACTGGTTCTCGATTTGTTAACGCGCACATGAGTGGCCCAACGCAGCAATACTACAAAGACATTACTCGTCTCAGTCGTGCACTTGCAGTAAGTGCAGACTTTGCGATGTTAACCTTAGGTGGAGACTTGAAGCGTAAAGAAATGATCTCCGCACGTTTGGGTGATGGATTAAGCTATCTATACATGGCATCTGCTGCCTTGAAAAAGTATGAAGATGAAGGCCGTCAACAAGGCGATCTAGACTTCGTTCATTACGCTGTTCAACACTGTTTGTATAACGCTTCTAAGTCATTAAATGAGGCTTACACCAACTTCCCTGTGAAATACGTTGGCGGTGTGCTTAAGGGGCTATTGTTCCCGCTTGGTAATCATTTCAATAAGCCAAGTGATGAGCTGTGTGTGAATTTGGCTGAAGCGATGATGACGCCAGGCGCGCAACGTGATCGCCTCACGCATCTGTGCTACATCGGAAAATCAGAGGATGACAGCGTAGGCTTAATGGAGAATGCATTCCTTGCAATGTACGACATTAAACCTTTGGAGCGTAAACTTATGAAGGCTGCGAAGGATGGTAAAGTGGCTCGTAAAGGTCTGCTACATGATCGTTTGCAGCAAGCATTTGAAGCAGGCGTGTTAACTGAACAAGAAATTGATCAAATCATGGCTGCAGATAAATTGCGCTACAAGGCGATTCAAGTTGACCACTTTAGTCATGACTTTTCTGAAGTGCGAACTCATAGCCCAAAAAAGTCGCAGTTGAATCCGGCGGCATAATAGACAACTAATGTTAAGAAAAGCACCTCAATGAGGTGCTTTTTTGTATTCTTGGGGAGTGGATGGTGGGATAGTGCTCCAACCACTTGCCTTTTAAGAGCATTTTTACAGAAATTAGATGCGAAATCCCAACGAAACTTTTATCCTAACAAGGTTTTTTAAAGGAAGTTGAATATGATCATCAAACCTAGAATTCGTGGATTTATCTGTACTACAACGCACCCTGTTGGTTGTGAAGCTAACGTAAAAGAACAAATTGCGTACACCAAAGCGCAAGGTCCAATCAAAAACGCACCTAAGCGTGTTCTTGTTGTTGGTGCATCAAGTGGCTACGGTCTATCTTCTCGTATCGCTGCGGCATTTGGTGGCGGTGCATCAACTATCGGTGTTTTCTTCGAAAAAGAAGGTACTGAGAAGAAGCCAGGTACAGCAGGTTTTTACAATGCCGCTGCTTTTGAAAAGCTAGCGCGTGAAGAAGGTCTGTACGCAAAAAGCTTAAACGGCGACGCTTTCTCAAATGAAGCGAAACAGAAAACTATCGAGCTGATCAAAGAAGACTTAGGTCAAATCGATATGGTGGTTTACTCACTGGCATCTCCAGTACGTAAAATGCCAGAAACTGGTGAATTAGTTCGTTCATCTCTTAAACCTATCGGTGAAACTTACACATCAACGGCTGTTGATACCAACAAAGATGTGATCATCGAAGCTAGCGTTGAGCCTGCAACAGAAGAAGAAATCAAAGACACTGTCACGGTAATGGGCGGTGAAGATTGGGAACTTTGGATCAATGCGTTGTCTGATGCTGGTGTTCTTGCTGAAGGTTGTAAGACCGTCGCGTACAGCTACATTGGTACTGAGCTAACTTGGCCAATTTATTGGGATGGTGCACTAGGTAAAGCAAAAATGGACCTAGACCGTGCAGCGAAAGCGCTAAACGACAAGTTAGCAGCAACAGGCGGCAGTGCCAATGTTGCGGTACTTAAATCTGTTGTAACTCAGGCGAGTTCTGCAATTCCTGTTATGCCACTGTACATCGCAATGGTATTCAAGAAAATGCGCGAAGAAGGTGTACACGAAGGCTGTATGGAACAAATCTACCGTATGTTCAGCCAACGTCTATACAAAGAAGACGGTAGCGCGGCAGAAGTTGATGAGATGAACCGCCTACGTCTGGATGACTGGGAACTTCGTGACGACATTCAGCAGCACTGTCGTGAGCTATGGCCTCAAATTACGACTGAGAACCTAAAAGAGCTGACTGACTACGTTGAGTACAAAGAAGAGTTCTTGAAACTATTTGGTTTCGGCGTTGAAGGCGTAGATTACGAAGCGGATGTGAATCCAGCAGTTGAAGCAGACTTCATTCAAATCTAATCGAATCACAGACTAGATAACCAATAAACAAAAGGCGCTCATTGAGCGCCTTTTTGTATTTCATAGTCAAAGTGAGTATTAACTTAGTATTATCAGAATCGTACCAGCTAGCGTCATTAAAATATTCGCAATCGCATAGGTACCCGCATAACCAAGGGCAGGGATGGTGGACTTAGCGTAGTCGTTAACGACATCCATAGCCGGAGCGCAAGTACGGGCGCCAATAATGGCACCGAAGAGCAGGGCACGGTTCATCTTGAGTACGTGTGCGCCAACTAAGTAAGCCAGAACTACAGGCACAACACTGACAATAAATGCCAAACCAATGACTTTTGGTCCTACTTGCGTCAGGTGCTCGAACATCTTTCCACCTGCACTTAGACCAATTCCGACCATAAAGAACATTAACCCTAGATCTTTGACCATATTCAGCGCCCCTTGTGGGACATAACCGAAAGTAGGGTGATTTGCTCGTAAGAAACCAAGCGTAATACCGGACAACAGAAGACCCACCGCATTACCCAAACTGAAAGACACCTGACCGAACGTCATTGTGATGAGGCCAAACAGAATACCCAAAATAAAGAAGCTACAAAAAGCGAGCAAATCGGCCATTTGACTGTGGATCGAGATGAAACCGATTTTTTCCGCCAGTCCATGTACTCGGCTTTTCTCGCCGCTCACTTGAAGGACGTCCCCTTTAGCGAGCACAATGTCTAAGTCCATAGGCATTTCAATCTGAGCGCGAACTACGCGGTTTAAGAAACAGCCAAACTCAGACAAATTCAAATCCGATAAACGCTTACCAGCGATTGCGTCACTTTTTACGACGATTTCTTCTTCAACGATGCGTAAATCAAGCAAGTTACGGTCGAATACTTCTTTACCATTACGGAAGCTAGGGTCTAAGCGAGCATGGCTGTCAGGGAAGCCAACCAGTGCAATTTCATCTCCCTCTTGCAAGATAGCATCACCATCTGGGTGGGCGAGAATACCATTGCGACGGATTCGTTCAATGTAACAGCCAGTTTGACGATAAATACCCAGTTCTCGCAAGTTTTTACCATCAGTCCAGTCAATTAGCTCTGGGCCCACTCGGTAAGCTCGAATAATGGGTAAATACACTTTTCTCTGGCTTGAATTTCCAAGGCCACGCTCTTGTGCGATTTGCTGCGCGGAATCAGAAAGGTTTTGTTTTTGCAGTTTTGGCAACAATTTAGCAAACATGATCATGCTAATTAAGCCGACCAGATAAGCCATCGCGTAGCCTACGGATAGATTTTCTAATACCAGAGAAAATTCCATATTCCGCGGTATAGTCGCAAGGCCAGAGTTAAGAGCATCTTGTGCACCAACCAGTACTGGCGTTGCGGTCAATGCGCCTGCCATCATACCGGCGGATAAGCCAAAATCGAGGCCGAAATAGTGACTCAAACCATACGTTAAGCTGACCGCAGACACGAGAACAGTCATGCTTAAAATAAAATAATGCTTACCATCTCTGAAGAATATACCAAAAAAGTTTGGTCCAGCTTCAATGCCAACGCAGTAGATAAACAGCATAAAGCCAATGGTTAAAGCTTCTGCATTAAATGAGAAACCAAGGTGGCCCATTACCAAAGAGGTAATAAGAACGCCAATAGAGTTGCCTAATTGTAATTTGCCAAATCGAATTTTTCCGATGGCAAGGCCAATGGCTAATACGACGAAGATTAGAAGGATAGGGTTTTGCTCGAGAAGGTATACGACGTCTATGTTCACTGTGTGGCTCGGTAGAGTGTGTGCCAAAAAAGATTAAGAACTGTGAATTGTAACTAAATATAGCAAAAAGATAAGTGAATTTTTTTAGGTTTTACCATTAGTTGACTTAACGTAATAACCAGCTGAAAAATAATAAAAAAGCCGCATGAAGCGGCTTTTTTGAAAACAGTCTTTATTACTCGTCAAATAGACCTAGGTGCTCTTTCGCGTATGCTTCGAACTCGTCGCAGCCACCGATGTGCTCTTGGTCGATAAAGATCTGAGGAACGGTTTCAACTGGTTTACCAACTGTTTTCTCAAGATCTGCTTTAGAAATACCTTCAGCGTGAATATCAACGTAACGGTAGTTGAAGTCATCACGTTTTGCTTTTAGCGTTTCTGCGTGCTCTTTTGCACGAACACAGAAAGGACATGCAGGGCGACCAAAGATAACAACGAACATAATCTTATTTCTCCTAAATCTATTCTTTTTTGAAAGCGTACAAAACATAGCGGCTGAGTGCGCTTTCTTTTGTTGGAGTAACTATGCCCGATCCAGATACGGAAATAAAGCGGCAATTACCTCTTGGTTCTATAGGTGAAATCTATCGAATAAAAACTAAACGCACGTGCTTATTTTACGACTCTGAAGTATGTGAAGTGACGCATAAAAAACATACATTCTAAAGGGTTAATGATGGCAAGGTGGAATTGGTCAATTTTTTTTGTTTAAAAAAATAGCAATCTATTTTGGCTATACGCAAATAACTTCAACTCTTACATAAGTGTTAAATCAGAGGGCGAGAGGTTATTTGGGTATATTCTTTTGGGAGGGTGTGTATGTTTCAGTTTATGACTGCAACAAGGATTATATTTGGTGAAGGTGCACTTCAATCTTCATTATCCGTTATTAACCAATTTGGCTACAGTGTTTTGCTGGTTACTGGGCAGGATACCCAACGAGCCGCCCCCATTATCCAATATCTTAAAGCTCAAAATATGCGTTACCAGCACGTAGCTATCGTTGGTGAACCATACATCACGATGGTAGAAGAGACCGCAGTGCTCGGTAGAAAATTCCAACCTGATATGGTGGTTGCGATAGGTGGTGGCAGCGTCATCGATATGGGCAAAGCCTTAGCTGCCATTATTCCCAATCAAGGCAATGTTTACGATTACGTAGAAGTGGTAGGAAGAAGCGTCCCTTTAAAAGCAAAGCCTCTTCATTTTATTGCAATTCCTACGACAGCAAGCACCGGTTCAGAAGTGACCAGAAATGCTGTGCTGAAATCTGGACAAGATAAAGTGAAAGTGAGTCTTCGAAGCCCTGATATGCTCGCAGACGTTGCCATTGTAGACCCGACACTTACTTACGGGACCGACCAATACACATCTGGACGTGGCGCAATGGATGCGTTCACTCATTTAATGGAAGCGTATGTGTGTGGTGAGCCAAACCCTCTTACTGATATGGTCTGCGAAGAGGGGCTACGCCGTTTAAGCCGTTCTGTGATTGCCGCTTGTAAGCAAGATAATCATAAGGCGCGCTCTGATTTATCGTTCGCTGCATTGCTTGGTGGTATGGCGATTACTAATGCCAAATTAGGTGCCGCTCATGGGTTAGCATCGGCGTTAGGAGGCAAGTTAGACGCCCCCCATAGCGTTATTACGGCTCGCCTAGCTCCGCACGTGATGCAGGAGAACATTAACGCCGCTAAACTCGCGGGTAGGAATGATGTGATAAGTCGTTATCGCAAGCTGGCCCAATTAGTCACTGAGCGAGTAAATGCTAACGAACACGATGGAATTCTTTGGGTAAATATGGTGCTAGATAAGTTAGCGTTACCGCTACTGGCTCAATTTGGAGTATGCCAAACCTCTTTTGAGCAAGTGGCGAATGATGCGCTTAAATCAATGGCAATCAAAGGGAATCCTTTACCTCTTAATCAGGAACGTTTGATACACATATTGCAGCAAGTCTGTGATTGTAGCGGAGAGTGCGCAGCTGAGAGTGCACAACATGTCAGTTCTGTTGAAGTACTGGAATCAAGAACGGACTTATCGAGTGTCAACGACTTAGGGTGATTGCTCCCTTAGCAGCATTAAAACAAAAGGGGAGCCTTGAGCTCCCCTAGATAAAGTATTGACTAAGCTTTAGTGCTTAGTACTGGCTTAATTTGTCATAGCGACTGTCTTTCAACGCATCTTTTACGCGTTTTAGGTTCTCACGGAAACCTGTACCACGGCGAAGAGTGAAGCCAGTTGCTAGCACATCAATCACTGTCATTTGTACAACTCGGCTTGCCATTGGCATGTAAACGTCGGTATCTTCTGGAATATCGAGCGTGATGGCCAGCGAGCTTGCCTTTTCTAGAGGAGAATCCTTCGCTGTAATCGCAATAACCGTTGCGCCATTTTCACGAGCAAGGTTCGCTATTTCTACCTGACTCTTTGTTCGACCGGTATGAGAAATAAGAACCACAACATCATTATCACTGCAGTTGATACAACTCATGCGCTGCATAACAATATCTTCAAAACAAGTAATTGGAATATTAAAGCGAATAAACTTGTTTTGTGCGTCTCGGGCAACAGAAGATGATGCACCAAGGCCAAAGAATGAAATGCGCTTCGCTTGCGTTAGCAAATCGACCGCACGGTTCACTTGCATTGGATCTAGGCTATTTTTCGCGACATCTAAACACGCCATCGTCGATTCGAAAATCTTATGGGTGTACGCGTCTGGGCCATCGTCTTCTTCCACATTACGGTTAACGTAAGGGGTGCCGTTGGCTAGGCTCTGTGCCAAGTGAAGCTTAAAATCTGGAAAGCCCTTGGTGTCCAGACGACGACAGAAGCGGTTTACAGTGGGCTCACTAACGTCGGCCATTTTAGCCAGCGTTGCAATGCTTGAATGAATTGCAGTTTGTGGAGACGCCATAATTACTTCCGCAACTTTGCGCTCTGACTTACTGAAATTCTCCAGGTTTTTTTGAATTTTTTCTAATGTATTCATAGTGTTCACGAGGGTATAGAGAACAACTCGCTGGCTCTGCTAACGAAAGGAAACACGAAGATTCCGGAGTAGAGTGGGGCGTTAACGAAAACAACCAGCGCCATAGAATCAGTATAAACCTGATCTTCAATCAGTCTAAACCAATAACGGGTACTATTTAGTGAGAATTTGACAGGCCTCAAACAAAATGTTGTAAAAACTACAGAATTGGATGTGTAAACGAAGTTTTGTTGCGCTAGTCGCACGATAATGATGTTTGAGTTACATCAAAACGAAAAAAAATTTCAAATTGATGTAACTCGATCTGGCTGTTAAGACGATTGAATATCAACAACCAGCTGTTGAATTCTTTTCATCAAATTCGGTGCTTGCTTGGCGATTTCGCGTTGTTCATCAAGCACTGAGCTCAAAATTTCTTTTGTGGTCAGTGGATTTGCCAAAACCACTCGAAACACTATCGTGTTCATGCGTTGCCATTGGTCTGGGTTCAGTCTTGTACGTGAAACGAACGATTTGCCCGTTTCGCGCTGACGCTTTTGAATAAACTGTGTTAACTCATTGATCAGCTCATTCAGTTGTTCTTTTTGTGAGCCTTCTGCTTGTGCTAATGCTTCACGGATGAATGGCGGCAAATAACGGTATGTGAGCAGACAAAGCTCTGGTTCAGAAACTAACTCGAAATCATCTTGCTGTTTGATTAAATCCGCAAAGTATCGAGCCTTTTCAATGCTTTGGTCAATCAGAAGCTCGTAACCTGGGCGACTTATGATGTGCATTGCGGCGTAGACCAACATCGCCATGCCCGAACGTGAGCCTTCTAGTGTATGGCTGCCTAGGTCTTTTGAACCTTTGCGCAATATATATTGAGCGTGATGCTCTATGGATTTCATTGCGTCAGGGTCTTTGAACAGAACCATACCAGCGCCCATCGGGATATAGAGCTGCTTGTGTGCATCAATAGTTACTGAGTCTGCCATTTCCACACCTTTAAGAAGATGACGGTGATGGTTAGACATCAGTGTTGCGCCACCCCATGCGGCATCCACATGGAAGTGACAGCCGTGAGCTTGGCAGACTTCAGCGATTTCAGGCAATGGATCAATATTACCTGTCTCTGTTGTGCCAGCCACACCAATAACAGCAATAGGCTTGATGTTTTGTTTTTCGAGCTCAACAATTTTCGCTTTCAGGTCGTCGATAACAATACGGTTGTTGGTATCGGTTTTAACCGCAACCAAACCCTCTTGGCCTAGCCCTAATACATCGGCTGCTTTCTTAAGGGAGTAGTGACCACGCTCAGACACTAGCACCGCTAAGCCATCATAGCCATAGTGCTTCATGGCTTTAAAAAGGCCTTCCTTTTCCACGCCTTTAAATGAGCCATTGGCTCTTAACGCTTTGTTACGTGCTACCCAAAGCGCAGTGATATTGGCAATGGTGCCGCCGGAACAAAATGCGCCTAATGAGTGGTTTGCACTGTGCATCCACTGATTGTAAAACGTATCATTCTGACCATATATCAAGCGATGCAGCATACCCAAAACTTGACGCTCAAGTGGCGTAAAGGCTTTGGAAGTCTCTATTTTTACCAGGTTTTGGTTTAAGGCGATCATGATCTTTGACAGTGGCATCAAGAAATAAGGCAGTGCCGATGTCATATGACCAATGAAGCTTGGTGAAGATGTGTGAACTGAGTGCGACACCAAAGTGTCGAGTAAGTGCTCTGTATGATCTGACACGAACTCTGGCTGCTCAGGAATCTGAGCAGAAGAAAAGTCTTTTTCGATTTCGCGTAAAGGCTTTTCTTCTGCCACGATGTGTTCACGAAGAAATTGATTTAGATTTCGCGAGAGGCTCTCGTCAATTTTAGTTAACGTTGAGTCCGGACCTTCTGGGACAGTGAAGATCTTTAGCAAGCTCTCAAAGCTAACATCAGCGGTTTTTTGTTCCTTAACCATAGCAAAGAATCTTTGTAGTTATTTTGGTAATGCGAGCGGCACAATCTAAACTAAAACGGGCGCAAAGTCCCGTTTTAATTGTTGAAACCCAAGTTGTAGAAATGAAAATTTTAGGTGAAGGTTACGATATTCACATTAAAAAATTCTAGATTGAGTACGTTAAAACATTCTAGTGTTTTCGAATGCTAATCAACGACTAATGCGAGCAATCTTAGTCACATTTCTGCTTTTCAATCTTTTCTATTGACTGATTGTACTTATTAAGTGCGGTATCAATTTGTTGGGGATGACTAAGCAGATCAGCGAATGCTGAACGAAGCTCGTAGTTTTTTGGGTGGTTAGTTGATTGACGGTCGCTAAATGTCTGTTTTGCAACTTCACCTAACTTATCGCTTCGGGTCGCTAACTGCTTAACGTCATGTTGCTCTAGTTTTAACCATGCTTCGATTGGCTGTTCCGTCGCAACGCGGCTAGGGTCGTTCTCTAGAAAGTAGTGAACCGCTTCGCGGTTTAATTCAAAGTGATGTTTACGTCCATCCAAGAACCATTGACTAACTTCTTTCAGATCTGGATATTGGGTAACCGTCAAATCAACAAGATCTTGATACCACTGTAGTGAGGCATCGACGTAGCCATCGTATTTGCTAGCAAGACATTGTTGATCTGCGGCAAGCGTAAAAGTTGAGCTTGTAGCGAGGAGCGCTGCAACGACAAAGCGTTTCATTCTTCTTCCTTCTGGTTGTTATCCCTTTATTAACGCAATGCACATCAGTTGATGTTTCTCCCTTCTTTCTATTTGGTCGTGACAAATCGTTGGGCTGAATGACGAAAAGAAAGAGGGGTCTTGCCAAAAAATATTGACCACTTTGACGTTAACTGGGTATTTAAATTTTTGCCGTATTGTAATGGATGTTAAAGCGAAAACCTGAGATCTAGCTAGCAAGTGATACAAAGAAAAGCATCATAACTGGTACCAATAAACTCAAAATAAAGCCGCTAACGATAGCAACAGGAACACAACGCACACCACCGGTAGTTTGAATAACGGGTAGGGTGAAGTCCATTGCTGTTGCACCGGCATAACCAATTGCGGTGCACGGATAGCTACGAATAAAGAGAGGAATGGCAACCAGTGCGACTAACTCTCTCATCAATTCAATCAAGAACGACGCGCCACCAAATACCGGACCAAAAGCGTCACCCATTAAAATACCTGCGAGTGAATACCAGCCAAAACCTGAAGCCATTGCGAGTGCTTGATAAAGAGGAAGATCCAAAAGCACCGCTGCAAGAACGCCACCAAGCATACATGTTGCGATGACAACAGCCGCAATGGCCATTCCTTGTTTATTTAATAGGATTTGACGCAGAGTAAGTCCACTATTGCGCAGCTGAATACCAATAAAAAATAGAAGTAGAAAGAGTATCCATTCGCTTGCTGTATCTACCCAACTCAAATCAATGGGTAACAGCAGGCCAACCACTAACCCTCCGCCAACGACCACGATAAGCTTAACAGACTCTAAAGCCATCGAAGATAACGGTAGTTTCTTTTGATTCTGATTGGTCTGGAGTGGAATAATTTTATCAATAATAGGCAGAGCCAACAGGTTGCAGGCACTTAGACACAAAAAAAACGTACTCGCATAGAGGAGAATACTTTGTAAGTTGCTACTTAAATTATCGAGCGCCGCTAAGCTAAGACCCATCAACGACAAAATGACGTAAATAAGGTAGGACGTTGACTGATTGATCTTCTCCAATAACGAAGATCGAGATATAGGAATTAGATACCCCACCACAAGCGGAGCGAAAATAAATAGCATCCCTGAAAACATAAAGCTCAATGATTCCTTTTTGAGATAACATCAACACGCATAAATCAAATTATCTATCGGTTGAAATTAAAGACATTTCACCACACACAGCTCAGCCTTGAGCGAATCGTTTTATCACGGATAAGGTATTATCAGAAAGCGATAAATTACAAACCGCTAGCATTGAGTACAGCACGGATTTGATCATTGAAGTCAGTATCACTCATGTTACTAAGTTCATACAAGACTTCTGCACCAGTTAAGTTGAATTCAACTTCATGTTCGTCAATGCGTTCATCGTGATTGCGGAACATCAATAAATGATGCGCAATTCTAGCGATGTCGAGATAACTCACTTCTGGTCGCGTTAACTCGTATTTTTCATTTGAGGATACTTCTCTGAAGTCGTTGTCAAACCCCCAACGCTCAAGTACCAGTTTACTTGTGGCAGAACAACGTGTTTGGAAGATCTGCAATGCAATATCTGGGTCTAAGTAATTACCCCTATCTAAGTACAAGTGGTACTCATTAATTAGGCAAAATAACCCTATATCGGCTAATAGACCGACCAATAACGCCTTTTCTTGCTCTAGATGACCATAAGTGCCTGGCTCGTGGCTACGAAACGATTGAACCAACATCACCATGACGGCACCGAGCTCACGAGATATCGCCGCACTCTTCACCAAGATGGCATTGCATTCTTTAGTGAGATTAACTGAGTGTTTAAGTTGCTCGATCGCTTGTGCGGTAACAATATCACGTACACGAAGTATTCCGAGACGAGATACCGCTGTAGTTAAGTCGTTGCAGGTGATATTTCTGCGATTGAAAATCACAGAGTTAGCGACTCGTAAAACGACCGCTGCTAATCCGGGATCTTCCAATAAACAGTTAGCAACATCGGCAATCGTGGTGTGTTCTTCGACACATAACTGCTGAATTTTAAGCACGACATCAGGAATAGGAGGTAACGAAATCTTACCCGTGGAGATGGACTGTTCTACCAGCTGAGCAAACTCGGATTCCAGTGCGTTTATAAGCTTATCTTTATTATTTGGCAGCCAAAAAAATGATAAATGTTCCATTGTGACGCTGTACTTGAGATCTTTCGTACAGTGTACCCTTACAGCGTATTCTTTATCAATTAAATGCGTATTATGTGCCCGTAATTGCCAGCGAGATCATAATGATGGCGCGTTTTAGGCATGCTATGCGTCAAAAAAATATCACCACACGAACAATAAGTGTGAAACTAATCACGTATGCAGAATTTATACTTTTTTATATGTGACCTATGTCCTAACTTATTTTTCAACGTTAAGTATGATTAAGCAAGTTGGTGAGCACAACTCACAAAAATATCGCCAACAAATCGACATTTATAATTCGCTATAAGCTGCTGTTTATCTGGTGACATCGCTAATCGGGGTAATTTATTCAGATTAAAGAGGTCAATGGACATGACAGACCAAGCTTTTTTTAAATATGTACGCACCTTCAGTGAGTACCAAAAACGTTCTATGTTCGGTGGTATTGGTTTATTCACCGATGATGCTATGTTTGCGCTTGTCAGCAATGATTGCTGCTACTTACGTGGTGGTAATGGGCTAGATGAAGTGTTTACTCAACTGAGCTGTGAGAAGTATAAGCACGTCAAAAAACAGACGACGGCAACCGTAAATTATTATGATGTAACCGATTTATTCGAATCCGGATATGTAGGGCTTGATGAACTGGTACAGAAATCAATTGAATACTCAATTAAGGAACGGAAATATCAAAAGTCCTCTGCCAGTAGACGCTTAAGAGACTTACCCAACATGCAACTAACCCTTGAACGTATGGTCAAGAAAGCCGGTGTTGATGACGTAGAAACCTTTTTAGAACTTGGACCTGTAAAAGTCTTCAACAAAGTTAAAACGGCTTACGGTAATGATGTTGATGTAAAGCTACTGTGGAAATTTGCTGGTGCAACTGATGGCGTACATTGGAAACTGATCCAAGAGCCGCGTAAAAAACAGTTATTGGCACTGTGTGACTAAGCGAAGCTGATCGCACAATGATTGACTCGTTTCGATGGAGTTAGCGGGTCGTAAAGGCAAGTGTGAAAAGCGGAAAAAGGACGTTGAAGTTTTTTACCACTTCATTGAGTTAGTCATTAAATTAGACAAAAAAACCGAGGCAGAGACCTCGGTTTTTGTTTTTTTAATTTGCTCTTTTCTTACAGCACAAATCTTAAAACTTAAAACGCGTAGTGAACATTACCTGATCACCGTAAAAATCGTTGATACGTGCTTCAGCACCCAAAGAGAAAAGCTCTGTTGAGTGGAATCGAGCGTAGGCAGAGCCAGTCCAATCGTCATCGTTATCGATAGAAACGTAGCCGACTTTGCCGCCTACTTCTAATTGAGGGCCCAACCATTGACGAACACCTAAGTTAAGCTCCATACCAACATCTGTGCTGCTCTCATTCGAAGGTTGCACAACGCGCATTAGCATTTCACCAGTAAGATCTGCCCAGTTGTTTAGCGGAGAATGGAAGCCAAAGCCTGCAGCTGAGTCAAAATCACTTTCAAACTCAGAGTCAATACGAGCAATCACATGCGCGTTCGGGTGAATTGATTTGCTGAATCCAGCACCAAATGTCACAGGACTTGCGCCAATACGTGCTTCGAAATAGTCGTAGCTAAAGTTGCTCATAGTTGCTGGCGCATTGCGATCGTTTGCAGCTAGGGCATGGCTTGATGCCACTAGTAAGGCAGCGGCTAATAGTGTTTTACGCATAACTAACGATAAACCTTGTTCATTATTTCCATGGATTCAAGCAACCACTTGAACCGTAATCTGATTTGTCCGACATCATAATAAAAAGGAAGGTCGACGACCAACAAAAATGTGTCGATGTTTTGTCAATTAACTTAATAGTTCCTTGGTTTAAGCAAAAACTACGCCATATACGTAGTGTCCGAGAATTTCACTCGAACAAGCAACGATGTTTTTCTAACCTCGTTCTACTATGCGAGGTAAGGTGGTTCAATGAGCATCGTTGAGTTCAAGTTAGAACCAAACACTTTATTACTCGCCAAAGCTTGCTCTTCTATCTGCCATGGCGTTGAGGATTGCCTCAGAATCAAGGATTTGAGTCCAGGATAGCAGGTTATCATCATTCTCAATAACAAACGCGGTAAGCTGAGACACGATTGCTTTTCTCAATGCTTCACCTTTCCAAGGTTTGGCAATGTAATAATCGAGACTCGCGTTATTTACGGCTTCTACGGTGTCTTCCAAACCAGCTTGTCCTGTGAGTAAAACTTTGCGCGCTGCTTTTGTGTCACCATTTTGACTGAGTTCGATTAAGAAGCTGATCCCAGTTTGTTCCGGCATAATGTGGTCACATAAAATGAGCGCAAGCTGAACTTCTTCTTCCGCCATCTCCTCAATCACCTGCCGAGCTTCAGTCACCGATTCCGCTCCTTCGACGACAAAGTTCTCCTCGAAGGGAGCAAGATCTTGGAGCACGCTATCCAAGACTTCTCGTTCGTCATCGACACATAAAATTAGATACTTGGTCATGTTTCATCTCCTTCTTCGATGACTGGTAACCAGACGGTCATTCGTGTGAACTGGCCGATCTCTGATTCGACGTCAATCCACCCTCTGTGTGCTGTTACGATTTGCTGGCAGATGGACAGCCCGATGCCTAAGCCAAAGTTACCTTCTTTTTTTGTGGTGAAGTTTAGCTCGAAAATGGCGTCTCTTTGCGACTCAGGAATGCCACATCCATTATCTTCAAATGAGATAACGGCATAATTTGTGTGCTCTTTTTCTACAAGGCGTGTTTGTATGTTTAACACCCCTTTTTCTGGAAATGCGTCAATGGCGTTAGAGACCAAATTCGTCCACACCTGTTGGAGTGCGATCGGTTGACAAAGGATGGAAGGCAAGTTTGCATAGTCGGTTGAAACTTGGTGCATTTTTAATTTGTTCTCGAAAATCACCAAGGTGTCTTCAATACCCTCATGAATATCGGCATAGTGCAGGGTCTCATCATCTGACCGAGCATATCCTTTCAGGCTTTTTACCATATCAGCAATTCGTGCTGCACAGACATTAATTGAGCGAAGTGTAGAACCTGCTTTGTGGTATTGCTCTAGTGTATTGAGAGCATGATAAGACGCTTGCTGCTTTCTCGTTAGTTGGGTAAGTAGCTCTTGATCGGATTCTAAACCAAGGCTCACCACTTTCTTTGCTAATGCTCGGTCTGGAAGTGTATGGCTAAGCGCTTTTACGCGTGATCTGAGCTCGGCGGTTGAAGCGGGTTTTGAGGTTTGCGCTTTGTTCAGTAATTCAATGCCTTTGCTTTGTATATCGGAACTGGGCGCATCGTTAAGTAATCGTTCTAGCGTATGCGTTAAATTCTCTACGCCCCTTAATATCGCGGCTACTGGATTGTTTAGTTCGTGGGCCACTCCCGCAACCAATTGACCAAGCATCGCCATTTTTTCTCTTTCAATGAGCTGCTGGTGGGCTGATTCTAAAGATTCGAGCGTTTTTTGAAGTTGCAGTTTGGTGTTGATGCTTCTTTGCAATCGGCGGTTGAAGTGGCGTAAAAGCAAGTTTGTAAAAAGAGGCAGTAAGTTTGAGTCGCTTTGCATCACTTTATTGAATACGTTGCGATCGAGTTTGATAACTTCTGTTTTGGTTAGTGTTAGAGCTGTCGAGAAAGAACATTCCCCAGTAACAAACGACATGCCTCCGACAATATTCCCTTTGTTATGGCGTACAACCTCTCGCTGCATGCCTTGCTCATCGCGCTTGTACAGAGCCACTTCACCTTCGGTGATAAACCACAAAAAGCAATTTGGCTCGCCTTCCACGGTTAATAAGTGTTCAGGTGAGTATGTACGGCACGCTCTTGTTTCGTCATTATCTTTGAAAAATTGCTGGAGAGCGGAGATCACTTGCTCGGCTAACTCGGCATCAGACATCGAGTGGTAGTCGTGTAAGAATCCGGCTTGATAATGGCTCATCTGGTTATTGATGTGCGCTCGCAACAAGCTGTGATGATCCAATATCTGACTGTAACTTAACAGGTCTTCTTTGCCATTTCGCAAGATAAATTGGGTCAGCTCTTTTTGCACTGTGTTAAATAAGACGTGATCTGGCAAAGGTTTAGTGAGGCAGTGGTCGAGCCTGCCCTCATTAACGGCAGTGAGAATTGCCTCTATATCAGACGAGCAGCTAATAAGAATTTTTCTTGCTTGCTCGGTATGTGGCATCCGGTCTAAACCAATAAGAAAATCCACGCCGTTAAAATGAGCGTGATGGCTCGCTATAACTAAAGCAACAGTCTGTTCTCTTTCTTCTAGATACTCTAAAGCGCTTTGAGCCTCTTCTATCGATTCGACAGAAAAAATATCAAACTTACTTGAGAAGGCAGACAGCTCCAATCGAAACTGTTCAGCACTGATTGGGTTGTTGTCGAGACACAACACAGCATAACGATTCACAGATGTTTTAGCTCCGGTTAAAACTTCGCCACGCAAACTTTAACAATAAAAGGACATGATGAGTGGGAGCCAAGTATGATTCCTGATTAATGGACTAGAATAAGCATCAATAGTCTGATTTGTCTCAATGTTTTCTCCGCAGGTGGTTTGGGGTAGACTGACCGAAAATATCTAATAAGTGACGTTATGCAAAATCTTAAAAAAATCGGCGCCATTGGTGGTGCTATCTCATTAGCACTGTGTTGGCCATTGGCTGTCGGACAAATTGGTCAGTCCATCATTGAAGATGGTATTACCAATATGAATGATGAAATGATTAAAGGCGAAGTGGTCGAGTATCAGCGTGGCTATTTGTCTTCAGTCGTGCTGACTCGTTATTCAGTTGTTGATCCTGAGCTTAAAACGCAGTTAGAGCGTGATGGTATGCCAACGACGTTTGACGTAACCAGTGATGTTAGCCACGGTCTAACAAGCCTAACAGCAGATTCAAAATTGGTGGACAATGACTTTTTGCCTCTCACGATGCATAGCCAGACTCAACTAAATGGCAATACAGCATTTATCCTCGACCTAGACAGTTGGCATTATCGTAACGAAGCGCAAGGTGTTTCTGTTTCTACAAGCCCTGCAAAAGTAACAGGTGATGTGACGGTATTGGGTGATCTCAATTACCAAGTTTCCGTTCCTTCTGTTCAAGTGGATTTTGAAAACGGTGAAGAGCTTCATCTGAATGCATTGACAGGGCAAGGTAAAGGAAAGCAAGCAAAAGGCTACTGGTTAGGCGAGCAATCTTTCTCTCTAGAGAAGCTAGATGTGGTTGATGCGAACTTAACGCCTGTCTTTTTGATTGAAAATGCGAGCTACCGTGGTAACACTACGATGAGTGAGTCTGGTGATAAGCTGAACAGTCAATTAAACCTAGATGCTAAGAAACTACGTTTAACTGATGGGACGGATGTCGATAACTTTAAGTTGGATTTCTCAATTGCAGATGTGGATAGCCAGTCTTTTGATCAAATTATGTCTATCTATCAAAGCTCTCCTATGCTAGATGAGCAGGAAATTGCGAATTTATTGCCGCATGTCGATACGCTGTTTAGCAAAGGTTTTGATTTATCCGTGAACGAGCTTTCACTCGCGTTCGGTGACGGCAAGTTCCACAACGAGTGGCAACTATCCATCCCTGAAGGTACTGAGCATATTACTCAAGATCCAATGAAGTTGGTGACGGCCACTACTGGTGAACTTAGCACTTACTTCTCTGATGAATTAGTAACGCATTACCCATTTATTCAAGAAGGGATTGATGAGCTCCTTATTATGGAGTTGATCGAAAAAGTAGAGGGCGGTTATCAATTAAAAGCAGAAATTGGTGAAGGCAAATTGAAGTTCGAAAATGGGCATGAGTTCCCATTGGTGGCTCTACTTATGCCTGCTTTGATGCAACAACAGTAATTCGTGTTGTTGCGAATTTGTTCCAATTCAACGCTTAGTCTTTAAAAAGAGGTCGTAAGACCTCTTTTCTTGTTTTTATCACTGCGAAAACGTGATATTAATTTCTTAATATTTACTATAGCAGGAGCAATGAGCATCATGGAACAAAATACGGACAACGTATTTAACTTCAGTGCAGGGCCAGCAGGTCTGCCTAAAGCAGTTATGCAGCAAGCACAACAGGAACTAATCGATTGGCAAGGCCTTGGTACTTCGGTCATGGAAATCAGCCACCGAAGCAAAGAGTTCATCAAAGTTGCAGAAGAAGCCGAGCAGGATTTACGTGATCTTCTGAATATTCCGGACAACTATAAAGTACTGTTCTGCCAAGGTGGTGCTCGTGCTCAGTTTGCTGCTGTTCCTCTAAACTTACTTGGTGATGCCGATACGGCAACTTACATCGATGGTGGTTATTGGGCTGAAAGCGCGGTAGCTGAAGCGAAAAAATACTGCGAACCAGACGTGTTTGATGCAAAAACAGAAATCAACGGGAAAGTCGCGGTTCTACCTGCAAGTGAATGGAAAATTGCTCCAGAAGCGGCTTACGTTCACTTCTGTCCAAATGAGACCATTGATGGTATTGAGATTAACGATCTTCCTATCACCGATAAACCGATTGTTGCGGACATGTCTTCGACAATTCTTTCTCGTGAAATCGATGTGTCTAAATACGGTGTAATTTACGCGGGCGCTCAGAAAAATATTGGTCCTTCCGGCATTGCTATTGCTATCGTGCGCGATGATTTATTAGGTATGGCGAAGCAGGTACTACCAAGTATCTTGGATTACACTGTTTTGGCAGAAAAAGAATCAATGTTCAACACGCCACCAACCTTTGCATGGTACCTGTCTGGTCTTGTTTTCAAATGGCTGAAGGCACAGGGTGGAGTAAAATCGATTGAGCAAGTGAACCGCGCTAAAGCCGCGCTACTGTATGATTACATCGATCAGTCTGATTTCTACCGTAATGGCGTGCACTCAGCAAACCGTTCTTTGATGAACGTGCCATTTCAACTTGCTAAGCCTGAACTGGATGCAACCTTCCTTGAGCTAGCAGACTCTAAAGGGCTGAAAGCGCTAAAAGGTCACCGAGCAGTTGGTGGTATGCGAGCATCCATTTATAACGCAATGCCGCTAGAAGGTGTTCAAGCGTTAGTAGACTTCATGCAAGAGTTTGAGAAAAACTACGCGTAAGCTCAAACTGATAGTTATTCTCCAAAGCGTCGCTATTGCGGCGCTTTTGTTTATCTCAACTCACATCATTCCAGGAAGGTAAAATGACCAAGGCAAATATTGAAGCGCTGACTAAGCAGTTCCCACTCTTGGCAGCACTTATTGATCTTGAAGAGGTTTGTTGGTTTAACCCCCATATCACTTCCTTGGAGGAAGGCTTACCTCATGTCGGGTTAGATGAAAAAGATATTCAAGCGGCGAGTGAACGGCTAACACGATTTGCGCCTTATTTGATGAAAGCGTTTCCCGAAACGGAAACGTCGCGTGGCGTTATTGAGTCCGCAGTGGTGGATATTCCCAATATGAAAGTGCGTTTGGAGCAGCAATACGGCACGCCAATATTGGGCCATTTAATGCTCAAAAAAGACAGTCATTTGCCAATTTCTGGTTCGATCAAAGCGAGAGGTGGTATTTATGAAGTGCTCACTCATGCAGAAAAGTTGGCGTTTGATGCCGGCTTGCTCTGTGAAAGCGATGATTACAGCAAATTGTTCAGCAATGAGTTTCGGCAGTTTTTTAAGCAGTACAGTATTGCGGTTGGCTCAACCGGCAATCTTGGTATGTCCATCGGCATCATGAGTGCGAAGCTGGGTTTTTCAGTTTCAGTCCACATGTCTGCGGATGCGCGGGAATGGAAGAAAAATAAGCTCCGGTCACATGGTGTTAATGTCGTAGAGCACCAAGAAGATTATGGTATTGCTGTCGAGCAAGGTCGTAAAGAGGCAGAAAAAGATCCCAACTGTTTCTTTATCGATGATGAAAACTCACGGACGCTGTTTCTAGGTTACTCTGTTGCGGGTGAGCGTCTTAAGCAGCAATTTGATGACTTGGGAATCGTGGTTGATGAGCATCATCCATTGTTTGTTTATCTTCCTTGTGGTGTTGGCGGTGGACCTGGTGGGGTGGCATTTGGCTTGAAGGTAGCATTTGGCGAGCATGTCCACTGTATTTTCGCAGAGCCAACGCACTCACCGTGCATGCTGTTGGGCGTACATACAGGCTTGCATGACGATATTTCGGTGCAAGATTTGGGTATCGATAACATTACCGCCGCTGATGGTTTGGCAGTAGGTCGTGCCTCGGGATTTGTCGGAAGAGCGATGGAAAGGCTACTTGATGGTTTTTACACCATTGATGACGCTCGTATGTATCACCACTTGGGTGAGTTAAGTGAACTGGAAGGTATTAATCTAGAGCCTTCTGCATTAGCCGGTATGATTGGGGCAGTGCACGTCTCGAATAACCATGCTTATCAGTCTCGAATGAAATTTGACGAAGAAAAACTCAAAAACGCAACACATCTTGTTTGGGCAACAGGTGGGGGCATGGTTCCGGAAGATGAAATGGCGGCTTATCTCAAAAAATCTGGTCGGTAAATCAGCACTGTATACGTGCTTAATTAGGTAACTAATAATACAGGAATAACAAAAGGGCTCATCGTTTGATGAGCCCTTCTCGTCACTGAAAATCGAATTATAGAGATTGTAATAGCTGGTAGTAACGACCTTTTTGAGCGAGTAGCGTTGGATGGTCGCCTTGTTCGATGATCTCACCTTGTTCCATCAAACAGATGCTATCCATACTTTCTAACTCTATCAGTCGGTGTGTAATGAATACTACTGTCTTATTAGCAAAGTGTTCATTGAAAAGCGCCATCACTTTTTGTTCCGTACGCTTATCGAGGCCTTCAGTCGGCTCATCTAAGAGTAGGATTGGGGCATCACGTAGCAATGCTCGAGCAATACCGATTCGGCGTTTCTCACCACCAGATAACTGACGACCGCCGTCGCCTAACCAAGCGTCTAAACCTGGCTCTTCAAGAAGTCCGCCAAGCTCGACTTTTCGTAAAATAGTAGACAGTTGCTCATCACTTGCATCCGGAGCGGCCATGAGTAAGTTGTCACGTAGTGTCCCGTTTAGTACATCTACGCGTTGACTGACCACAGTCATTGCTGCTCGCAGGTCCGACTCGCTCCAATCTTGCAGTTTTGTACCACCGATTCGAACTTCACCTTGGTTAACATCCCAGTAGCGGCAAAGAAGCTGAATCAGTGTTGATTTACCTGAACCTGTTTGACCTACAATTGCAGTTTTAGTGCCCAACGGTAGTGAGAGTGACAAGTCTTTCAGCACCTTTTGCTGACCGTCAGGGTAAGTAAAATCTATGTTGTCGAATTCAATGTCTAACGTTGTGTCTTTATGTTTCGACTGCTCAGGGAAGACGACGTCAGGTTCAGCCAAAATTACTTCATTTAAACGACGAGCAGAAGTCAACGTTTGACCGAGATACTGGAATGCGCCCGCGATAGGCATCAGAATCTCAAAGCTAGCCATGGTTGCAAACGCGAACAGCGCAATCCAAGGATCAGGAGCACGACCACCTACGCCGTCTGCAGCAAACCAAAGCATCACAACCAGTGTAATGCCGTTCACCAGCATAAGCAGGCCTGAAGCCATGCCCGTTAAATTCGCGTTCACAAATTGGTTAGACAGCAACTGCTTCTGCTTCTCTAGAATGAGATTACGATAACGTTCTTCTGCTCCAAAGATACTCAGTTCGCTGTAGCCTTGAAGCCAGTCCAGTGTCGCCACTCGCAATTGCGCTTTATGATGAGTGAGCTTCTCGCCATTGTTTTTACCCAGTTTATAGAACAGTACTGGCCATACAAACAACATGACGGTAAGAATCGAGCCAAGCAGTAGGGCGAGATGCCAATCAAAGAACGCCAGGACAGCCGTTAAACTCAATATGCCAAAAACACCAATCACGACAGGGCTGATAAGTCGAAGGTATACGTGATCCATCGCATCTACGTCCGCTACTAAGCGGTTGAGCAGATCGGCATCACGCATCGTAGAAACACGACCCGGAATCAGTGGTGCAAGTTTCTTAAAGAAGAAGATACGTAGATCGGTAAGCAGCTTGAACGTTGCATTGTGGCTAACGACACGTTCTCCCCATCGACCTGCGGTTCGAGCCATTGCAGCGCCGCGTACCCCGGCACCTGGTAACATGTAGTTGAAGGTCTCACGAGCAACCGTCAAGCCTGCCACCGCTGCGGCTGAAATAAACCAACCTGATAGCGTTAATAAGCCAATAGACGCCGCTAAGGTCAGAAATGCCAGTAGCATACCTAGCGAAAGACCAAACCAGTGTTTTTTATAGAGTTTTAGATAAGGGAGTAAATCACGCATCTAAGTTCCCCTTGTCTGTTTCACGTTGTGCGAGGTTCGCTTCCAACATGTCTTTAAATAAGCCATCTTCTGTCGACAGTGTGGCGTAATCACCACGTTGAACAATCTGGCCGTCCTGCATAACAAGAATTTGCGATACGTTTTGTAAAGGCGCAAGTTGGTGAGTAATCATCAAATTTGTTGTGGCATGCGCATACTTGTTAATGCCTTCCATCACGAGTTTTTCACTGCGAGCATCTAAGCTTGCGGTTGGTTCATCTAATAACCAAAAACGACCATTTTGTAGCATGGCGCGAGCCAGTGCTAAACGCTGCGCTTGGCCGACAGATAAACCACCAGAACGATCAGATATCGGATAATCCAACCCATGCATTTCAACAAATTCAGCAGCGTGAGAGTCATTCAACACAGAATGTACGTCTGCATCCTGAATATTTTGCTTACCTAGTGTGATGTTATCTCGAATGCTACCGTGTAATAGCATCGGGTTTTGACCAATCCAGCTTACTGCCTCTCGCCATGTGGCTAGATCCAGTTGCGACAATTCGCAGCCATTAATTTTTAAGCTACCTTGATAAGGCATGAAACCGAGGATTGTGTTTACCAAACTTGTTTTGCCTGCGCCACTTGGTCCAACCAACGCTGTACTTTTGTTGGCTTCAAGAGAGAAGGATAGGGGACCTGCGAGCTGCTTACCTTCCGGACTAAAAATGGTTAACTGGTCCGCTTCAATGTGGATAGGGCTGTTTTTATCTAACGCTTGGGTACCATCTTTGATTTGATCGACTTCCAAATCCAGAAACTCGACAATGCTTTCTGCTGCGCCAACCGCTTGCTGTTTCGCATGATAGAACGTGCCCAAATCACGTAATGGCTGATAAAACTCTGGAGCAAGAATCAGAATGAACAAACCAGCAAAGAGCGTAACACCTGTGCCGTAGTAGCCGAAATCGAGCTCCCCGATATAACTAAAGCCAAAGTAGACAGCGGTAATTGCGATAGAAATAGAAGTGAAAAACTCTAACACCGCAGAAGACAGAAACGCGATTTTCAGAACGTCCATGGTACGAGTACGAAAGACTTCTGAAGCACCCTTTAGCGTCTCAGTTTCAGATTTTGTTCTATCGAATAAGCGAATGGTTGTCATTGCTTGCAAGCGGTCATAAAAGTGACCCGACAAACGCTGCATCGCTTTAAAGTTTTTACGGTTTGCTTCTGCGGCTTTCATCCCAACCAGTGCCATGAAAATAGGCACTAGTGGTGCAGTGACCAGGAAGATCAAGCCTGCTGCCCAGTTTACTGGGAATACGACAACCAAAATGATGAAAGGCACTAGTACCGATAATGACATTTGAGGCAAGTAGCGTGAGAAGAAATCTTGCATATCTTCTACTTGCTCTAAGATGAGCGTTGCCCAACTGCCAGCAGGTTTGCCTTTGATGTAAGCTGGCCCAAGTTTATGAACTTTATCTAAAATGAGTTGGCGAATATAAACTCGAATTTGCTCCCCGCAACGGTAACCGGCAAGCTCTCGACCCCAGGTACAAGCAGCTCGACCGATAACCGTGCCACCGAGCCCAACAAAATGCCAAATGAGGTCGGCTTTGTCGACTTGGTCAATGATTAACTGGTGCAGAATGGAGGCGAGCAGGGCTGCTTGAGCCAATAAAAACACGCTTGAAAGTACGCCTAGGCCTATCGCAATCATAAGCCAGCGCTTGGCTAACTTACTTTGTTGCTTCAGCCACTTATTCAAGCTGCTTTGCTTTTTCTTATCCATCGTGAAGGCTTAATGATAATTGTTTTAATGAGGCGGTAGTATACAAAAGAAAACCCAGCGGGAATACCGCTGGGCTTTAAGGATATGACACAAATGTGAAAAGTTATTTGTCACCAAGTGAGTCTAAGAAACGTTCAGCATCTAATGCAGCCATACAACCTGTACCTGCAGAGGTGATCGCTTGACGGTAGTTGTGGTCCATTACGTCGCCAGCTGCAAATACACCTTCGATACTAGTTTGTGTTGCGTTGCCTTCAAGACCTGATTGAACGATGATGTAGCCATCTTTCATGTCTACTTGGCCTTCAAAGATTTGTGTGTTTGGCTGGTGGCCAATTGCGATGAATGCACCCATTACATCGATATCTTCTGTCGCACCGCTGTTCACGTCTTTAATGCGGACGCCCGTTACGCCCATATCGTCACCCAGTACTTCATCGAGAGTGCGATCGGTATGAAGAACGATATTACCGCTTTCAACTTTATCCATCAGACGTTTCACAAGGATCTTCTCTGCGCGGAATGAATCGCGGCGGTGGATCAGGTGAACTTCTGACGCAATGTTAGATAGGTATAGCGCTTCTTCAACAGCCGTGTTACCACCGCCCACAACTGCAACTTTCTGATTACGGTAGAAGAAACCGTCACAGGTTGCACAAGCAGAAACGCCGCGACCTTTAAATGCTTCTTCAGACTCAAGGCCAAGGTATTTTGCTGATGCGCCGGTAGATATGATTAAGGCATCACAAGTGTACTCACCTGAGTCGCCTTTTAAACGAAATGGGCGTTGTGATAGCTCTACTTCATTGATGTGATCAAATACGATTTCAGTTTCAAAACGCTCGGCGTGTTCTTTCATGCGATCCATCAATGCTGGACCTGTCAGTCCCTCAGCATCGCCTGGCCAGTTTTCAACTTCAGTTGTGGTGGTTAGCTGACCACCTTGTTGCATTCCCGTCACAAGCACAGGGTTTAAGTTTGCACGCGCTGCGTAGACGGCAGCTGTGTATCCTGCAGGACCAGAACCAAGAATTAATAATTTACAGTGTTTTACGTCGCTCATTATGGCTCCAAAAAGGGCGTAACATTTCCCTCGATTGTATGGAAATTCTTAGTGCTTTAAAAGCATAAACAACGATTGTGATCGAATAATTGGTTATAGATTAGAACCCACTAAATATTGATAGAGAACGTTGACTTCTAGCATAAAATTCTATTCGTAGTAGAGAAGTCTAGTTTCAAATATTGTCAAAGCGTAAAACTGAAACATGGCTCTGTTTTTGTGGTTTGATTTGGTTTGTTATGTTGTTTTCGTCGTTTTGTTGAAGCTATCAACGTTAAAAGCTGGTAATTGCAGAATATTTGCGTAACCTAGTGTGTAAATTAAATGTTAATTAATGTGCCTCATTAAAGGAGCAAATGATGTTACATTCACGTGAGAATACTCTACATTTAACACAGCTCAGCATGGCAGCAATTGAGCAGCTTTCCCCATCGTTTGAAGAACTGCCTCGTACCGAACATGCAGATGGTCAGTATCGACTACGACGTTATTCTGTGGTTGGTTTTGATAACGGCAAAGTCATCGACTTAAATAAAAATAGCTTTGTTCAATCCTCTGATATCAACCGATTTCAAGGTGATGTAGTAAGACAATTCGAGCCAATTGAGAAGGATATTCTTACCAGCGATGGATTTCGAGAAATGTGTGAATTGTTTGTCAATGCGAATCATCTGCCAAACGGTCAAGAAATAGAAATTCACCAAATCCGTATCAGGGCACTGGAAGAAGAAACCCAAGTAGCACCTGAAGGTGTGCACCAAGACGGTTTTGATCACATTGCAATGGTTGGTGTGGGACGCCATAACATCATCGGTGGCGACATCATGCTGTACAGCAGCCATAACCAAGCCCCATTTTTCCGTAAAGTGCTAGAAACCGGAGAGGTCGCAATCTTGGCTGATAGCAAGCTGTGGCATAACGCGTGCCCAATCCGCTCTGTTATTGATGACGAAGCGGGCCATATGGATGTATTTGTACTCACGGCTACGGATAAGCGTAATGAACTTCAATCTTAATCAGATCAGAGAGCAATTTCCGGCGTTGGCTCAATACCACAACGACAAGCCCGTGACGTTTTTTGATGGTCCAGGTGGCTCACAAGTGCCTCAATCAGTACTAGACAGCATGGTTGGGTATTTAGGTCGTTTCAACGCTAACTTAGGCGGGCATTATTTTTCTAGCCAAGTGACCGTTGACGTAATGCAAAATGCGCGTGAGTCGGCTCAGGCTCTACTTAATGCCCCTTCATCTGGCAATATTGTCTTCGGTTCCAATATGACCTCACTAACCTTTCAGCTTAGTCGCGCGATTAGTCGAGATTGGCAAGCAGGAGATGAGATCATTGTCTCCGCTTTGGATCACTATTCAAATGTATCCAGCTGGCAGCAAGCGGCAGAAGATAAAGGCGTTACGGTTCATCAAGTTCGTATCAACGAAGAAGATTGTACGCTTGATATGGAGCATTTAAGCCGCCTTCTTTCTGATAAAACGCGCCTTGTCGCTGTGACTTATGCATCGAACACGACGGGCTCTATTGTGGATGTACAGCAAGTAGTCAGCATGGCGCACAATGTTGGGGCACAAGTTTATGTGGATGCCGTCCATTATGCGCCTCATCATTTGGTTGATGTTCAAGCGTTAGGTTGTGACTTTTTAGCTTGCTCAGCTTACAAGTTTTTCGGACCACACGTTGGTATTGCTTACATAGCCGATCAGTGGCTCCACAGTATTCGCCCTTACAAAGTCGAGCCTGCCACTAATATAGGTCCAGGTCGATTTGAAACAGGAACGCAAAGTTTTGAAGGTCTTGCTGGTGTCGTTTCTGCGGTTGAGTATCTGGCTCAATTTGGTGAAGTCGGTTTACCTCTTCGCCAACGGTTGGAGCAAAGCTACCAACTGTATGAACAACATGAGCAGCGCTTGAGTGAGCGTTTCTTACAGCGTTTGAATGCATTAGATGGTGTCAATCTATTCGGTATCGCAAAGGAAGATAGCCAACTCCGCACGCCAACTTTTGCGCTAACGTTTGACCGATATTCTCCAGAGTTCATCGCGAAAACACTGGGTGAACATAACATTTGTGTATGGAATGGTCACTTTTATGCGTTGGGCTTAGTTCGTCAACTTGGTTTAGAAGAATCGGGTGGTGTAGTGCGAATTGGTTGTATGCATTACAACACAATAGAAGAAGTCGATATGTTATTCGATGTGCTAGAAAGCATCCTTGACGCATAATTAACGATTTCTTCCTGATAGAAAAACAAAAGCTCGAGTCAAACTCGAGCTTTTTTCGTTTTTATTTGAATCAACGCGTTTTACAAGCGATTACTCACTAACTTCAACTTCATAGGAAGTGAATTTTCTTACATTAATAACGCCAGTATCAAAGATGAGGTATTGACCTTTAATGCCTTGCAAAGTGCCAGTAACAACCGGGTTTTTATCGAAGTTATGCGAAATGATCTTCGTTGGGTGCTGTTGTACCGGGTAGCTAAGGTCGGTAATGCTTTCGTTTAATACTTCAATGGCATCTTCGCCGAATTGCTGTTTTATCTCGGCAATTTTCTCTTCGACTAAAGGCAATAGCTCAGCAAAACGGTCCTGCAATGCCATAGGTTCACCGTCACCTTTAAGCAGTGTGCGCCAATTGGTCTTGTCTGCGATATGTTTCGCCAGTTCAACTTCAATTAAACCGGAGATATGGCGAGTTTTTACTTTAAAAATTGGCAAGCCCTGAGTCGCGCCTTGGTCAATCCAACGAGTCGGGATTTGAGTATGACGAGTGATACCAACTTTTAAGCTGGATGTGTTGGACAGGTAGACAAAGTGATCCACCATGCAATTCTCTTCACCCCATTGTGGTTCGCGACAAGTCCCTTGATCGTAGTGGCAGGTCTCTGGCTTCATGATACACATGTCGCAGCTTGCTAGCTTTTTCATGCATACAAAACAGTGGCCTTGCGAATAACTCTTTTTCGTTTTCTTTCCACATGAGCAACAAAAAATATTGCCAGTGTGAGTCAGTGTGAGCGTTTTACCCAGAAACGGAGTTAAGTCGATCTCTTCCTCACCGACAGGAAGACGGTAGTTGACGGCACCGTCCAGAGAAGCACGCATCTTGTTTAGCGTGCCAGTTGCAATTAATGACATGACATTACTCATTATTGTGTTTTTGCACAGTATATACTGAAGTGGAGAAGAGATGCAGGGTTGACAGGAGCTTTAAAGTAAATGTCTTGCACTAAATTATTATGCATCGTGTTTTATTTTCTAAAAATTATGGCTGTGAAATGCTTCGCAAATAGAAGTTGGGCTGCACTTTTTAGAAATTTTAAAACGTGATAACGGTTCAAAATCCGTTACTATGTGTCGAAAATAAGAATTGAATGAAAAAGCGATTTTATTTCTTGATAAATTACCTTGATTTCATTTTTTGAAATTATTGAACCCCACGTATTGTATAATCTCAGCAGGTCACTTGCCCATGAAGTGGATCCATAACTTTATCTTTGCTCTTTCTATTTGCACTATCAGTTTGGTTGCCCTTTATAGTGTGCTTGGCGATACGCGAAAGCTGACCATTACACCTGAGCATTTCAATATCTATGCAACTAAAGATGCCAGTGAAGGAGGTGTGAGTGAGGCAGATATCACATACGATCGGCAAAGCCTAGTTCTTAGCTGTGAACTAAAGCAGAGCTCGTATGCTTGGCCTTATTGCGGAATCTCGGTTTATACCGATTCAGCAACGCCAACACAGGGTATTGACCTTTCCAACTACCATACGATTCGATTGAAGGTGCGATATGAAGAGGCAGGAATAGGGGCTAACCCTAGCCACGACCTACGTTTGTATCTTCGCAATTATAATTCTGAGTATTCCAAGCCGGACGACGAGTACACCATTAAATATAATGGCATGCAGTTTTCTCCATCGGGTTCGAGCGATATTGTCGAAATTCCGATTAAAAATCTTCAGGTGATGACCTGGTGGTTAGTAGATAACGGAGTCGCGATTGAACACTCCGCACCTGAATTTTCAAACATCACACGTATTGATATTGCAACTGGGTCTGGTGCGGCACTTGGTAAACATAGAATTGTGATTGATAAAATTGAGTTTGAAGGCGCTTACCTTGCGCAAGAAACATTGTTGTATGCATTATTAATCTCTTGGATGGCGCTTGGACTGGCTTTTTCTCTGCATGAGTTACGAAAAAATAGAGTGGCTTATGAAAAAGCGCAAAAGCGTCACCGTCATTTGGAAAAGGTGAATAATACTTTGCGAGCTCAAAACTATGAGTTTGCAGAGTTAGCGCATCGAGATGCTTTGACGGGCGCGATGAACCGATATGCTGTGCAACACTGGCTGGAACAACAATCTCGTCAGGTTCGCTGGGGGCATAACACCTTCAGTATTCTCTATTTGGACTTGGATAAGTTTAAAAAGGTGAACGACAAGTTTGGGCACCAAATGGGGGATGACATATTGCGCGAATTTGTCATGGTGGTAGCGACTTCTATTTACTCAGACGATCGACTCGTTCGTTGGGGCGGCGAAGAGTTTGTCGTATTTTGCCCTGATACCAATATTGAACAAGCGTTAGAGAAGGCAGAAATGATTCGCAAAAATGTGGAGGATCATTTGTGGGTGCACGGTGAATCATTAACTTGCAGTATTGGCGTTGCCCAAATGCAGAATGAACGCGTCTCAGAAACCATGGCGAGAGCTGACGAAGTGTTGTATCAGGCGAAGCGCAATGGTCGCAACCGAGTGGAAGCTCATTATGGTTTACTTGCTTGCGAAAAGAAGCAAGCCTGATAGCCGTTCACTTAAAGGAAAGAAAAAAGGTGGCCAACTGGCCACCAAGAGGGAAACTGCTGAACACCACTTAGGGGGGAAGTTTGGGTTATCGATACGATTACCGTGAGCAGCAGTGTAGTGCTAATCGAACTTGCTATTTTTACCAGAACAACCAAGCGAAAAGCGTTAGTGCAGCAATACAGGCAATGTTTAATACGAAACCAATTCGCATCATTTCTTTTTGCTTGATATGACCCGTACCGAACACAATCGCGTTTGGAGGTGTTGCAACTGGTAACATAAATGCACAAGATGCAGCGACGGCAATCAGTGCAGAAAGAATAACCGGAGACATGCCTAAGGCTTCTGCAATGGTCGCAAATACAGGGACAAGTAGTGCAGCACTGGCGGTGTTACTCGCAAACTCAGTTAAGAAGACAACAAAAGCAACCACTGCAAGAATCGTTAAGAGAATACCAGCTTGCTCAAGAAAGCCTGACAAGCTATGAGCCAAAAATACGCTTGTTCCGGTTGCTTTTAGGACGTTACTCAAACAGATACCACCACCAAATAGGATTAACACACCCCAGTCGGTTGTTTTCTCGATATCTTTCCACTCGACGGCGCGAGAAGCACCAAGTAGAAGGATGGCGCCAATAGCTACAAGAGTATCGAACTTCGCGAAGCCACCCAGCATAGCGTTAATAGGCTTACTGAATATCCACAACGTCACGGTCAGTAAGAAAATCGCCAACGTAATCATTTTGCCGTTTGTCCATTCGACTGGTTGATGGTCAAGGTCAAACTTGTGGCTAAGGTCAGGCTTAGTCATCGTGTACAATACGAGGATAGCGATTGGCATTAATACTAGGGAAATAGGTACACCAAACTTCATCCATTCAGTGAAGCTTAGGCCAACTTCAGCGGCTGCAATTGCGTTTGGTGGGCTACCAACCAGTGTTGCAATACCACCAATTGAAGCACTGTAAGCGATACCGAGTAGAACAAACAAAAAGGTGTTGTGGTTTTTCTTGGCGTCTAGCTTTGTCATCACACCCAGCACAAGCGGTAACATCATCGCGGCGGTGGCGGTGTTTGAAATCCACATTGACAGGCCAGCACTCACACCAAATAGCATGAATACAGCGACAGACATTTTTCCTCTTGCCAGCAATAGTACTTTATCTGCAATCGCTTGATCTAACTTTTGTTTATGTAGAGCCGCAGCTAGTGCAAAACCACCCAAAAATAGAAAAATGATGGAGTTGGAAAAGTTATTCAGTGCGGCTTGAGTGTTGAACACACCCAAAAATACCGCAAGTAGTGGTATGAGCAGCGCAGTAATGCTGACGTGAATCGCTTCGGTTAGCCACAGAATAGCAACAAAAACTAAGATGCTCAGGCCGGTTACTACTTGTGGTTCAAAGGGTAAGGTATTAAACAAGATAATGAACAATAGGATATTCGCGTTCAAAATCATGCTGTTGCGAGTGAAGAACCAATTCTTCAATGTCACAGCGAGTGCGGTCATGGGTAGTGCTCCTTTTGCATTGCCTTTTGTCGGTTTTTTTATGGCAAAGTAACTGACTTGTAGTTATTTATTGATGAAATGTTACTTTGAATGCGAAAAAGAGTTTTGCCTGAATCGTAGAGCAAATTAGAAAGTGTGATGTTGAGAATTGGAAATGGGTAGAAAACTACCCATTTGTTTTATAGAAATGTTACTAGGCTTGTGAGCCACGTTATTCCTCTATTCGACGGGGACTTGAAGAGGCTCGTTAGCTGCTTTATTTGGCTCTTTTACTGCAACGATAGGTTCTTGAGGGCCAAGGAACTTAGGCTGCGTATTGATAATATACAGGTCTAAAAACGCTTTCACACGGGCTAGCAGTTCTCGAACACGCATCGATGTTTTTTGCTTGTTGGCCGTCGGCCCTGCTACCGCGAGACACTGCGCATCAATGCTGTAAGCATCAGCGATGAACAGTGCGCGTTCACAGTGAAAGCGCTGAGTCACAATCAGAAATCGCTCCGAAGCAAAAATTTTTTTCGCTCGTACAATCGAATCTAAGGTACGAAAGCCAGCATAATCAAGGTGAATCACTTCTTCAGGCACGCCTGCTTTAAGTAAGTCGCGTTTCATTGTCCACGGTTCGTTGTATGAACGGTGGGCGTTATCGCCACTCAATAAAAACTGTTTTACTTTGCCTTGGTTGTAAAGCTCAATCGCCGCATTAATGCGATGAGTGTAGTAAGTGTTGAGGATCTTTCCGATGTACTTACTGGTACCAAGAACTACGGCAACCTCATGTTGAGGGATTTGCTCGTATTCAGTGAAAATGCTCTCTTTGGCTTGTAAAACCACCCATCGGTCGATGGCAATAACAGAAACAAGCAGACTAAGTGCAGAGATCGACAAAATCAAAGCAAATCGCTTCCAGGAAAATTTCAGCTTCCACTTTGATCTTATGCGAGAAAACAACAAAACGTTTTATATCCTTAACTAAAAATGTAGTTCTCATCATATCTGATAGAAACAAAAAGAGAGAAGCCCATTTATGCCAAAATCTGGTTAGGATGATAAAAAAATAAAAGCCCCTACATGGTAGGGGCTAATTATTAAACGAATTGTCTCAAGCTTAGAACGCAGTGCGTTTGTAGCGGCGGTAAACAGGTTGCCAGAACGACTGTTCAATTGCCACGTTCAATGCTTCATCAGTAATTTCTAATGCGACACCTTGTTCAATTGCCTTTTTACCAACGGCAAATGCGATTTTTTTCGACACTAAGTGGATCTCTTCCAGTGGTGGAAGTAGTGCACCACGACCATTGATTGCTAGAGGAGAACATGTTGCTAGCGCGCGACTTGATTCCATTAGCATCTCGTCAGTGACACGTTTTGCATTGACAGCAAGTACACCAAGGCCAATGCCTGGGAAGATGTAGCTGTTGTTACATTGTGCAATAGGGTAAGTGCGACCTTCATGAACCACTGGCTCAAATGGGCTACCTGTTGCAACCAGTGCTTCACCATTTGTCCAACGAATGATGTCGTTCGGTGTCGCTTCCACGCGGCTTGTTGGGTTCGACAGAGGGAAGACAATCGGACGCTTACAGTGTTTATGCATTTCTTCGATGACTTCTTGGCTAAATAGGCCAGGCGCACCAGAAACACCAATTAGTACCGTTGGCTTGGCGTTACGCATAACATCGAGTAGTGAGAAGCCATTTCCTTCATTTTCCCACTCTTTCGTATTGGTATGCTTTTGCACCAAGCGTTGTTGGAAATCAAGAAGGTTAGGCATGCCTTCTTGTAACAGACCCCAACGGTCAACCATGTAAACTTGTGAGCGAGCTTGCTCGTCAGAAATTCCTTCCGATACCATTTGTGCGATGATCGCTTCTGCGATACCACAACCAGCAGACCCTGCGCCTAGGAAGGTAATACGTTGTTTAGAAAGCTGAGTTCCTGCTGCTTTACAGGCGGCAAGTAGAGAGCCAACAGTAACAGCTGCAGTACCCTGAATATCATCATTGAAGCAACACACGCGGTCTTTGTAACGCTCTAGAAGAGGCATCGCATTTTTCTGAGCAAAGTCTTCGAACTGGATCAAAGCATCAGGCCAACGGCGCTGTACCGCTTGGATAAACTCTTCTACAAATGCATCGTATTCTGCACCCGTAATACGAGGATGACGCCAACCCATGTACATCGGATCAGCTAAGCGTTGCGGGTTATTGGTACCCACATCAAGCACGATTGGTAGCGTGTAAGCAGGGCTGATACCACCACACGCGGTATATAGTGACAGTTTACCGATAGGAATACCCATGCCGCCGATACCTTGGTCACCCAAGCCAAGGATACGTTCGCCATCTGTCACAACAATCACTTTAACGTTGTGGTTTGCTGCGTTGTTCAGCAAGTCGTCAATACGGTCACGGTTTGGGTATGAAATGAACAGACCACGACCACGACGGTAAATGTTAGAGAAGTTTTCACATGCTGCGCCAACAGTCGGTGTGTAGATGATAGGCATCATCTCAGAAATGTGATTTTGCACTAGGCGGTAATACAATGTTTCGTTGGTGTCTTGGATATTACGCAGATAAATGTGCTTATCCATATCGCTTTCGAAACTTTTGTATTGCTGGTAGGCACGTTCCACCTGCTCTTGGATAGTTTCGGTCGACTCTGGAAGCAGACCTTCTAAGTTGAATGAACTACGTTCTTCAGCAGAGAATGCACTGCCTTTGTTCAAAAGAGGGGTTGCTAAAAGAGCCGGACCCGCATATGGAATATATAGTGGGCGTTTATCGTTGTTCATTGGGTGCCTTATGTAGGGTTGAAGGATGCGCACCAAATTTTAACGGGTTCACTATTTAGTTGTAAACATGCGTTGATGCACATCAATGTAATGTCGCAAAAAAATTCAGATACCGACGAAAATATCGGCAATATTGGTTGTTTAGAGATACCTAAAGCAGGATTTTTTTACTTGGGTATAATGTTTTGCATCATCAAATCAAATCCAATTTCTATGTTTCAACTACCTATCGACAGCCTGAAAGCCGAGTTTGACCATCATGTAAGCCTTAACCATCTTGTGGTGGAAGCCGAAACCGGGTCGGGTAAATCTACCCGCTTGCCCATGTGGGCGGCAAAACACGGACGCGTTCTGGTTATTGAACCACGTCGAATTGCTTGTACCTCGCTGGCTGAATTTCTTGCGGAGCAATCTGGAGAGCCAATAGGTCGCAAAGTCGGTTACGCGATCAAGCTTCATGCCTACTTTGATGAAAAAACCGAAGTTGTATTTGTGACTCCGGGGGTTGCACTGCGTTGGTTTTCGGAAAACAAGCTAGCAGACTTTGATGTCGTGATAGTGGACGAATTTCACGAGCGACGCTGGGATATTGATCTATTAACCGCCATTTTGAAGCAAGAAAATCAACATCGATTGATCGTCACTTCCGCTACCTTAGAAGGCGAAAAGCTTGCTCGTTACCTGAATGCTAAGCGCCTGAGTTCGGAGGGACGTTGCTTTCCAGTCACGGTGACACATCGTTCTACAGACAGCCGCTATTTACCGAACAAAAAGGGATGTGAACAGGAGGTTGTCGGAGCGGTAAAAGAAGCACTGGAAGATGAAGATGGCGATATTCTTGTTTTTCTCCCAGGACGTAAAGAGATCGCCCAATGCGCGCAGATGCTACAAAGCAGCAGTGTTGTCATGGTGGTTAAACTTCATGCCTCGGTCAGTGATGAAGAACGACATCGTGCGCTGACGGTACAAAAGCAACGGAAAGTCGTATTGGCAACCAACGTCGCGGAAACCTCTCTGACCATTCCTAATATCCGTGTGGTAATCGATAGTGGTTTAGAGCGCAGAACTGTACAACGAAATGGACGTACAGCACTGACATTAACCAACATTTCTAAGGCCAGTGCCGCGCAGCGAATGGGGCGAGCAGGTCGCGTTACCGAAGGGGCTTGTATTCGTCTATATGGTGAGCACGCGCCTTTAGAGTTGGTGACACCTCCAGAATTACACAGAGAAGAGCTCGTCGAGCCCATGCTGGCAGCGGCTTGTTGTGGGTACCGTCTCTCAACACTCGATTTTCTCGACTCAATTCCCCCAAAGTCGCTAGAGGCATCTCATTCGACATTGTTATCTATGCAAGCGATTGATGAGGATGGCAATGTCACGCAGCACGGGAGAAAAGTATATCCACTACCTATTGATGCACTGTTTGCCGATCTCGTTACCAGAATTCAAGCGAAGCCAGAGAAGGAAGCAATGATTGATTTGGCTGCCGCCTTATCTGTGCCTGCGCAGCTCTATCAGCGACAAAGTGGTGAAGTCGCTGAGCTTCTATCTCAAGATGAGCCATACGGATGTGATGCCTCTTTACTGATCCGTTTGGTTCGGGGGGAGCAACTCTCAGGCATTATCATTGATGCTAGCGCGCTCGAAGAGGCACAAGGTTTAGCGAAACAAATGCGAGAAGTGTTTGAATTGCCGGAACTTGACGTTGCCTCTCGATATAAACGTGAAGCGCTCTTTTTCTCCATCGCCTCATTGCACCCTGAGCTTGTGTTTGTCCGACGAGCTCGTCGAAGGGATGCTCTAGGAAATGGCGTAGTCGAGATGCTGGTTGGGCGTAACAGCCGCTTTCCTGATAAAGAAGAAGCGGCCATCGTGCTAGATAGCCATAGCGTGCCAGGACGAGGCGTTAAGCAAACACTGAACCTCGCATCGGTTATGATGCCTATCCCGCTGACATTATTACGCGAACTTGAATTTGGGGAGTGGCAACAAGGTGAGACGAATTATGAAGAGGAGACCCCAAGAGCAACAATGCACCTGGTCTACGCCGGGCGAACAATCTGTACTGAACATCAAGCGTTAAAAGGTGATGTTGCTGTTCAGTCTATTGTCGAAATGATAGAAGACGAGACACTGTTACCAGGTTTTGCTTCTCAAAGAAAACAGCAAATCCAACACTGGAAACTCTACAACGCATTGGGCCTTAATGCCGAAGGAGAAGAGGTTAACGACTTGGCCTCCTTGACATTTTCTAGCTGGTTAAAGGATCAGTTGGAAACATTAGGCGTTGAAAACATCGATGATATGGCGTTGTTTGAACCAGAAGACTTAACATTTAACGGTGTTCCAGAATGGGAATACGACGATTTCACGGAGCAGTACCCTTTAGAACTTTCGCTGCCAGAACTCCAACTAGATGTCGAGTATTACGCGTCTCGCAAGCTGGTACAGGTCGTTTATCGAGAGGGAAACCGTAAGGGGGACCCGAAGCGTTGGGAGCTGCCACGTTGGGCTGGTTGGAAGATACAGTATAAAAAGGCCAGTCGAGTGATTGATGTAAAGTAGGTCGGCGGATGACGTTGTGACAAGAATTGATATTTTCTTGGTGAATCTATAATGATTTCATATTGATAGCGTTACTTGCGTGTTGTTTTTAGTTTCTTAATTGAAATATTAATCAATTGAATGCTTATATATGGCGAAGCTGTACATCAGTTGTTACAAAGCTGGTTTTAATATTTCCTTTTGTATGTAAATTAGGGCATAAAAGACGAATGTTTTATATCCCATTGCTATATCAAAACAGTTGAACGATATTTGGTATATCTCATTTTCGAGTGTCGGGGGCATAGAATGGATCAACAAGGAAAGACGTGCATTGAATTCGACTACACTAGCTTTTTAGGAGCGACAGGTAGTAAAAAATGGACCTTTTTAGAGGCATTTGCCACCATCGCGCCTATTTTCGGTTTGATGTGGAAACAGAACATTGCGGAATTGAGCAAGCCTGAAGATCGGTTGTGGGATGCCGCATTAAAATCGATGTCTTCTCGTAAAAGTGATGAATCCAATTTGGTCCGCTTAACCCAGCTAGCTAAACATGAAGGGATCAATGAATTGCGAGTCGTTATGCCATATTCGCTCGATGTTCAGCAAATCGAGTACATAGAATCTCGCAGTCAGTTGAAGGTGGATACGTCAGAACAAGATGTCCTTAACATCAAGTTTTAGGCTGAGCATTTCCACTTCATCGATGTACCACTTAACAATAGTGCAATGAAAAGCGACCTCAAAGTAGGTCGCTTTTTTATTTTGAGGTTTTTGTCACAGGTCTTAGGAAGTGTGATGAATATAGAGTATTTGCACTTAAATTAACAAAAATGTAACGTTTGGAAATGCAATTGTCATAACTAGCTTCTAACTTTGTGTTTTTAGGACAAATTATCGACTAAGTGGTTGGTACTGTAAGTTCGAATTAACGTCCCTTATTGGCATACAAGGATGATCGAGTCACCACGTCATTTGGGCATAAAAACAAACACAATAAGAAAGGAAGTCAATATGTCTTTGTCTCGTCGAGACTTTATGAAAGCTGCCTCTTCAACGGCGATTGTTACCGGGCTGGTGGGCTGTGGTAGCGATGCTAGTGAATCTGTTGCGGTTACCTTTGAGCACGGAGTGGCGAGTGGAGATCCTACTCAAACACAAGTAATCATTTGGACTCGTGTTACAACCTCAGCGAGCTACGCAGATGTAAGCTGGCAAGTTTCATCTAACGAAAATTTTACTGATATCGTACAAAGTGGCACTTTTGCCACGGACACGAGCCGAGATTTCACGGTAAAAGTCGATGTTCAAAATCTCAACGCAAATTCTCGTTACTACTATCGATTCATGGTTGGAGATGTCACTAGCGAAGTCGGGCAAACTCAAACATTACCAGAGGATGGTGTAGAAAAGGCATCCATGGCGGTTGTTTCTTGTGCAAACTATCCTGCTGGCTATTTCCATGTGTACCGAGAGATTTTAAATCAACATGAGCAAGACCCGTTTGATGTGGTGCTTCATCTCGGTGATTACATATATGAGTATGGTGCTGGTGGCTACGCTAATGAAGATGCTGAGGCACTAGGGCGAGAGCCAAGCAAAGGCACTGAATGCATTACCTTAGATGATTACCGAAAACGGTATGCGCAATATCGCCAAGATGCTGATCTGCAAGCGTTACATGCGAGCCTACCAATGATTGCTGTCTGGGATGACCATGAGCTTGCAAATGATACTTGGAAAAATGGTGCGGAAAACCATCAAGAAGAGGAAGGCAGCTTTAATGATCGTCGTGCAGCTGCGGCTGCCGCGTGGACAGAATGGTTGCCCGTTCGTGAAAACACTTTCTCAAACATGCTGATTTACCGTCAGTTTTCGTTTGGAAGTTTAGTCAATTTGATGATGCTCGACACGCGACTTGTGGGGCGTGATAAACCGTTGGATTATTTCTCGCTCAGCTCACCAACGATGGAAGCTATTGGCTGTTTAGTTGCTCAGTCGCGCAGTCAAGACCGAGAGCTGTTAGGCGCTGACCAACTCGCTTGGCTGATGGATGCGTTCAGTACGCACGACGCAACTTGGAATGTGCTAGGGCAACAAGTGTTAATGTCTCGTATGGAGTTGCCAAGTTCGGTTATGACCGCGATGTTTCAATTGTTTACTGTCACTGAAGAACAAAAAACAGAGGCGTTATTAGCGGTAAACTCTGCGATTACGGGTTATCTCTCTGACCCAAGTTTAGATACCATTGCTTTGCCATATAACCTAGATGCATGGGATGGTTACTACGTTGAGCGAGAGAAAGTTTATCAACTGGCCAAAGCCAGCAGTGGTAACTTTGTCTGCTTGGCAGGAGATACGCACAACGCATGGGCAAGTGAGCTTAAAGACATATCTAAGCATCCTATCGGGGTAGAGTTTGCGACTAGCTCTGTGAGTTCCCCTGGGTTAGAGGCCTACCTCGCGTTAGACCCTGTCGCGATCGCTCAAATGGAATACACGCTGCCGCACTTAGTGTCAGAATTACAGTGGGCAGACATCAAACAGCGTGGCTTTATGCGCGTTACTTTTACGCCCGACAAGGCAGAGTCGACCTGGTATTTTGTATCAACGATTAAAGACAAAACATATCAGGTGACGACCAAGTCAGCCTCTACAACAGATGGCACTACGTTAAATATCGGCTAAGGTGAGCCTAATACGAAAAAAGTCCGCAGGCTAGTGCGGACTTTTTATTGGAAAGCGTTTAGCAATCTAGCGACAGTGCTAGTCAATCAATCCGTATTCTTTGCTCAGAACCTCGATGATTTCCGCTTTCGGATTCTCACTCAAATGAATCGGCTTGCCTGTAATCTTCTCGGCAATACCAATGTAAGTGCTCGAAATCGCCATCAAAGATTCGACGGGTAAAGCATTATCACGAGCGAGAGCTTCGCGCTCAGGCATACGTTCTTTGTTTAGCAAGATATCTGGGTCAGGGAAGTGGTTAAGTAGGAACTGGCGGAAACCTTCTTTTGAGTTCTCTACGATGTGACCTGCTTGGTACTCTTTAGCATCCCATATACGAGACGAGTCTGGTGTACCCACTTCATCCATGTAAATCAGCTTTTCATTGCCAGCAGCATCATGAACATAACCAAATTCGAATTTGGTATCGACAAAGATTTGGTCGATTTCTTCTAACGCTTGGCTGATAACGTTAAAGCCTTCTTTCAGCAATTTTTCGTAGAGTGCGATATCGTCAGCGCTTGAGAAGTTAAATGCTTCGTAGTTGTCTACGATGTTTTGACGAGTAATATTTACGTCATCCGCTTCTGGCACACCGGGAATGCCTTTTAGAATGCCTTTTGTGGATGGGGTCATTAGCAACTCTGGCAGTGCTTTGTCTTTTCCTAACCCTTCAGGAAGTTGGATTCCACAAAACTCGCGCTCGCCATTTGCGTAAGCGCGCCACATCGAACCCGTGATGTATTTGCGGCAGATGGCTTCGATTTTTACCGGTTTGGCTTTTTGTACAATCCAAACAAAAGGGTGAGGAATGTCTAGAATATGGCTATCTGCTAAGCCATTTTCTTTGAACAGTTTGAACCAGTGATTAGAAATCGCATTAAGCGCAGCCCCTTTACCCGGGACACCATTAAGACCACCTTCAGCATGCCAAATACAATCGAATGCAGAGATTCGGTCGCTAATCACCATGATAGCCAAAGGCGCATCTGGAGCGACATTGTATCCTTTTTCTTTGATCAGTCGGGCGCTGTCTTCTTCAGTTAACCAGTAAACTGAACGAACTTTTCCACTATGAACGGGTTTATGGGTGCGAATTGGCAGGTCGTCATTGACGGCAAGTACTTGATTAGCAAGGCTCATTGCGACATTCCTATCATCTTAATCAAACGTCAGAAAGAGAAGATATTCAGCAAAATGTGGGCGCTGAATAAATCGAATGTGGGCATCATACCAGAACTATTTTAACTCGCCAGAGAAAAAAGCAAACGTTTGCCTGTTTTCTTTAATACAAAAAAATGCCCCCTTAAAAAGGAGGCGAGATGCAGGATAGATAACGTCGAACTTATTAGTGGTACTTATTAACTCTGCCTTCGACGAAAAAGACTTCACACTGATAGCGCTGCGCCACGTCGCGCAACATAGATTGATTCATAAGTGCAATTTTATTGGATGCGACAACAGCACTGGCATTACCTGATCGGATGGCTTTTATCACGATCTCGACTTCTGAAAGCTGTTGAGAGGGCTTCATTTGAATAACGTTTTTACAGCAAATATTAGAAGCAGTGAGTTGTTCAAAGTCTGGACGAGGGCAGTCTGCTGTAAACAAAATCCATTGTTTCTGCTGCGATAAAACAGCCAGCTTAGATAGAAGCTGATCCGAAACGGCCATGGGCTTAGTTGCTTGTGCCAATACGTTGTAGCGAGAGTATGTATGAGATTGACTTTGTAACTGCATCTTACTGTTCCTTTATACATGCTGTATGTGTATACAGTAGTTTGTTTTGGCGACCTGATCAACAAGTTTCTCAAAAGTTATTTGCGGTTTTTTGAGAAGGAAATAAAAGGATTTTACTTTAAGTAATTGAATTCATTTGTTTATTTTTCATTTCTGATATGTCTAACATCAATTTAAAAATGTGAGGTGAGTAGAAAGTTGGACGAGAGACATACAGGGGTTTACTACTGTATATACAGGTGTTTTTCACGGACAGTGGTTTGTATACAGTGGAAGAGGGCTGATAACCGATGCGACATGCTATGTAGGATAGGAGGGAATACGAGATAGAGATTGGAAATAGGCTTGGGCGATCAAAAAAGCGCCTTATAAAAGGCGCTTTTGAAAATCAGTTCCATTGATTCCGTCTTGCTTAGCTCGCTCGTTGCAAACGTTCACGCATTTGCAATTCGCCTTGGTTAAATAGGCGCACGTCGATTTTCGCCATATCGTAACAAGCTTTACATGAGTAGTGGTGCTTGCCATCTAAATAATCGTGACGAGTTACAAGACTAGGTTTTTTACACCAATCACAGGTGCCTTCTTCAGTGAACATTGATTTTCTCCCCACCTAGATTAATTTGAGTCGTTAGGTGTTATTTTGCGCCGGGCATTATGGCATAAAAGCGCGACTTAAGTTAAATGTCTGTTAATTTCTTTGAGAGGGAGATCGATTGCGGTGCTTGATTATATGGGAATAAAAGCATGGCAGCCAAAGTATCCTGACCTATTTTTACTGTTTTGTAACATTTTGTGAGACGAGCTTAAAGGCATGATTGAGTCGCTTCATTTCTTCTTCACTGCCCCTTGTGTCAGGATGATAAAGCTTTGATAACTGTCTATAGCGTAGCTTGATTGCCTGTAAATCAGGGATGGTTTGTGGTGTGTAGCCAAGCATGGCGCATGCGACGCTTAGCTTATGGTTTTCTGCCTGAGTTTTGGATTTCTTAAACTCTCTGAATACTTTCTCTAACTGACGCTTCAGTTGCTTGTTCGTAAACTCTAGCTCTTTTATTTTTTTCGCCATTCGTTGATTTTGGCTTTCCTCTTTGGCTTCACGCGCTTTTCTATTCTGCTTGAGTTTCTTGATTACGAGAAAACTTAAGCCGCTGATGATGAGTATCGCCGCTAGCCAGATCAGCCATAAAAACGGCGAGTGTTCTACTTTGGGGTTTGCAACTGTGCTTTTCTCTTCCTGTGCTTGCTCAGCCTTTTTATCGAGCGACTTTATTTGCGAGACTTGTTTAGCTCGCAGTTGGTTGAAGCGCTGCTCTAACAGTTGATTATAAGCTTGTTCTGCTGCTGGATTATGCTGAGAAGCCATTTGATACAAGGCTTCAGTCAATTGAGAAGTTGTGACCTTATCTGGATTGCGCTGAATAAAATCGGCGAGAAGAAAGCCACGATCGGTTGGGTCATTGAGTGCGATAGAGGTTAGCCAATATAACGCTTGTGTTTCATTTTTTTCGCCATTTATCCCTTTAGCAAAGTCGTTCGCGAGCTGTTTTTGTGCAGGGAGGTAACCTTGGTTGGCGGATTGCTCTAGCCAGTAGCGCGTTTCTGGTGAGGCTTCAGCTTCGTTTGATGCCAATAATTGTTGTGCGTACTCGTATTGTTCGACGGGGTCATTTGGAGCTTGAGAGGCAAGTGAGTAGCCAGAAAAACTGAGGCTAAATAAGCAGAGTAGGGCAGACGTTTTGACAGACATTAATATGTCAGGCCTAACGATAATGGTTAGGCCTGCTCCGGTAATTTTTTATTATTACCGTTATGGTGCAACCAAATTACTTCAGTGGCAAGATCTGGATTTCAACACGACGGTTGCACGCACGACCTTCAGAAGTTTGGTTTGAGCAAATTGGGTTACGTTCGCCGTAGCCGCGTGCAATTGCACGACCAGGTGCAACGTTTTGAGATACTAGGAATTGACGTACGGACTCTGCACGGCGCTCTGACAACTTTTGGTTGTATGACTCACTACCTGTGCTATCCGTGTAACCGTCAATAACGAGACTGGTATCTGGGTACTCAACTAGGATGCGAGCAACACCGCGTAGAGTATTATGGATACTAGCATCAAGCTGGTAAGAGCTTGAAGAGAAGCCGATACCGTTTTCCATACGCAGTAAAAGCTGATTTTCACCAACACGCTGAACTTGTACGCCAGAGTTTAGCAAAGCGCGACGTAATTCCGCTTCTTGTTGGTCAAAGTAGTAACCAACGCCAGCGCCAGTCGCTCCGCCTGCGGCTGCACCAATGAGTGCATGCTGACGACGTTCTTTAGCATCATCACCCGTTGCTAGGCCGATTGCTGCGCCAGCGATCGCACCAATAAGCGCGCCTTGCGTGGTGGAGTTAGTTTCGTATTCACCCGTTGTTGCATTTTGGCGTTGAGTGGCTTGACAGCCAGTAAGAGCTAGCACTAGAGCTAGTGCAATAGGCATCTTTTTCAAGGGAAAATCTCCGTATAAAACTGAGGCGAAACCATGCCTCATAATGGGATGCGAATTATGAATAAACAAGCATTGATATTTGTTATGAGAAAGTAAGATTGATAAGAGTTTCTGTAAGAAAATTCCTATCAATACTGCTAAAGCTCTCAAAGTAAGCCCCATCGACATCGAAGTCATTGCTGCTTATGTGAATCCTTTACTATTCTGGCTATTTCGATGAATCGCCCAACATTTTGCGTGCTTGTTCGCCGCCCACTCCACGGTTAACTGAAACCTTTCTACCTTTCTTTAAGCCCACTTCGTAGTCTTCAGTTAGGTTTTTCATCGCTTCTTTCAATTGCTTCTTGAACGTTTCGCGGTCAATGTTTTGGAATTCTTTATCAATATAGTCATTAATTTTATTGGCCGACTCTTCATCTGGAGAAATAATTGGCAATTTTTCAATCGCGCCTTCCACCCAGCCAGATACAAATGAGTTCACACGGCGAGTCACTTCCTGAGAAGAGGTGCCGGTGCCAGCAAAGCTGTTTCGGAATTGTCCGGTACTTTCGTTCATCTCGCGATAAACAATATCGAAAGCAAATGCAGCAAAAATAGCGCGATCTGCTTCACCGATAAATTCGACACGTTTGAGCCCTTTGTGATTCAACAATACTGCTTCGACACCGAATTTTGTGTTAATGCCGCGAATCACTCGCAATATGGTAGAACTGATGTTCGCTGGTAGCAGATGAGAAGATTGTGTTTTTCCCATTCTGATGAACTCAATATCGTCTTTATCGAGACCATATTTAAGCATGAGGCGATGTGCCATTTTGATAGCATTGGCAGCCTCATTAACATTAGCGGAATTGCCCAGTTCTAAGCACTTGGCGATTTTTTTCAGAGCTTTTTGTTTATCCATCGACAACCAGTAACGAAAGCAGAAAATTTATGAAGTCAGACATATTACCTTTTTTGACATAAAAACGAAATACAAGGTGGGACTGAAGATAATTTCTGCACATAAAAAGAAGCCTCGCATTAAGCGAGGCTGGCGTTTTAGTTCGTCGTAATCAGTATGAAGCCGTACTTGTGTCTAAGAAGCCATTCTTCATTAAGATTCGTTAGAATTACAACCCGAGCTGGTTGAGCAAGTCATCGGCATCATCGTTTGATCCCGACGATTTAGATTCTTTCTCAGCCAACTGTTTACGTGTTGCCTCTAAAATGTCGTCTGGGTTTTCGTCTTCAGCAACTTCAAACTCTTCCAGTTGGATGAACTCAGTTTTATCCATTGCTAGTTCGAGATAGAAAATATTGTTGTTTTCGGTGGAGAACGTCACTCTGCGCGCTTGAGGGCGGTCAAGGTTGGTATCAACTTGTAAGATAACTTGCTTATTCAGCGCCAGCATTTTTGGTTGGTTTTGTGTGATGTTCGTTTGCAGGTCTTTACGAATTTTATTAGTGAAGTCTCCGACCAGTTGATTCATGAGTTCACCCAGAACATCGCCTACCTCGTCAGAAGTATGAGATATTGCCAGTTCTTCTTCTGGCATGCCCATATTACGCATGTAGTTGGTGTAGATCTCCAGTGCGGCTTTTGCCGTAAAATTAATCACAACTAGCCCGGTAAATCCGCCATCAAACAGAACAAAACAGCCAAAATCTGGTTTGAGGCTAGTCTTGTGGATTTTTTGCACCATTGCTGAATAATTTACTTGAGAAGATGTCGCCGAAGTAAGTACGCCAGAAACAGACTGGCAAAGTTTGAGAAGGATATCTTCAGTGGTCACAATTTTATTTTTTTTCATTCTGAAAACTCATCTAGAAACGCGATTCGTTCCCCAATGTAAGGCATCAAGCGTGAAAAAATAAAGCATAAGTTTAATTATTGTATCGAGATTCTGATTTGCTCGTCTTTTTAAATGTTGTAAAGTGACGAAATTCAAAGAATATTACTTCACTAACTCTTTTGTGGTGTTTTTTTCGCTTAGCGCCAATTTGTATGAGAAGTGAGCAAATAATTACACAACCCGCAGCTGATCGGATCAGCGTCGTAGGGGCAGGAAGCAAATGTTACCAAGATTACACTCGCAAACTGATGTCGATCCTCTTGTTCTTAGTTTTCTGAAAGAGCTTGAGCACGCCGGATTCACTGGTGATATCGAAAGCCAATATTCAAGCCGACTAGCGGTTGCCACTGACAACAGTGTTTACCAGCAACTTCCTCAGTCTGTCGTTCATCCCAAAACGACAGAAGATGTTTCTCTCCTCGGGAAACTGAGCAATAAAGAAAAGTACGAACGAATTACCTTTTCACCTCGTGGTGGCGGCACAGGGACCAATGGTCAGTCGCTAACCAAAGGTATTGTGGTGGATATGTCTCGCCACATGAACAAAGTGCTTGAGATTAATGAGAAAGAAGGCTGGGTTCGTGTACAAACTGGTGTAGTGAAAGACCAGTTAAATGACGCAGTTCGCCCTTATGGCTACTTCTTCTCTCCAGACTTATCTACCAGTAACCGTGCAACGATTGGAGGCATGGTCAACACCGATGCTTCTGGTCAAGGTTCTCTGAAATACGGAAAAACATCCGATCATGTTTTGTCGCTACAAGCGGTGTTTGCTGATGGTTCAATTTTAGAGTCGGACTTGTCTCATGGTTACCCAAAAGAAGGCGAGTTTGCTGCCAAGGCGCTACGTGTAACGGAATCCGTATGTCGTGAAAAACGCCAGCAGATCGTAGATAAGTTTCCTCCTCTTAACCGATTTTTAACGGGCTACGATTTAAAAAATGCCTTGAATGAAGACGGTGACCGTTTCGATATCACACGAGTACTGTGCGGCGCTGAAGGTTCATTGGCATTCATTACCGAAGCGAAGCTTAACCTGACGCCAATTCCGAAAGCGCGTACTTTGGTTAACGTTAAATACAACAGCTTTGATTCTGCACTGCGTAATGCACCGTTTATGGTAGAAGCGAAGGCGCTGTCTGTAGAAACCGTTGACTCAAAAGTGCTTAATCTCGCGAAGCAAGATATCGTTTGGCACACCGTGAGCGATTTACTTACCGATGTTCCAAATAAAGAGATGCTTGGCATCAATATGGTGGAATACGCAGGTCAGGACGAAGAGGAAGTTGCTGCTCAGGTTGCAGCATTGACCGCCAAGCTCGATACCATGTTGGAAACAGAAGAAGCGGGCATTATCGGCTACCAAGTTTGTAACGATGTAGCGAGCATTGGGCGTATTTACAACATGCGTAAAAAAGCGGTGGGTTTGTTAGGCGCAGCAAAAGGTCGTGCTAAACCGGTCGCATTCGCTGAAGATACCTGTGTGCCACCAGAAAACCTGGCGGACTTTATTGTAGAGTTTCGAGAACTGTTAGACAGCAAGTCTCTGAATTACGGCATGTTTGGTCACGTCGATGCTGGGGTGCTTCACGTACGTCCTGCGTTGGATTTGTGTGACCCGCACCAAGAAGCATTGATGCACGAAGTGTCTGATGAAGTGGTCAAGCTGGTGGCGAAATACGGCGGTTTGATGTGGGGTGAACACGGCAAAGGTTTCCGTTCAGAATATGGCCCTGAGTTTTTCGGCGACGAGTTGTTTACTGAACTGAGACGTGTGAAAGCGGCATTCGATCCACACAACAAAATGAACCCGGGCAAAATCTGTACACCGCTGGATAGTGATGCAGAGCTTGTCAAAGTTACCGATACCAAACGTGGTTACTATGACCGTCAGATTGACGTTCAAGTACGTGACAGCTTTAAACAAGCGATGGAATGTAACGGTAACGGTTTGTGTTTTAACTACGATACTAGCTCGCCAATGTGTCCATCGATGAAAGTAACAGCCGATCGTCGTCATTCACCGAAAGGTCGTGCGGGTTTGGTTCGCGAGTGGTTGCGTCAGCTCACTGAACAAGGCATTGATATCCTTGACTTAGAAAAGCAAACGCTAGAAAACAGAACATCAATCAAAACCATGATTGACCGTGTACGTCATTCTATCAATCGTCGTCACGAATACGATTTCTCCCACGAAGTGTATGAAGCGATGAATGGTTGTTTGGCGTGTAAAGCATGTGCGAGCCAGTGTCCGATTAAAGTCGATGTTCCGAGTTTTCGCTCACGCTTTTTAAACATCTATCACTCTCGTTATCAACGTCCTGCAAAAGACTATCTGGTTGCGAACATTGAGACTATGCTGCCGATGATGGCGAAAGCGCCAGGTGTCGTAAATGGTGTTTTGAAGCAGTCGTGGGTGAAAAGTTTAACGGCATCTACGGTCGGGTATGTCGATGCGCCGTTGTTATCAGTACCCACCTTGAAACAACGAGTAGAGTCGCTGACAACGCCTTATGATCTGCAAGCGCTCAGTGGTTTGTCTTCGTCTGAAAAGAGCAAGCATGTTTTAATTGTTCAAGACCCATTCACTAGCTACTACGACGCTGATGTCGTTGAAGACTTCGTTAAGTTATTGAAAAAACTGGGTATGAATCCGGTGCTTCTGCCGTTTAAGCCGAATGGTAAAGCACAACACATTAAAGGGTTTTTACGTCAGTTTAAGGACACAGCAGCCGACACAGCGAAGTTCTTGGCGATGGTAGCGGATTTGGATATCCCATTAGTTGGCGTCGATCCTGCTTTGGTGCTGTGTTATCGAGATGAATACGCTGAAGTGCTTGGCAGTAAGCGAGGTAATTTCGATGTACTAACAGCCCACGAATGGCTTTACCCAAGACTAGAAGCGTTTGAAAGCGGAGAGCATAAGGCGCAGGAACCTTGGTATCTGTTTGCGCACTGTACTGAAAAAACCAAAATGCCAAATGCGGAAAAAGAGTGGGGCGCTATTTTTGCTCACTTTGGTGCAGTTTTGAATACGGTACCTGTTGGTTGTTGTGGTATGGCGGGTACGTTTGGTCATGAGGTTGATAAGTTGTCGATGTCGAAAGATATTTACAATTTAAGCTGGAAGCCAAGCTTAGATAAGTTGGATAACGAGAGATGTTTGATTACAGGCTATTCTTGCCGCAGCCAAGTTAAACGCTTTGAAGGAACGAAGCCCAAGCATCCCGTTCAGGCATTGTTAACTTTGTTGTAATCGGACTAAATCAAGCCCAGTTTTACTGGGCTTTTTAGAAACCGTATTTAGACCCTTTCAAAGGATATGAATCTTGAAAAAACTTGAACTCAAAGTCCCACCTGTTGTGGTGTTTTTGCTAGTCATACTTTTGATGTACGGACTTAAAGTTTTGACGCCGAGCATGAACATTCGAGTACCCTTTGTTGAATTTGTAGTAGGTGTATTAACTTTGTTGTCTGGCTACATGGGCATTGCTGGCGTGTATGAATTTCGCAAAGTAAAAACCACAGTAAACCCAGTAAAACCTGAAGCGGCATCTTCTGTTGTAAGAACTGGTGTGTTTGCCTTTTCACGCAACCCTATGTACACGGCATTATTGCTTCTAATCATAGCAACTGGTTTGTGGTGGCAGCACTTGAGTGTGGTGCTTTGTGGCGTGATATTTGTCAGTTATATGAATCGGTTTCAAATCAAGCCTGAGGAACGCGTTTTAGAGCGATTGTTTGGTGAAGAGTATGTGGATTATAAAAATCATGTTCGTCGCTGGTTCTAAGCATTGCATTTAGTTTTGTTTGGATGAGACATAAAAAGAAAAGCCCAACGGTAGACGTTGGGCTTTCTTTTAGTAAACACGTTTTTTGTGCGCTTCTGATAGGGCAGTCGACTAGGCTGCCTTAACGAACTTTGCTAGGAATGCATCCTTACGTTCATTAAAGCGGCGTACAAGGTCGTCAACCGCTTCTTGGTCATATGGCTTCAAGCCACTTGCAACCATGCGCTTAATACCTTTACCAACGACTTCACCGTCTTCTTTGAACGCAAAGTTTAAGGTGACTACACCTCGTTTTCCTTCTACGTCGAATGTTGCGCCAGTGAAATCCACCTCTGGATGCGTAAGGTCTAAGCGTGAAAATTCGACTTCCATGCTTTCATAAATAACTAATGGACGCTGGCAGTTAATCATCATTTGCTTCTCTTCCATAAGAGGAACCATGATGTGAGGGAAGTTCATACCAGAAAATTGCACGTAATTTGTCACGACATGCTCAATAAATGCCGGATCGTGGTTAGTTTCACCTTCACGGGACATGTGTAAGTATTCTTTACCTGCCTCGTCAACAACAGCGCTTTCTTTGTCACACTTATTTTCAATATGAAGTGCTACACCATCGTTTACCATGCCAGAGAAGTTAAAACGCATCTTTTGGCTAACGCCTTCTTTACTAAGAAGCACAGCGAAAAGTAAATCTCCAGGGACACAAAAGCGTTTGTTGTCTTCATCATGAATTGGGTTGTAGTCACCTGCGACACGTTTTGCAAAGTGGCTTGCTTGTTCGCGAGTGAACTGAAACTGGTGATTAGTGTTTGAAAAATAAGGTGTTAGAAACATAATTTTTACGTAGTAACCAAAACTGTGTGGGATTATATGCGAATATCTGCGTAGCAATGGTCCATCCAGTGAAAACTTCACCGTATCCTAACAATAAGACACTATTTCGGCGGATAAACCGTTAAAAACGCATACTTTAGCAACGCTTTTATTTGTGAAAACAATAAACAACGACCTTTTCGCTCGCCTATCTTTTAAAGTATAGCCATCAAAGTAGACAGGCGTTCATAAATAGTGCCATCAACATGTTTAATCGTATGTAAAAAGGCTCCACGCTGAACGTAGAGCCTTCAAGTCATTATCTGTTTATTCGATGAAATGCCAGTTATGCTTGGTTATTGAACACTTGGTAACAAGCTCTCTGGCATGAGCGTGTTGTGGATAGCCAGCTTAAGCAGAGTATTTGCCTGTTCAATGTCTGGAGCAAAGTAGCGATCTTTATCGTAGAACGATACTTTTTCACGCAACATTTGTTTCGCAATCTCAATACGCTCAGAGGACTTGTTTGGTGCTCTAAAGTCTAGGCCTTGTGCTGCTGAGAGGTATTCTACCGCCAGAATACCGCGAGTGTTTTCGCCCATTTCTTTCAATCTGCGAGCCGCGAATGTTGCCATTGACACGTGATCTTCTTGGTTTGCAGATGTTGGCAAGCTGTCTACTGACGCTGGGTGAGCGAGCGTTTTGTTTTCACTTGCTAACGCAGCAGAGGTCACCTGAGCGATCATGAAACCAGAGTTCACACCACCATTGTCGACTAAGAACGGTGGCAGTTTTGATAGCGCGCTATCGATAAGTAATGCCATACGACGTTCAGACAAGCTGCCGATCTCGGCAATCGCAAGTGCTAGGTTGTCGGCTGCCATTGCAACAGGCTCCGCGTGGAAGTTACCGCCAGAGATGATGTCACCATCTTCAGCAAACACCAATGGATTATCTGATACGGAATTCGCTTCTACTTGTAATACTTCGGCCGCATTGCGGATTTGCTGTAAACACGCACCCATCACTTGAGGCTGACAGCGCAAAGAATACGGGTCTTGTACTTTTTCACAGTTAGTGTGCGAATCACCTATTTCACTCGATGTGTCTAACAAATGACGGTATGCGAGTGCTGCGTCCATTTGGCTGCGATGACCACGTACACGGTGAATGCGCGGATCGAATGGACGTCGGCTGCCGAGAGCGGCTTCAACAGACATTGCACCACAAACGGTTGCTGACGCGAAAAGGTCTTCCGCGATAAACAGGCCTTCCAATGCGAACGCTGTGGATGCCTGAGTCCCATTTAGTAGCGCTAAGCCTTCTTTTGGCGCCAGAGTGATAGGCTCTAGACCTGCGATTTTTAATGCTTCTTGCCCGGAAATGATATTACCGTTGTGGCGAGCTTGCCCTTCTCCCAGTAATACTGTGCTCATATGGGCTAGAGGAGCTAAGTCACCTGATGCGCCAACAGAGCCCTTTTTAGGTACACAAGGGTAAACTTGTGCGTTGACTAGGTCGGTCAGCATATTAATGACTTTTAGGCGAATCCCAGAAAAGCCACGAGACAGACTATTGATTTTTAATACCATCATCAGACGAACCGTTTCATCTGACATAAACTCACCGATACCTGCCGCATGAGAAAGAACGATACTGCGTTGCAGTGTTTCTAAATCTTCTGGTGCTATTCGTGTGTTAGCCAATAGCCCAAAACCAGTGTTAATTCCGTAAACCGTTCTATCTTCCGCGATGACTCGGTCTACGACTTGCGTGCTTTCTTCAATGGCCGGAATGGCTTCAGGATCCAAAGTAAGGTTGACTGGTGAACGGCTCACTTGGCGTAGTTCGTTTAAGCTAATATGGCCCGGCTTTAGCGTTAAATTTAACATCTCTTTCATCCTTACTTGAGCTTCTTCAGTTCTTCGTTGAGCATTGGCAAATCTAGCCCTTGCTCTGCTGCACATTGTTTAGCGATATCGTATCCCGCATCAGCATGACGCATCACGCCTGTTGCTGGGTCGTTATGCAGCACGCGGGCAATACGTTGTGAGGCATCTTCACTGCCGTCACAGCAGATAACCATACCTGAGTGTTGCGAGAAACCCATACCTACGCCACCACCGTGGTGTAGTGAAACCCAAGTTGCGCCGCCCGCCGTGTTGAGTAGCGCGTTTAATAATGGCCAGTCTGATACGGCGTCAGAACCGTCCATCATACCTTCGGTTTCACGGTTCGGGCTTGCTACAGAGCCAGAGTCTAAGTGATCTCGACCAATGACAACGGGCGCTTTAAGTTCGCCATTTTTCACCATTTCGTTGAATGCTTGACCAAGACGCTCACGATCTTTAAGACCAACCCAGCAAATACGCGCAGGTAAACCTTGGAACTGGATGCGTTCGCGAGCCATATCTAGCCAGTTATGTAAGTGCGGATTATCTGGAATTAGCTCTTTTACTTTTTGGTCGGTTTTATAAATGTCCTCAGGATCGCCAGAGAGAGCAGCCCAACGGAAAGGACCGATACCTTCACAGAATAGAGGACGAATGTAGGCTGGAACGAAGCCAGGAAAATCGAATGCGTTTTCTACGCCTTCTTCCAAGGCCATCTGGCGGATGTTGTTACCGTAGTCGAGTGTTGCGGCGCCGCGATTTTGCAGCTCTAACATCGCTTGAACTTGCACAGCCATGGATTTTTTCGCTGCTTTTACGACCATTGCTTCATCTTGCAAACGCATTTCTGCTGCGTGAGACATGCTCCAGCCTTGTGGTAAATAGCCATTGAGCGGGTCGTGTGCAGACGTTTGGTCTGTTACGACATCAGGCGTGATATTACGTTCTACCAGCTCAGAGAAAACGTCTGCTGCATTACCTAGTAGACCAACCGATACTGGTGTGTCTGACTCTTTAATGATAGCTAGCGCTTCATCTAAAGAAGTCGCTTTCTTATCGACATAGCCTGTACGTAGGCGGTAATCGATACGTGATTCATCACACTCTACTGCAATCATGGAGAAGCCCGCCATTGTACCAGCGAGAGGTTGAGCACCACCCATGCCACCAAGACCACCCGTTAGAATCCAACGGCCATTTGCGTCACCGTCAAAGTGTTTTTTTGCAACAGATACGAACGTTTCGTATGTGCCTTGTACGATACCTTGCGAGCCAATGTATATCCAGCTGCCAGCGGTCATTTGGCCGTACATCATCAAGCCTTGTTTATCTAGCTCGTTGAAGTGTTCCCAGTTTGCCCAATGCGGAACAAGGTTTGAGTTTGCGATAAGCACGCGTGGGGCATTTTTATGAGTAGGGAAAACACCAACAGGCTTGCCTGATTGAACTAAAAGCGTTTGGTCATCTTCGAGTCTTTCAAGTACTTCAACAATCTTGTCGTAACATTCCCAGTTTCGCGCTGCTCGGCCAATGCCGCCATATACAACCAGTGAATGTGGATGTTCTGCAACATCAGGATCAAGGTTGTTCATCAGCATACGAAGAGGGGCTTCGGTTAGCCAAGATTTTGCGCGCAGTTTATCTCCGTGAGGTGCACGAATTGTTCTGCTTGTATCAAGTCGTGGATCTTGTCCCTGGCGCTGTGTCATTTCAGACTCCTTTAGTTTCTCGTGATGACCAAGTACTTGCTTGGTCGTAACAATCAGTGGCATCTGGGATGCATTATGGTTTGTGCTGTTTTTCCGCCATCGCGTTGGCGATATCCCAACACAAACGGGCAGCTAATCGTGCTGTTTGACTATCGACGTCATAATTTGGGTTGTATTCGGCGATATCAGCCAGCATTAACTTATTTTTGTAATGAAGAATTCGATCTAAAAAGGGTGCAATAGTGTCGTAACTCACTCCCCGAGCTGCTGGTGCGCTGACTCCAGGTGCGGTTGCGGCAGGAAATACATCCAGATCAATGGTCAAATAGAGGTAGTCACAGTCGTCAATAAAATGCTGAAGCTGAGTTAAGTGATAACTGTGGTTTAGGTAGCAGAGCTGATGGTCCTCTACATACCAAACATTTAACGCATCTGCTTTTTCAAATAGCGCTTTAGTGTTGCTACTGCGGCTTACACCAATACAAGCGTAATGAAAGTCCCAATCGTTACGTTGGCAAAAATGATGAATTTGGTTGAATGGGGTGCCAGAGCTTGGTCTTATGTCGGTGAGGTTGCTCTCAAATGCGCGCAAATCGAAATGCGCATCGAAATTAATAATGCCGATTTTAGGCTTCTTCTCTGGATGGTGCGCTTTAAAATATTCCGCTAAGCCGGAAAACGAGGCCCACGCAATCTCATGCCCACCACCCAGCACGATGACTGGCGTATGGGGCAGTGCGCTTGAAATGGTTGCTGCACATAGAGCTTGGCTCTCTTCCAGTAAGTCGTCTTCACACACCACAGTACCTAAGTCATATAGTGGGGCGTCTTGGTGCCATGCTAAATTAGCGAGTGCTCGTCGGATTAAGTCTGGCGCTTTTTTCGCGCCAATGCGTCCTTTGTTTCTCGCAACGCCAGCGTCGGTAGCAAAACCGAGTAATGAGACGCCATGCGCAACGGCACTCAACTCATCTGCTTTTTGGCGTTGAACAACGTGATGAATTCGCTGACCAAGCTTGCCGTCCTCGGCATCATGACGGCCTTGCCAATGAAATAGGGGAGAGTGTAGGTCGAATTGAGACATATTATTGGCCTCCGTGTGAAATGTATTCACCATTTACTATACGACCTACCAGACGTTTTGCTCCGACTTGATAGCTTAAATCCGCAGGGCTTTCGATATCCCAGATAGAGAAGTCCGCATCAAACCCTACTTTGATTTCGCCACGTGAGTTTTGATAACCCAGAGCTTTGGCTGCATGTTGCGTTACACCACGCAGTGCTTCTTGCGGTGTAAGGCGAAATAGTGTGCACGCCATATTCAGCATGAGTGTGAGATCAGAAAATGGTGATGTACCTGGGTTGACGTCCGTAGCAATTGCCATCGGCACGTTATGCTCTCTCAACAACTCAATCGGTGGTAACTGAGTTTCTCTTAGAAAATAAAAAGCGCCAGGCAATAGAGTGGCGACAGTGTTTGATCGAGCAAGTGCTTTAACACCTTGCTCATCTAAAAACTCGATGTGATCCGCTGACAGACCGTTGTATTGCGCAGTGAGGGCTGTACCACCGAGATTAGAAAGCTGCTCAGTATGCCCTTTAACCTTTAAGCCGTGACGTTTTGCAGCTACAAACACTTTTTCTGTTTGTTCAAGATTGAAACCAATCGATTCACAAAAAACATCGACACTCGTAGCTAATTCTTCCTTTGCGACAACAGGGATTATGTCCTGACAAATGTGCTCAATATAATCATCTGCACGACCTTGGAACTCTGGCGGAATGGCGTGAGCGGCGAGAAGTGTAGTGGTGATTTTAACTTTGCGCTCTTGTTCAAGCATTTTGGCTGCACGGAGCATTTTTACTTCATCATTCAGTGTCAATCCGTAGCCTGATTTCACTTCGACAGAAGTGACGCCGCTCGCGAGTAGCCCGTCTAAACGTGGCAACGCTAACTCAACTAATTGCGCTTCGGTTGCTGAACGCGTCGCATGCACCGTTGAAAGTATCCCACCGCCTTGTTTGGAAATTTCTTGATATGGCACGCCGTTTAAGCGCATTTCAAATTCGTTGGCACGATTGCCCGCGTAAATAAGATGAGTGTGGCAGTCGATCAAACCTGGCAGAACTAACTTGCCTTGAAGGTCGATACTCTGAGGGTAATGTTGGGCAGACAGCAGAGACTCGGTTTGCGGTGCGTCTTCACCAATGGCACAAGTACTGATCGCAACGATTTTTCCAGATTGAATACCAATGCGCGCTGGAGGCGTTGGAAGGTATCCGCATTCTCCCGATTGCATGGTAACTAGACGTGCGTTTTCAATCAGCAAATCCATGTTTGTGTCCCTGTGTTTATTTGTATCATTAAATGTATATACAAATAAATAGAGCAAAATAAGAACACTGACAAGATTGATGTTGCTAAAATGTGATCAAAACGTAGATCTAGAGGACAAATCTTGTCCTTAAATGAGCACTTTTGAGCTCAGCTTATATTTGTTACCAGGGTGATAAAGTAGGGCGGTACTGACTAACTTATCTTGGCTCCACGTTCTGCGATTCAAGAGAAGGCAAGGTTCATTGGCTTGCATTTTTAAGTCTTGCTTAATACGGCTTTCAGGCACAATTGCCTCTACAGTATGTTCTATCGCGCTGAGTGGGCAATTATCTGACAGGTATTGATTTGGAGTGATTTGTGTGAAGTCTTGATTTAAATAACTCGGGGCATATTGGCTATTCACCCAGCGGAGCTCCAATTGAATCGGCGTTTGGTCTTCATAGTGAATAATTTCACTGTAAAACACTGTCGTGCCTAACATAACGCCGAGTTTTGTCGCAATGTTGTCATCTGCTTTTATAGCAATCTGTTTGAGCACTTTACTGCCATACTTTCGCCCTCTATCGCTGACTTCTTCGGCAATGTTTCGAATGTCTAGCAGGGGAGATTCTGACTTTTCACCAGGATCACACACGAACGTGCCTAAGCGTGGGCGACGTTGTAATCGGCCCTCATTAACTAAATCCCGAATTGCTTTGTTCACTGTCATTCTACTGACACCAAATTGCTCGGTAAGCTCAATCTCGGTGGCGATGCGATGACCAACTACCCACTCTCCAGCCTCAATTTTATCCAGGATAAATTGTTTAATTTGAATGTAGAGTGGTGCAGACATAATCATTTTCCTTTATTTGACTATACAAATACTGCTTAATTTAGGTACAAATTGCAAACATTTCTCGACGAATGTACCGCTTAGTGACCGAACAATCCTATTGCAGGGCTGAATGACTCTTGCTGTTGAGCATTATTTGGCTTGATGATTGAATTCAAGCATTTTCTTGTGGTCTATTGCTTGCACAGCAGAAAACAATTGTGTAAACAAACGATTATTAGAAGAAAAGTCGCTAAAAAAGGAAAAATATGTTTAAAAAATTGAAAGCATCACTGGGGATCGGCTCTGCAAAAGTAGATACCATTTTGGACGAAATGAGCGTGTTTCAAGGAGCGACGCTGAAAGGGCAGGTTCATATCAAAGGCGGAGACGTCGAACAACAAATTGATGCTATTACGATTAAATTGAACACGGAAATGAAAGTCGAAGTGGGTGATAGCGTAAGTTACCAAACCTTCACTATTGATCAATTGAAAGCAGTTGACCCTTTTGTGATTCAACCTAATGAAGAAAAGCAGGTTCCGTTTGAGCTAAAACTGCATGACGAAACACCAATTACTGCGGTTAGCGCACTTAAGAATCAATGTCATGTTTGGGTCGAGACGACGTTAGATATTGATTTTGCGATTGACCCGCGTGACCGTGACTATATTGAAGTGAAACCACTACCAGTAGCATCTCGGGTTATTCAAGCGATCGAGCAAGCTGGCTTCACTATGGTTAAAGCCGATGTTGAAAAAGGCTTTTTGCGCGGTGGCTCGTTTGCCTCTCGCTCTGGTATTTATCAAGAGCTAGAGTTCCGTAACAGCGGCTTTATCTCATCAAAAGAAATTGAGCTCTCTTTTATTCTGGAAGGGCAGGCCATGCATTGTTTGGCAGAGATTGACCGTTCGCTCAGCTTGGCTGGTGACCAATATCGCTCGTTTACGTTGCCTATCAATGCAACCGATGCTCAAGTCGCTGCCGCAGTTGCACCAACGCTAAATCTATAGCTCTCATCAACTTGATGAAAATATGTACCGATATCCTATTGTGAAAGCGATATCGGTACTGTTATCCATATTTCTTGCGTTCTCTACGGCTAAAAACTCAAGCGCTGAATTTTCCATTAGATATCGATAGCCTAATACCAGTTCATTAGAGGCATCAGCAAACTCTGTGGGCCCTTCTGTTGAGCCTTGATACCAATGATATTCCAACATCAGGTGATGGTTATCTTCTAAGGCATAACGGTACCCACCCGCAATGGCAATCGTATTATGTCGATAGGGCAGATCGAGCAAGGCACGGTCATCCGAGCGAAAAGTCATGCCAATCATCGAATAAAATGCATGAGCATCACTTAAGTAGCTGTAGTTTAATTGGAAGCCTTGCTCGAAACTGCTACCTTGAAAAGTGCCGTGAGCCACATCGTTAAAATACAAACTGCCGCCAATCGATAGGCCGTGATGTTCATTTTGGAACACTTGATACTGTAAGTAAGTAGATAGGTTATTGGCCAGTGTTTGTCCTTCGAAATCATCTTCAAGCACATCATATTGCGGCATTGAAATGTAAAAACGATCTCTGTCTACTTTATCCCGCCCATTTTGTCCGATACCGAAAAGTTTATGGAAGCTTTTCGTCAGTCCATCTAAATGGTTGTCAGCGGCAAAGACCCATCGATAGTTGAGCTCCCACTGCCAACGGTTGCTGACTTGCCATTTGCTGCCTAATTCGATTTGATTGTGGTAATAATCCAGTGCGTATTCATCAGTATGAGCCCAAACACTTGCCACGGTTCCCGAACCATAGGCTTCGACAAACCCAGAGGGCAGACTGTGTCCTGAACGTAGTATGTTGGTGTGGCTAACCACTTGCATTGGGGATTGTGCGTAAGAACGCAGCGGGCCATATAAGTCACTTGATGCGAAGGCTTGCAAAGAACATATCGAGGTGCTTAGAAGCACCATAAAGCGCGATTTGAAATAGACCATGATGAATACCTACATACAAACTACTCTATAAAACAACTATATACCTAAATCGCACGTTGAGCTCTCGCCAAGCGTGTTAAGCTTTGTATCGGTTCACACGTAATAGGCAATATTGTAATTTGTTGTGTAAGTTCATTGAGGGGTAATTCCGTTTACAAGTTATGCGGTCTCTTAAAAAAGCATGATCAGATTGTCGTGACGGGTCTGCGGTTAAGTTCTTATGACAAAACAAAATCGCGCTTTGCATTCTAAATGTGAGCTAGGTACAATCCCATTTTCGATAACGGTCCGGTATTCGTGTTACCGAGAGGCCTTTATTGACTCTCAACTATTTTCAACAAATAGCTTCTAATTTGAATAACATGTGTTGCTTGGTGTGCAACACCACTGTAAAGGACATAGCATGCCTATTATTACTCTTCCTGACGGCAGTCAGCGTCAATTTGACAACCCAGTATCTACTATGGAAGTTGCGCAATCGATCGGTCCCGGTCTTGCCAAAGCAACTATCGCTGGTCGTGTAAACGGTAACCGCGTTGATGCGTGTGACCTAATTGAAGAAGACGCAAGCCTTGAAATCATCACTGTTAAAGATGAAGTAGACGGCCTAGAAATCGTTCGTCACTCTTGTGCTCACCTTCTTGGTCACGCTCTTAAGCAGCTTTACCCTCAAGCTAAAATGGCGATCGGTCCAACCATCGACAATGGCTTCTACTACGATATCGACTTAGACGAATCTCTAACGCAAGAAGATCTTGAAAAGATTGAAAAGCGTATGAAAGAGCTAGCGAAAACCAAGTACGAAGTGGTTAAGAAAAAAGTAAGCTGGCAGGAAGCGCGTGATACGTTTGAATCACGTGGCGAACCATACAAAGTGGAAATCCTAGACGAAAACGTATCGCGTGATGATCGTCCAGGCCTTTACCACCATGAAGAATACATCGACATGTGTCGTGGTCCTCACGTTCCTAACATGAGCTTCTGTCAACACTTCACTTTGCTGAATGTTGCAGGTGCTTACTGGCGTGGTAACAGCGACAACAAAATGCTTCAACGTATCTACGGTACGGCTTTCCACGACAAGAAAGCACTGAAAGCGCACCTAACTCGCCTAGAAGAAGCGGCGAAGCGTGATCACCGTAAGATTGGTAAGCAACTAGACCTATTCCACATGCAGCAAGAAGCACCGGGTATGGTGTTCTGGCATCACAATGGTTGGTCTATCTTCCGTGATCTAGAAGTATTCATCCGCGCTAAGCTAGATGAGTACGGTTACCAAGAAGTGAAAGGTCCACTTATGATGGACCGTGTTCTTTGGGAACGCTCTGGGCACTGGGACAAATACGCTGATGCAATGTTCACAACTTCTTCTGAGAACCGTGAATACGCGATTAAGCCAATGAACTGTCCAGGTCACGTACAGATCTTCAACCAAGGTCTAAAATCGTACCGCGACCTACCGCTACGTATGGCTGAGTTTGGCTCATGTCACCGTAACGAACCATCTGGTGCACTACACGGTATTATGCGTGTACGTGGCTTTACTCAGGATGACGCTCACATTTTCTGTACTGAGAGCCAAATTCAAGAAGAAGTAACAAACTGTATCAAGATGGTGTACGATACGTACCAAACATTTGGTTTCGACAACATCGTAGTGAAACTGTCTACTCGTCCAGAGAAACGTGTAGGTTCAGATGAAATCTGGGATCAATCTGAAGAAGCATTGAAGCAGTCTCTTGAATCGATGGATATCCCATACGAAATTCAAGAAGGCGAGGGTGCGTTCTACGGTCCTAAGATTGAATTCACACTATACGATTGTCTAGACCGTGCGTGGCAGTGTGGTACTGTCCAGCTAGACTTCAACCTACCAGGTCGCTTAGGTGCAACTTATGTAGGTGAAAACAATGAACGTCTTGTACCGGTAATGATTCACCGTGCGATTCTAGGTTCACTAGAGCGCTTCATCGGTATCCTTATCGAAGAATATGCTGGTTTCTTCCCAACTTGGTTGGCGCCAGAACAAGCAGTTCTTATGAACATTACTGATAAACAGTCAGGTTATGTTCAAGAAATAGTACAAAAACTACAAAAAAGTGGAATTAGAGCTAAAGCGGACTTGAGAAATGAGAAGATTGGCTTTAAAATCCGCGAACATACTTTGAAGCGTGTACCGTATATGCTTGTTGTTGGTGACCAAGAAATGGAAGCTGGCGAAATTGCAGTGCGTACTCGTAAAGGTAAAGATCTTGGTAAATTTAAAGTGGATGATTTTATTGCATACATCCAAGACGAGATCTCTAGCCGTAAGCTCAATCTGGAGGAATAAGCTATTAAAGGCGGAAGACGTGGCCAACAGCCGGTAAAACAAAACCCGCACCGTATCAACGGTGAAATTCGTGGTATTCGTGAAGTTCGACTAACAGGCGCTGACGGTGAATCAGTTGGTGTTGTATCGATTCAAGAAGCCATTGCAGCTGCTGAAGAAGCTGGTATGGATCTCGTTGAGATCAGTCCTAACGCCGAGCCACCTGTTTGTCGTGTGATGGACTATGGTAAGTTCCTCTTCGAGAAGAGCAAAACTGCTAAAGAGCAGAAGAAGAAGCAAAAGCAGGTCCAGATCAAGGAAGTAAAATTCCGTCCTGGAACTGATATTGGAGACTATCAGGTAAAACTACGCAACCTGACGCGTTTCCTTGAAGAAGGCAACAAAGTGAAAGTAACAATTCGCTTCCGTGGCCGAGAGATGGCACACCAAGACATCGGTGTTGACGTTCTAAATCGTCTTAAGGAAGATACTGCAGAAATTGCTGTAGTTGAATCTTTCCCTAAGAAGATTGAAGGTCGCCAGATGATCATGGTGCTAGCCCCTAAAAAGAAGTAATTAACGGCTCATCAAGTAATTAAAACCTAGCCGCTTTCCTTTCGATAAAGGCATAACGGCTGGGTTTTGTTCGCCCTAATTACGTTGTTTATTAAACCTACTCAATGCGGAGTTATTCATCATGCCTAAGATGAAAACCAACAAAGGTGCTGCTAAGCGTTTTAAGAAAACTGCTGGTGGTATTAAGTACAAGCACGCTACAAAACGTCACATCCTGACTAAGCGTACTACTAAGAACAAGCGTCAACTACGTCCGAATGCAATCCTTCCAAAATGTGAAGTGGCTGCAGTAATCCGTATGTTGCCATACGCTTAATTCTTTTTAGTTATCAATCGTTTAGTTTAGGAGAAGCATAATGCCTCGCGTAAAACGTGGTGTACAAGCTCGTGCACGTCATAAGAAAGTTCTAAAACAAGCTAAAGGTTACTACGGTGCGCGTTCACGTGTTTACCGCGTAGCTTTCCAAGCAGTTACTAAAGCTGGTCAATACGCTTACCGTGACCGTCGCGCTAAGAAACGTCAATTCCGTCAACTATGGATTGCACGTATCAATGCGGCATCTCGTCAAAATGGTCTATCTTACAGCCGTTTCATCAACGGTCTTAAGAAAGCATCTATCGAGATCGACCGTAAGATCCTTGCGGACATCGCAGTATTCGACAAAGCTGCATTTGCAGTTCTAGTTGAAAAAGCGAAAGCTGCTCTTTAATTAGCAGTTTAGGATTAAGAGAAGGAGAGCATTAGCTCTCCTTTTTTATTGCTAAAATTTATACCCAAATGACTTTTAGCTTGGCTATTTAGAGTATTGTTTATCAGTCTTCTCAATTTATTGGTTAGCATCTTATGTTAGTTATAAGGTAGCTTGGGTATAAATTTTTACGTTTATAAGGGATTAAAAATGATTTACACAACGACCGAAAGCATTCCTGGCAAGCAGATCTCTGAAATCAGAGGGGTTGTAACTGGTAATGTTGTTCAATCAAAGCATATTGGCCGTGACCTCATGGCGGGTATCAAGAGCATTGTTGGCGGCGAAATTCGTGGTTACACGGAAATGATGACCGACGCGCGTGATATTGCTATACAGCGCATGGTGGCGGACGCTGAATCTAAAGGTGCCGATGCAATTGTAGGGATTCGATTTACCACAAGCTCAATCGTAGATGGTTCTTCGGAAATTTTGGCATTTGGTACTGCAGTGAAACTAGCGGACTAGTCTACTTGAATAGCATTGCAAAAATGCTAATAGAGAGCGGTGAATTATTATGCATTTACCGTTCTGTTCCTTTTAGGTTAATTATTCTAGATTTTTGCAGAGCGAATAGATTTATATTCTCAACTTTACGTTACTATTAAAATTAATCACGATAATTTAGAGTGATTGCTTTACTTTTGTTTTGCATATTATTTTATACCTATAATGAAATTGAATTCATATTGAATTTTTCATTTGTTGTGTGAATTCTCCTTTCAGTATATTAATTCATGTTTTTCTTATAAAAATATGAACTTATACCTTGCCAAGCGGTTCTAAATTGTTACAAATACTATACAGCTGTAACATTGCCAAAAGGAATTGTAGATGAGAGATCTGACTCCCGAATACTTGCTAGCCGCATTACGCCAAGCGATTAAAACAAAAGGGCTAACATATCGAGAGCTATCTGAGAAAATGGGTATGCCACTATCTACTTTTAAGAGACATCTTACAAGCACGAATCTCGCTTTAGATAAGTTGCTGGAATATTGTAGAGCGGTTGATTGCACGTTAGATGAACTACAAAAGCTCGCAAATCAATTGCAAGGTGAAGACGAGGATTACTTTAGTCGCACACAGGATGAAGTATTCTTTCAATTCCCTCACCTTTACGACTTTTATCGTGAATTGAGAATGTTACGAGGTAAAGACGGCTATTCTATTTTAAAGAAAAAGTATGACTTGTCTGAGCAGAGCATGTCCGATTACTTAAAAGCATTAGAGTTGTTGGATCTCGTTTACGTTGATGAAGATAAAAATATAACGCTGCACGGACCTTTATATTATAGCTATGCAGAGAACTCCAAGCTCAACGACAAATATACCGAAATCATAAAAGAGCAGACGACTACCCACGATAAGTGTGTTCGCGTTGCTTTGGCGCGTATGAAAATTACCGAAGAACAGCTTTTGTTACTGGAAGATCAAGTCGCAAAGACCGTCATCGATTTTCATTCCAAAAATGTTGTAGCAGAGAACTTTAATGTCTCTGATTTTACTAATATTGTTCTACTTGCTGGGCCACATCAGCCAGTCACATTCTCTGACGGCATTATTGAGACAGAGGGGCGATTTATTGATGATATTCGTTATGCCATCGCATCTGCAGGTGATAAGCCAAGCCTATCTATATAGATTTTGAGCCTTTTTTGAAGAGAGTTTCTGAAAGGGCGTTGCAAAAGAAAAAGCCTAAGACAGCAAATACTTTGTAAGTAGGGCATTCAGCGGTGTTTGCTCTTAATTCAGACTTAAAGTGTTTTGGGCTTATTTCGAATAATACCTGTTCAGTATCTACTTTCGTCATTTTTAACATGCTGATTTCCTTCGTTGTTCCTCCCAAAGCCACTCTCGCTTCCTCTACAAAGAAACCATTCTCGTTGAACCAAGCATCCTGTAGCTACTTGGGTATGCATAATTGGTAGCTATTTATCTTCTAATTATAAATTCATACTTGAAATGTTTGTTTTTTGATCTATTATGACGAAGTGTCATTCATGACGGTTCGTCAACTTTAGTTGCGTTCCTGTATTAAAGAATCGTGTTACAATTATTGGGAGTGTGTTGGTATACGGATCAAAGGATTATGTTTAACTTTCGCTGTAAAAAATATAGCAAGCAAGACGGATGTCGCGTGTCTTCAGGGCTAACAAAAAAGCAACAGGCGATTGCTGATCGTGAGATAGAGCTTATTCAATTGGCTAAGTCTTTAGTTCAAGAGCAAGGCTTTGCCAACTTAACGATGGACAAGCTTACAGCGTCAAGCCCTTATTCTAAAGGGACGATCTACAATCATTTTTGCAGCAAAGAAGATGTGATTCTTGCGCTTTGTATTCATTCGCTGAAAAGCGAAGCAATATTTTTCGAACGTACCGCCAAATTTAATGGCAATACCAGAGAAAAAATCATTGCGATGCATGTAGGTTATCGTATTTACGCTCGTATGGAGCCAGTACTATCAACCTGTGCGATTGTTGCAAAGACGCCTTGGGTTCTAGAGAAGGCTTCGCCTAAACGTGTGAATGAACTGAATAACTTGGAAGAACAAGTAATAGATGGTGCTGATGCGCTAGTGAACAATGCGGTAGAATGTGGTGATCTTAAGTTTTCTCCCGCAATAGGTTCTGATGCTATTGTATTCGCCAACTGGTCTATTGCATTCGGTTCAAACGCTTTGGCGCAAAATGCATCGAACAGTCGATGTATTCAGCGAATTCAAGACCCATTCTCAGTACTGCACAACGCGAATATGTTACTTGATGGTTTAGGTTGGTCGCCTTTATCTACAGAATGGGACTACCGTAAAACCTGGCGTCGAGTGGAGCAGGAGTTATTTAGTGAAGAGCTTGCTTATTTAGAGTCAGTGAATCGCTAATAAACTGGAAAGGCCAATCTGACGTTATGGTTGGCTTTTTTATCGCACTATTGTGACGAATCGTCATTAAATCTCGAAGGTTGGCGTTCAGCCAATGATCACGAGAAGCATAGGAAGTTACTAAAAACTAACTTATGTAGCCAAATTCATTCGATCTAAAGTTTGCATGTCGAGTTTGTCTGGTTATTTACAGCATTTGCTGTTTTTTTAGTTTTTAAATTTGACGAAACGTCACAAAAGGAGAGTGTGATGCCACATCACAACGTTCAACAATACGCCCGTTCAGGGTGGGGTAAGCTACCAACGAATTACAGTGTATTGGTGATGCTTGCTACCGTTTTATTGATTGTCATAGCAACTATTGGAGGAAAAAATCTTTACTTTAGAGGAGATTACGACATCTTCTTTGATGGAACAAATGAGCAGTTACTTGCGTTTGATGAAATTCAAACCACCTTTGCAAAATCTGACAGTCTTGCTTTGGTTATAGCGCCAAAGAGCGGCACTGTTTTTACTCCTAGCACATTATCTCTTATTCAGCAGATCACTGACGAGGCGTGGCAAGTTCCATACTCCACCCGCGTTGATTCCCTCGCCAACTACCAGCATACCGAAGCGTTTGAAGATGATCTTCTTGTCGAAGATTTACTGTATAGCGAATATGAATTGACACCTCAACGAATAGAGAAAGTCAAAAGTATTGCGTTGAGTGAGCCGGTTTTGAAAAGTTCACTGATTTCTGAAAAAGGAGATGTCACGGTCGTAAACGTTACGGTCCAACTCCCTGAAATAGATAAAACTGCTGAAGTACAAGAGGTGGTTGCTTACATAAACGGAATGATTGAGCGTTATCAGCAAGTGTACCCAGACACGGAATTCCACAAGGCTGGTATTATTGCAATGAACTACGCGTTTATGACCGCAGCCCAAGATGATAGCGCAACATTAGTGCCAACTATGTTACTAGTGATATTGGTGTTTCTGACCATCATGTTGCGCTCATTGCTTAGCGTCATCGCGACGCTCATCGTTATTATCGGCTCGGTTATGGTTACAATGGGCTTGTCAGGATGGGCTGGTATGTTCTTAAGCACGGCGACCGTTAATGTGCCTACCTTGGTGATGACGCTTGCCGTCGCAGACTGTGTACACATCATCGCGACAATGCGTCAGTCTATGCAAAACGGCTTTAGTAAAGCCCACTCTATTGAGCGAAGTATTGCGCTCAATTTCATGCCTATCTTGATTACCTCCATTACCACCGCGATCGGCTTTTTAATGATGAATATGTCGGATTCTCCAATCCTGAGAGATTTCGGCAACCTATCAGCCCTTGGCGTCATGGTTGCTTGTTTCCTTTCCATCACGTTACTTCCCGCCTTGCTTAATATCCTTCCGATTACGGTGAAGTTGGATACTTCTGATGAAAGAAAGCACTTTATGGATCATTTAGGAGATTTCGTGGTGTCAAAGCGACATGCGTTATTGCCGTTGTCGGTGCTTGTTATTGTCGCGAGTGCGAGCTTGATTCCGCTGAACAAAGTCAATGATGAATCCGTCGAGTACTTTGGCCATAGCAATGAATTTCGCCGAGCGGCTGATTTTATGGAAGAGCGAATCAGTGGCATGGCGAACATCAGTATCGCGATAAAAACTAACGAATCGCAGGGCATTGCCGATCCTAATTTTCTCAATTCCGTGGGTAAATTTACTGACTGGCTAAGGTTGCAGCCAGAAACGGACCATGTTGCGACCTTGAGCGATGTTTATAAGCGCCTAAACAAGAACATGCATGGAGATGATCAGGCTTATTACTCGCTCCCTCAAGACAGAGAATTAGCGGCTCAATATCTGCTGCTTTACGAAATGTCACTACCGTATGGTTTAGATTTGAACAACCAAATCAATGTAGATAAGTCGTCGATCAAGATGGTTCTCACCGTGGAGAACTTGGGCAGCGTCGAGCTTGTTGATTTGGAAAATCGTATTTACCAATGGTTTAACGAAAACGCGCCTCAATATGATGTTGTTGCGTCTAGTCCTTCACTGATGTTTGCGCATATTGGTGAAACGAATATGGCTAGCATGCTGTCAACCTTGCCCATTACTCTTGTCTTAATCTCTGCATTACTGATCTTTGCCTTGCGTTCGTTCAAGCTTGGCTTAATTAGTCTTGTCCCGAATATTGCTCCTGCGCTTATTGGTTTTGGTATTTGGGCGCTGGTTTCTGGCGAGATTAACTTGGGATTGTCTGTCGTTGTGACATTAACGCTTGGTGTTGTTGTTGATGACGCCGTTCACTTTCTTTCTAAATATCAACACGCTCGTAAAGATGGCCACAGTGCGGAGCAAGCGGTTCGCTACGCCTTTCGTACCGTGGGGCGCGCACTTTGGATTACGACGGTCGTGCTTGTTGCTGGTTTCTCTGTTCTGGCGATGTCGAGCTTCCGCTTAAATGCCGATATGGGACAGCTGAGTGCCATTGTCATCTTTATTGCCCTTGTTGTGGATTTCATCCTCCTACCGACTCTACTGATGTTGTTTGACAAAGGCGTTTACGACGAGGTGGAGCGCCGAAATAAGCTTAAATCAACTGACTCTCAAACCAAGACTGTTACTCAGTCATAACGAATTAAAGGATCGAACATGAATTTAGTAAAAAATGCCTTAAAAGTATCAGTACTTTCTGTCTCGCTTATTATGAGTCATGCGGTGTTGGCGGATGAAGCCAAAGGACTAGAAATTGCCCAAGAGCGCAAAGCCCGTGATGAAGGGTGGGGGGATTCTGTTGCTACGATGCAAATGATTCTTCGAAACGCGCAAGGAGAAAGCAGCACACGTTTAATGCGCTTACAATCACTCGAAGTTGATGGCGATGGTGACAAAGGGCTCACGATATTTGATGAACCGAGAGATGTAAAAGGCACGGCGTTTCTTAACCATTCTCATACGGTGGGTGCCGATGACCAATGGCTTTACCTTCCTGCACTGAAACGTGTGAAACGTATTTCCTCGCGTAACAAATCAGGTCCTTTTATGGGCAGTGAATTCGCGTATGAGGATCTCAGTTCCTTTGAGATTGAAAAATACCGTTTCAACTACCTAAAAGATGACAGCATAAACGGGCAAGATGTTTTCGTCGTAGAGCAAATTCCGACCGATAAGAACTCAGGTTATACCAAGCAAACGGTGTGGTTAGGTAAAGCGCATTATCGTCCACTTAAAGTTGAGTTTTACGACCGCAAAGGCTCTTTGTTAAAAACGCTTTCTTTTTCCGATTACAAGCAATATCTCAACCAATATTGGCGCGCGCACACTATGGCGATGACAAACCATCAAACAGGAAAAAGTACTGAGCTAACGACTAGCGAAATGCGTTTTAACACTGGATTACAAGACAATGACTTTCATAAGAATGTGTTGAAGCGAGTGAGGTAGTGGAGGAAAAATGAAGCGATTAAATGTTGGGTTGTTGTTTAGTGCAGCAGCTTTTTTTTACTCGATGCCTCTGACTGCCGTCGAGCTCGCAGGACAAGTCAATATTGAGCATCGTCAGTTTTTTGAAACGGGCTCTCAGGGTCAGAGCAAAGCGCAAACGTCATTGGTTTTGCAGCCAGAATTTTACTGGGAGATGCAAAATGGTGATGCAAACTTTACTTTCACACCTTTCTATCGTCTGGATGGTCTAGACGATGAGCGAAGTCATGGTGACATACGAGAGGCACTTTATCTGACTTATTGGGATGATTATGAGCTTCGAGTTGGGATTAGTAAGGTCTTTTGGGGAGTGACTGAATCAGCCCATTTAGTTGATGTAGTAAACCAAACAGATGCCATTGAAGCCGTCGATGGTGAAGATAAACTCGGTCAGCCGATGTTACATTTTACCTCTTTCAAAGACTGGGGCACCGTCCACGCAATGTTGTTACCTTACTTTAGGGAACGAACGTTTGCGGGTACAGATGGCCGCTTGAGAACCGACCCCGTTGTCTCTGATGATGCTATCTATGAATCAAGCAGAGAAGAGAAGCACGTAGATGTGGCTTTTCGATATTCGAAAATGCTTGGCGATTGGGACGTAGGCCTAAGCTATTTATATGGAACAAACCGGGATCCTTACTTTCGTTTAGAGTACGGAGAATTAAAGCCTTACTACGCTCTGATGAGTCATGTCGGTCTCGATGTGCAAGGAATTGTTGGCGATTGGTTATGGAAACTAGAAAGTGTTTATCGAGATAGCGCTGATAATCATGTCGGTCTTGTGACGGGTTTTGAGTATACCTTCGTCGGTGCATTTGACACGGTTTGGGATGTGGGGGTTATTGGTGAGTACCTCTATGACAGTCGTGGAAACAACGCACAAACTATCGGTCAAAATGATGTGTTTGCAGGTATTCGTTGGGCGCTCAATGATGAGGACGGAACGGAAGTATTGACGGGAATCACGAAGGATTTAGATAATGCTGATGTTTACAATGCTAAGTTAGAGGCGTCGAGCCGAATATCGAATCACGTTAAGTGGCAAATTGATGCTTGGTTGTTTAAAAATGAAACACCAAATGATTTGCTCTACTTCGCTAGAGATGACGATTTTATCGAGCTATCTATTCAATACTATTTCTAAAACAAAAGGGCACAACTAAACGGCAGATTAACTAAAGATGACATTTTTGACGTTTTTGTGCTCTTTTTATTCAATAACCTCTTCTTTTCGTAATTCAATTTGGCATTGGTGCCCGGTTTGGCTACTATGTACAGCTATCAAAAAACCAATCACTCCCTTATGGACACTACCTACAGGTAGATGAGGAAACGATGCAACATCTAGAAGAGATCATTGCTAGCGCGAGCACTGCAATTGAAGCTGCCGAATCGCTAGTCGCACTTGATGAAGTGCGTGTTCAGTATCTGGGTAAAAAAGGTGAGCTAACTGCTCAACTTCAAAGCCTAGGCAAACTACCACCAGAAGAACGCCGTGAAGCTGGTCAAGAGATCAACAAAGCGAAAGGCGTAGTTCAGCAAGCTATCGCAGCTCGTAAAGATGCACTACAACGTGCTGAGCTTGAAGCGAAACTAGCAGCAGAAACAATCGACGTAACACTACCAGGTCGTCGTATTGAAAACGGTGGTTTACACCCAGTAACTCGTACTGTAGAGCGTATTGAGAAGTTCTTTGGCGAACTTGGTTTTAACACCGAGGCTGGCCCAGAGATCGAAGATGCATTCCACAACTTCGATGCGCTAAACATCGCAGCTGATCACCCAGCGCGTACTGACCACGATACTTTCTTCTTCAACCCAGACTTGATGCTTCGTACTCATACGTCAGGCGTACAGATCCGTACGATGGAAAATGGTAAACCACCATTCCGTTTCATTGCACCAGGCCGTGTATACCGTAACGACTACGACCAAACGCACACGCCAATGTTCCACCAAGTGGAAGGCATGCTGGTTGATGAGAACGTAAACTTTGCTCAGCTGAAAGGCATCCTGCACGATTTCCTATGTAACTTCTTCGAAGAAGAAGTAGAAGTACGTTTCCGTCCATCTTACTTCCCATTCACTGAGCCTTCAGCTGAAGTAGACGTGAAAGGCAAAAACGGTAAATGGTTAGAAGTACTAGGCTGCGGTATGGTTCACCCGAACGTGCTACGTAGCGTAGGTATCGATCCTGAAAAATACTCTGGTTTCGCATTCGGTATGGGTGTTGAGCGTCTAACAATGCTTCGTTACGGCGTGAACGACCTACGTGCGTTCTTCGAGAACGATCTTCGTTTCCTAAAACAGTTCAAGTAATCCAGAGGGTTCATCAACATGAAATTCAGCGAATCATGGCTTCGTGAGTGGGTAAACCCTGCGGTTACTACTGACGAGCTAACTCACCAAATTACAATGGCCGGCCTAGAGGTAGACGAGGTTCTTCCTGTTGCTGGTTCTTTTACTGGCGTTAAAGTCGGTCACGTTGTTGAATGTGGCCAACACCCAGATGCAGACAAACTGCGCGTAACTAAAGTTGACGTGGGTGAAGAAGAGCTTCTAGACATTGTTTGTGGCGCACCTAACTGTCGCCAAGGTCTGAAAGTAGCAGTCGCAACAGTTGGTGCTGTTCTTCCAGGTGATTTCAAAATCAAAAAAGCGAAACTACGTGGCCAGCCATCTCACGGCATGCTTTGTTCGTTCACTGAACTAGGTATCGACGTTGAGTCAGACGGCATCATGGAACTAGCAGAAGACGCTGTAATCGGTACTGATTTCCGTGAATTCCTAGGTCTAGACGACGTAACAGTAGACGTAGATCTAACAGCAAACCGCGCTGACTGTTTCAGCATTCGTGGTCTAGCTCGTGAAGTTGGCGTACTAAACCGTGCTGACGTGACTGAGCCATCAGTAGAAGCAGTTGCCCCTTCAATCGACGATAAAGTGTCTATCGAAGTGAAAGCGCCAGCTGCGTGTCCTCGTTACCTAGGTCGTGTTATTAAGAACGTAAACGTTCAAGCTGAAACGCCACTATGGATGCAAGAGAAACTGCGTCGTTGTGGTATTCGCTCTATCGACCCTGTAGTAGACATCACTAACTACGTTCTTCTAGAGCAAGGCCAACCAATGCACGCATTCGATCTAGCGAAGATCGAAGGTGGCATCGTAGTTCGTATGGCAGAGCAAGGTGAGAAGCTAACGCTTCTTGACGGCAACGAAGCAGAACTAAACGCAGATACACTAGTAGTTGCTGACCACAACAAAGCACTTGCAATCGCAGGTATCTTTGGTGGTGAAGAGTCTGGTGTAACAACTGAGACTAAAGACGTTCTACTAGAGTGTGCATTCTTTGCACCTGACCACATCCGTGGTCGCGCACGCAGCTACGGTCTGCACACTGACTCTTCAATGCGTTTCGAGCGTGGTGTGGATTACGCACTACAAGTGAGCGCAATGGAGCGTGCAACACAGCTTCTTGTTGAAATTTGTGGCGGTGAAGTAGCACCTGTTGTTGCAGTAGAGTCTGAAGCAGACCTACCTAAGCCAAACAAAGTTGCTCTACGTCGTACTAAGCTAGACAACCTGCTAGGTCACCACATTGCAGATAGCGACGTAGTAGAAATCCTAGAGCGTCTAGGTTTGACTGTTGAAGCTTCAGAAGAAGGTTGGATGGCAGTAGCGCCAACATGGCGTTTCGATATCGCTATCGAGCAAGACCTGATTGAAGAAGTTGGCCGTATCTACGGTTATGACAACATTCCTAACCAACACCCAGCAGCAGCACTTAAGATGCACAACCACGTTGAAGCGGATCTTCCACTGAAACGCGTTCGTGATCTTCTTGTTGACCGTGGTTACCACGAAGCAATTACATACAGCTTCGTTGAGCCTGAGCAACAAAAGCTAGTTGTACCTGGTGTTGAGCCTCTAGTGCTTCCAAACCCAATTTCTGCAGACATGTCAGCAATGCGTCTTGGTCTTATCCAAGGTCTGCTGAACACGGTTGTTCACAACCAGAAGCGTCAACAGCCACGCGTTCGTCTATTCGAATACGGCCTACGTTTCATCCCATGTGAAACTGCAGAAAACGGCATGCGCCAAGAGCCTATGCTTGCAGGTGTTATTGCTGGTACTCGCGGTGAAGAACATTGGGATATCGAAACTAACACGGTTGATTTCTTCGACCTTAAGGGCGATCTAGAAGCGATTCTAGAGCTATCTGCGAACGAAAAAGCGTACTCTTTCGCTGCACTGTCACCTGAAAGCAAAAAAGCTAACCCAGCACTTCACCCAGGTCAATCTGCGGCAATCATCGTAGATGGCAAAGAAGTGGGCGTGATCGGTACCGTTCACCCTGAGCTTGAGCGTAAGTTCGGTCTAAATGGTCGTACTATCGTATTCGAAATCGAATGGTCTGCAATTAACAGCAAAGTGATCCCAGAAGCGGTAGCACTTTCTAAATTCCCTTCAAACCGTCGTGATATCGCGGTAGTAGTGGATGAAGCTGTTGCATCTGGTGACATTGTTAACGCTTGTCTAGAGCAAGGTGGCGAGTTCCTTAAAGATGCGAAACTGTTCGACGTTTACGTAGGTAAAGGCGTTGAAGATGGTAAGAAGAGCCTAGCAATCGCTCTGACTCTACAGTCACTTGAGCGTACGCTTGAAGATGCAGATATCGCTGGTGCGGTTGACGCTATCGTTGCTCACGTTTCTGAGAAGTTTGGTGCGTCTCTGCGTGACTAATCTCGCGTAACGTATCTTCTTAAGAAATGAAAACCCTGCCAGTTTGGCAGGGTTTTTTATTTTTAGGATTACCTTATCGTTGTTCAAGTTCCTTACTGCTCGCACCATCCCTCATTACTTTAAAATACTAGACCAAACTAGGGATGGCCCTTACCCGAGATTAGGAACGTATTGTTTTTCAGCTAATACACGCTAACGATAGCTTGTTGGCGGTTAGGCAGCGAGTGAGAGGGTATAGCTAAGCAGAAGAGGTAGCGTAAGAATGCTGAAAAAGTTGCCAAATAGTACCATTGACGCCACTTTCATGGGTTCTATATTCAGCCTTTCCGCAAATAGGTAATTCATGACGGCTGGCGGCAGCATTGTGAAGAGCACCATCATTTGCAATTGCATCGTTGGAAGGGGAATTAACCAATAAATAAGTGCAAAAGCGACAGCACCAGTTGCCAGTGACTGCACGGTACACAACACACCAATCTTTAAACCGTCCAACCTTAAATGACACATTTGTGCCCCCAGAGATAAAAGCATCACGGGTACGGCCGCTTGCCCAAGTAGAGCCGTGGCTTCGTATAAAGGCGCCCATGCACCCACATTTGACACGTTGAGAAACAGAGCCAACGACGCTGCTAAAAAGATTGGCATCTTGACTATTTGCTTAAAAGGGTTGCCATGACTAAGCAACATTACGCCTAAGCTGATATGCAAGCATGCTGACACGACAAATAAAAGCACTGCTGACGACAGCGCAATTTCTCCAAACGTATAGGTAAACAAAGGAATAGCTAGATTTCCGCTATTGCGAAACATATGTGGTGGCGCCCAGGTTTTAAACGAGAGTGACGTCCATCGACATACCGGGATCATGAGTAGTGCGGGAATTAAAACCGCGACAATTGCCGCCAAAAGAAGCGGCCCCTGATTTGAATCGAGCGGCATGCTAACGAGTGACGAAAATACCAGTGCTGGCGTAAATACCTCAATATTAATGCGGTTTATTGGGCGAAAGTCAGGCTTGATGTAACGACCGACCAAATAGCCAACTCCGACAAGAGCAAAAACAGGGAAAAGAATATTTATGATTTGATTAATCATGGTCGCCTAGAAGCAGTGTAAGAAGCTAATGAGGAAATACACGAACTTCCACATTATCAATCTTTATATATGGCGTCATCGTTAAACAGCGAGAAGCGTGGGTTTAATCAAGCTTTCTAAGCACAGTTGCAAAGTACAGGTGGTCATACCTTTTAATCTAATTGTTACGTATCGAGTTACATACAAATCACTGAATTTACGACAAGTTCTATGTCAAGTGTCTGTTAAATAACCAATATCTGATATTTTTATTAAATAGTGTTTAATGTTGATATTTAAACTACTTTTAGTTTTATAATCTGGATGTTTTTCCTGATAAAGATGAAACAAAAACAAAAATATCAAATTTCTGGCGTTTAACAATAATTTACGTAGTGCTATTCCTTTTGTTCGCCAAGAAAAAAGTTGGCGAAAATCATAAGCTTGTCATACACTTCCTGATGTAACCCCGATATGTTGTTGAATTGGTAGGGTAAAACTGCTCTGGCGCTACACTAACGTAGCATTGTTTAACATAGCTTTGAGGAAAGTTTTATGGCGCTCACAAAAGCCGAACTGGCAGAAAACCTGTTTGATAAATTAGGATTTAGTAAGCGGGACGCCAAGGAAACGGTGGAAGTGTTCTTTGAAGAGATTCGTAAGGCACTGGAAAGTGGCGAACAGGTAAAACTGTCAGGTTTTGGTAACTTTGATCTTCGTGACAAGAATGAACGACCTGGTCGTAACCCGAAAACTGGTGAAGATATTCCAATTACTGCTCGACGTGTAGTGACTTTTCGCCCGGGTCAGAAGTTAAAAGCTCGTGTAGAAAACCTGAAGAAAGTACAGTAAGCCGAATAAATGGATCACGCTAAGGCGTGGTCTTTTTTTGCGTAAAATTCGTGTGCATACAAATGAAAACCACCGCAATGCGGTGGTTTTTCTGTTTATGAGAGACGCTTAATGATATCGGTTACGCCGCTTCTAGATGCGTTGTTAAGTATGGTTGCCATGCTTGTTGGTACAAGTTCTTAGACTGTGTACGCATGTTGCGAATAGAGGCAAGCTCTATTTCGCTTAGCTCACGTTTTTCCAACATCGCTTGACGTTCTAGTTTCTGGATTTTTTCGTATAGGTCGTGTTCGGGACCGCTTTTTACATCTGCGATTGCTTTCAAGTGCAGTTGAACTTCGGCTACTAGGTTTGTTTTTGGTAAACGAACGAGCAAGTTCAAGTCTCTATATCCTGAAGGGCCAGGTTTTTTGAATCGATTTTTTACTTTCACAATCGTTGTTTCACGCTCTAACGTTTCATAAATGGAGACTAAGCTGGCGACGTCTTCAGCTACAATCGTTGCACGTGCTAGGTCAGTAATACGTTCAACTTTCCCACCTAATTCTAAAGCTATCTTTTCTTCTGCTCGTTGTTTGGATTTTACACCTGCGAAGTATGGCTGAGCGTCATTAAGAAGTGCGGTACTTTTACAGATAGTTTCAAGTTCAAATTGTGCTTGGTGTGCTTTGCTGTAAAGAATGTCGAAGTCAGAATATGGCTGAGTTGGCGTGGTGTCGATTGACTGAATGCCGTATAAACCGCTAAGGCTGTGTTTAAAAAGTTTCGAACAAACTTCGTTTTGGCTGGTTGAACGATTTTGTTCGCCACTAGGTGCAGGGGTAATTGGAAGTGCGGCAAATGCCGGTGCACGGCTAAGTACCAAAAGCATCAATGCTGTAGTACGAAGAAATAAGCTCATTCACTCTCCTTAACTTGCTTGTACTTAGAAAATAGGGAACATAAAGGTCGCTAAGTTCGGCAAATCAGGTACTAACTTATAAATGGGGCCATTACGAAAGATTCCAAGGTTTCAGTTTTATCTTGAAGTAGAATCGTGCGTTAGATCACCATTTCTCTTTTCTTTATTCTGATTATCAGATAAAGGCGCGTCTCCTATGAGACCGATTACATCCTATCACCGCAGTATTAACCAAAGATGAACGGCATAGACAAATTGAAAAAAAACGTTAGTCTTACCTCTCAAAATGAAAACAGCCGACAAGTAGAAAGTAAAATGAGAGACCAAGAATTTTGGCATAACAAATGGGCCAGCAATCAAATCGGATTTCACTTGGAAGATGTAAACCCGCTATTACCAGTATATTGGAAACACACTAATCCAAAGCGTGAAGATAAAGTGTTAGTTCCTTTATGTGGAAAGTCAGAAGACTTGATTTGGCTAGCGATGAAGCATGATTCGGTTGAAGGCGTTGAGCTAAGCCATATTGCTGTGCGTGCCTTTTTTGCTGAACATTTTTACACGCCAACGGTAACGCCTCTTAATGGCATGCACGAGCTTTATCAATTTGATGAGCTCTCTATTTATACTGGGGACTTTTTCACTGCACCAGTATCTCAAGCCGATATCATTTATGATCGTGCCGCGTTGGTTGCTTTACCGCAAGATATGCGAGAGGAGTATGTAGAGCGTCTCAAGCAACTTTTGAACCCAGGCGGTCGTATTTTGCTTGTTACACTCAACTATCCTCAAGAAGAGATGGCGGGGCCTCCATTTAGCGTGCCGGTCGAAGAGATTGAGCAGTTATTTTCAGGTTACAAAGTTACTTGTTTGAACGTAGATGAAGCTGACGAGAATCATCCTAAAATTGCGAAAAAAGGCTTAAGTCGCTTCTCTGAAGAAGTGTACTTAATCGAGAGTGAATAGGCTCTCTTCGGTTTGGAACACGAAATAGCGCAGCAATTTGAGCTGCGCTATTTTTGTATGAGTGGTTCGTATTTAATAAATGATATTCACTTTTGAAGCACTTTCAACAGCATCTTGAACGGCTTCTTCGGTGGTTTTTCGTCGCGTAAGGACAACACCTAAACGGCGGCGACCATCGATTTCTGGCTTACCGAATAGACGAACTTGTGTTTGAGGTTGAGCTAAAGCTTTGCTTAGGTTTTCAAAGCGAATGTTTGTGGAAGTCCCTTGTCCAAGAATAACAGCAGACGCAGATGGGCCATATTGCACAATATTATTAATTGGCATTCCGGTAAACGCGCGCACGTGGAGAGCAAACTCAGACATTTCCTGCGAAATCATTGTAACCATACCCGTATCGTGAGGGCGAGGAGAGACCTCATTGAAAATGACTTTATCGCCTTTGACAAACAGCTCTACACCAAAGATGCCGTAGCCACCGAGCGCGTTTACCACTTTCTCAGCCGTGTATTCAGCTGCTTTTACTGCGTTTTCTGACATAGCTTGCGGTTGCCATGATTCGCGGTAGTCGCCATCTTCCTGACGATGACCAATTGGAGCACAGAAATGCACACCGTCAACGGCTCTGATGGTCAATAAAGTGATTTCGTAATCGAAGTCGATAAAACCTTCCACGATAACGCGACCTGCACCCGTACGTCCGCCTTCCTGAGCGTAATCCCATGCTTTTGTAACGTCGTCTTCGGTCTTGATAACACTTTGCCCTTTACCGGAAGAGCTCATCACTGGCTTCACCACGCACGGAATACCCACATGTTCAACCGCGGCTTTGAAGTCTTCAAAGTTATCTGCAAAACGATAAGGTGAAGTCGTCAATTCCAGTTCTTCTGCTGCCAAACGTCGGATACCTTCACGATTCATTGTTAGCCTGGTTGCCTTAGCGGTTGGAACAACATTCAGTCCTTTCTCTTCAAGCTCTACCAGTTTGCCGGTTGCGATGGCTTCAATTTCTGGTACGACGTAAGTAGGTTGTTCCTTCGTAATAACTTCTTCTAAGGCGTTCCCATCTAACATGTCGATAACATAACTACGGTGAGCGACTTGCATCGCTGGAGCATTGGCATAGCGATCACAAGCAATCACTTCTAAACCAAGTCTCTGGCATTCAATGGCGACTTCTTTACCGAGTTCGCCAGAGCCTAAAAGTAATACACGGGTAGTATTTGCGCTAGTTGCAGTGCCAAACATAGTGTTCCCTTACAAAATAGAGTGATGAGACAGAAATTGCAGGAGATCATACTGAAGTTTTATGACAAAGCAAACGTTTGCTTTTGGTTTTTAGGTAATAAAAAAGCTCTACATGTTGTAGAGCTTTTTGTTGAATTTGTCGTTTATACGTTGACAAAACTAAGCGGAATATCTGGATTCAACGCTTCCAACGTTGATTGCGTATCGGCTAAGTGACTGATCTTACCTTCAGAGTTTTCTACCAATGCAGCGGCTTTGATGCTGTCAAAGGTTTCACCCGCAAGTAAAACTTGGATTAGCGCAACTTGTAGCGGTGGCAAGCTAGGATTAAACGCTGCATTTTCTGCATAAGCACCTTGGAATACACGGCCGCTAGTCATCTCTAATGCTAAACCACTCAAGTTGTTGGTGTATGGAGAGTGGCTCATGTTCATCGCTTCAACTGCACTTTGGATGAGTGCGTCTTCATCATCACATGAGAACTGGTGTTTAACTTCTGCCATTAAGCCGGACTCGATACCGAGATCGTTTGGTCCAAAGGCTTCAGGCAGGTATTCATGAAGTGACTTTTCTTCGCGTTCTGGGAGCTGGATTTTAAGCTCGTTTGCGGTAGATAACTCATTCATGAACTGGCGGCAGTGACCACATGGGCTGAAGTTGATAGTGATATCCTTAACACCACGTTCGCCTTTCATCCAAGCATGGCTAATCGCAGACTGCTCTGCGTGAACCGTTTGACCCAACTGTACACCAAAGAATTCCATGTTGGCACCGAAGTAAAGGCGACCTGAAAGACCACGAACGATAGCGCCGACATAAAAGTCAGAAAGGGGAGCATAGGAGTACGCTGCGGCAAAAGGAAGTAGCGCAACACGAAGCTCTTTGTCTGATAGACCGGTAGCTGAAAGCAACTGCTCAAATTGTTGAACTGAAAGCGTAGCATCAAAATCATCAGCTTGGATGATAGGAGCAAGTTGTTTGGAAAGTGCTTCTGGAGCGCCTGCTAGCGCCTGTTCAATGCGACTTTTCATGTTGAATCCTTGTTATTGCATGGACAGTTATTCTATGTGAAAGATAGAAATGTTCCGTGCGTTAGATCACGATAAATAATGCAATTGATAATTCTGTTACATAATTAGAGTGAGCTCACACATGTATTCGATTGCACAGGTGTGAAGCGTTATCTCCGTCTCACAATTAACCATATCAGTATATATTCATATGACCAAGGAGCAGGAGTATGTTACCAACGCGACTTTTACCGCTATGCTACTTTATACCTACGTAATCTAGAGCGAGTGGTAGCAGCTAGAATGCTAACGCTATGAATGTATATCTCGATCAAGTCCCTTCACGATATTACTGGGTGAGGTTGATAGATAAGATAGGGTTTTGAAAAGGGTAAGGAAGAAGCGGAAAGGCTACGGCCTGCCGGAAGGAGGGCAGACCGAGAGCGCTTAACTATTGATATAGCCAGACCGCCAAAGCAAAAAAACTTGGAGCCAAAATAGAAGTTATGATCCCACATAAAACCAATGCGAGTGATGAGAACGCGGCATCAATGGGCTGTTTCTCTGCACATGTCGCGGTGCCTAAGGCATGAGACACGGTACCCATTGTTAGGCCACGTGCAATCGGGTGTTTAATTCCAATTAAGTTGTAAATTGGGTATGCCAAAATCGCGCCCAATAAACCAACAATCAGAACCAAGATCGCCGCAACGGCAGCTTCACCACCGAGGTGACTCGAAATTTCCATTGCTATTGGCGTAGTGACGGATTTACCCACTAGACTTGCGATTAAACTGATATCCGCTTTGAAAGCGACTGCGATCAAGGTGGTTGTCATCATCGACATCACACTGCCTACTGTGCAAGCGAAAGTGATGATTCGCCAGTTTGCTTTAATTTGTGGTAGTTGTTCATATAGTGGATAAGCCAGAGCAACTACAGCAGGTTGAAGCAAAAAGCTAATTCCTTCGTTATCCGCATAATACGTTTCAAATGGCACATTTAAGTAAGTAAGCAAAGGAATGAGCACTGCGATACTGATCAGCAAAGGGTTTGCTAGAGGATTGTTCACTTTGATTGCGATTTGACGAGCGATAAGAAAAACCGCAATGGTAACAACTAACCACATATCAGTGTTTCTCCTGTAGCAAGTAATCTAGCAGCCAAGCGAGGCTGACCAGTACAATGAGTGAACCGCCAACCGCGCTAGCGATGATAGGGAGCGCATTGGCGAGTAGTAGGTCGAAATGCTGCATTAATCCGACGCTGATAGGAACGAACAATAAGATCATATAGCGGATAAATAGCGTGGCGCCCGGTTTGACCCAGTCGACTTTTACAAGCCCAAGAGTCATGGAGAAAAACAGTACGAGCATACCGATGACACTTCCTGGAACGGAAACGCCAGTGAACTTTTGAATGGTAATTCCGATGCCAAGTGCTCCCATGATGAGGAAGATTGAAATGAGCAGTTGGATCAGTTGTAAGAATCGTTCTTTAATCATTTTGACAGTATATAAACAACAAGCACACCATAAGGTGCGCTTGTATTAGGAGGAGTTAGGAAGCTAAGCTCTCTACATAACGGTACACGGATTTTAATATCGCAATCTTCTTTTCGTCACTTTCATGTTCGTGAACTAAGTTTTCTAAATTCAGCATGTACTCTTCAATTTGGCTTTCAAACACTTCTCGACAGTGTAGTGCCCAGCGTCTTTGTTCTTGCTCGTCTAATGTGCCTGGGAAGTTACGCGCACGATAGCGGAACAATAGAGGTTTAATACGCTTGTCATCAAATTCAATGTCTAATGCAGCAAGATTATTCGGGTCGGTTTCTCGAATGATATCCATAGCTGCGCGATCAGCCGGAGAAAAGAACCCGTCGTAAAGCTGTGTATCGACGTCATCACTTTTATCGAATTTACGCTCGACGGAAAAGAGGCTAATCAGCTTTTCTCTAATTTCAGGATGTTGGCGCAACAAAGCGAGATTGGCGAGACATTGTTGGCGATCAATGCCAATAGACTCTGCATTTTCAGCCGTTAACGTTTTTGCAGGGGCGAGAATAGGGCATTTGTTCAAATGAACTAGTTTAACTGGCACTGGTAGCAATTCACCAAGATCTTCGCGCTTCGTGTAGAGTCTTTCGTGCAGCTCTTCTGCGGATAGCTCAAGAATAGGTTGAGGGTCTTTCGCTAAATCGATGGTGATAACGGCGTTATTATTGGTTGGATGCCAAGCAACAGGCACAATCCAGCTAGTGTACTGACATTCGCGCCCTAGCATGCCTGAAACGTGCATCAACGGTGTCATGTTGACGATGTCGACTAAATCATTGAGCTTGCGCTTTTGGCGCATAGAAAAAAAGTAATCAAACAATTTTGGTTGCGCTGCTTTTACTTTCTTTGCCATTTCGATAGTCGCAACCACATCTGCCATGGCATCGTGCGCGTTACTATGTTCTATGCCGTTAGCCACAGACAAGTGTTCTAATTTAAAGCTAGTGAAGCCATCTTCGTTTTCTGGCCATTCTACGCCTTCTGGGCGAAGGGCATGGCACGCGCGTAGTACATCGAGTAAATCCCAACGTGAGTTACCGTTTTGCCAACTCCATGCGTATGGATCGATAAAGTTGCGATAACAAGTATAACGGGTCACTTCGTCATCAAAGCGAATGCTGTTGTAGCCTAAACTGGTAGTATTTGGTTTCGCGAGTTCAGCGTGAATCTTAGCGATAAACTCTGGCTCAGAAAGGCCTTCTTGAACCGTTTTTTGCGGAGTAATACCAGTAATAAGTGCAGCTTCAGGAGACGGAAGGTAATCAGCAGGTGGCTGGCAGTACATGACTAAAGGCTCGCCGATGATATTAAAGTTTTCATCTGTACGAACACCAGCGAACTGGCTTGGGCGATCTTTCGCGGGGTTGGTTCCCCATGTCTCATAATCAAAGAAGAAAAAAGTGGGCTGATTATCTTGGTGCATTCTGCTTACCGTTTACAAAACCGATGACAGTATTAGACCATTCAACGCCTTGACTAGCAACGAAAGATGCAAGTTGAATTTTTGAAAATGAAAAAAGCCGATGGCGAACCATCGGCTTGATATTTTACGTTTTATCGCTTTGGAAGGAATTTGAGTTCTATGCTCGTGTTTCTTCCAATGTTGCTTCACTTTCTGGTGACTTCAGCACTCGGCTAGCAATTGTACCCGCAGTCATTGAACCTGAAACGTTTAGTGCGGTACGTGCCATGTCAATCAATGGTTCAATAGAGATAAGCAGCGCCGCGATGGTCACAGGTAAGCCCATTGCAGGAAGAACAATCAAGGCTGCAAACGTCGCACCGCCGCCGACACCTGCAATACCAAATGAGCTGATGGTGATAATCGCAATCAATGACAGGATAAAGTGAAGATCCAGAGGGTTGATACCCATTGTCGGAGCTACCATCACTGCCAGCATTGCAGGATAGATACCCGCACAGCCGTTTTGGCCGATAGTGGCACCAAACGATGCTGATAGGTTTGCAATCGCTGGTGGAACGTTAAGCTTGGTGATTTGCGCTTCTACGTTTAGTGGGATCGTTGCTGCTGAGCTACGAGATGTAAACGCGAAGGTCAGTACAGGCCAGATTTTCTTAAAGTATTCCGCAGGGCTAACGCCGACAAAAGAGACTAATACGCCATGAACAATAAACATCAGTGCGATAGCAACATAAGACGCCACAATAAAGCCAAGTAGGTTTAGGATGTCGCCTGCGCTTGATGTCGCTACCACTTTTGCCATCAGTGCTGCGATGCCGTATGGCGTTAGGGCCATGATCATCTTCACTAGTCGCATAACGATAGATTGAGCAGCTTCTACGAAAGTACGAATCGGTGATTCCAACTCTGCTTTTTCCATCATCACTTTACGAGCGGCGATACCAGTTAACACGCCGAAAATCACAACAGCGATAATTGATGTCGAGCGAGCACCTGTTAGATCAGCAAATGGGTTGGTTGGAATGAAGCTAACTAGCATTTGAGGAATAGTTAAGTCACTTACTGTACCGGCACGGCTTTCTAAAACGGCGATACGAGCGGTTTCACGCGCACCTTCAGTTAACCCTTCTGCTGACAGGCCAAATGTCGTTGTCACCAAAATACCGATAAGTGCAGCAATTGCAGTCGTTACTAGAAGAACAGAGATGGTCAGGCCAGAAATTTTACCTAATGATCCACCTTTCTCCAATTTAACAACTGCAGAGATCATCGATACCAACACCAGTGGCATGATGACCATTTTCAGTAGACCAACGTAGCCACTGCCTACAATGCCTACCCATTCAAGTGTTTGAGCAATTGCGCTGTTACCTTCACCGTGAATGAGCTGCAAAGCAAGACCAAAAAGAGAACCGGTAACAAGACCGATCAAAACGAGACGTGAAAGAGTGTGTTTCTTTTGTTGTTGATTAAATAGAAAGAACAATATTCCAACAAAGACGGCTAGAGAGGCTATCACTGCAAAATTCATAATTTGACCTTATCAACCAACCTAAGTGGCGGTTGTTTTTTATACGGGGTTTTATACGGATTTATTTATGGAGCGTAAGATAACGCTCGTGATATAACTTTAAAAATGACAAACGGGTATTAGCTAGATCTAAAATGAATATAAAAACGAGATCTAAGTCGCGTGAGAGCGTGAATTAGCACGTTAATTGTACAAAATGGTTATTCGTAGTGATGCAGTAAGTCACGCATTTCTTTCCTTTGTAAGTAAACCACCGAGTCTTCTTGATAACTGAAAAGTTGATAAATCATCGCTTTGGCGACATCTTCTGCTCGAATCGGTAAAAAGTTGGACAGTTTGCCAAGCATAAGTGGGCGAATTACCTTAAACAGAGTTTGTACTAACTTCTCGTCCATTCTTGGGTTTTGACGTTGACCAACAAGCGGGCCTGGGCGAACAAATACGATTTCCTCAAAATCCATAGCTTCGATTCGTTGTTCCATTTGTCCTTTACAAGCTAAGTAATGGGATGGCGATTTACTATTTGCACCGAGGCTAGAAACAACCGCAAGGCGTTTGACTCCGATTGTTTTCATTTGTTGGGCGACTTTGCACACCAGATCAACATCTACTCTACGCAAATTATCCTTACTGCCTGCTTGCTTAAGGGTCGTGCCTAAACAGATAAAGCCGATGGTTGGTGTTGGTTGGTTCTCATCCCATTGGTGGATAGAAAGGTCTGCATCAATGAGAGGAATAAGCTTGTTGTCCACATCTAGGACGCCATCGAGTGGGCGGCGAGAAAGATAATATAATGTTCCAACACCTGATTGATTTATGAGGTTTGCAATGACTTTTGAGCCTACTAAGCCAGTTGCACCGGCGATGATTGCGCAGGTGTTGTTATCCATATCTTTTCTCCTATATGGGAACATAGTCTAAGCTATTGTAGCGGATTTCAACGAGTTACTTATAATCTCGTGCAAGAAAGGTGAGACGCTCTGCGAACTCGGCAGACTATCCTGAGATAAACTTGATTAGCGCTGCCCCAATTGGATGCAAGTGTATACAATAGTGGGGCGCGCAAAAACTGTCGCTGAACAAGACCTCTTGAACAACAGAACATCTCTCACCCAGACAACATCAAAGGAACGTAAAAAATGGATGACTCTTTTGCTGCGGAGATACAAGCACGCATAGATAACAAAACCAAACCCGTCGGTTCTTTAGGCTTATTGGAAAAGGTGGCACTGCAGTTAGCTCTTATTCAAAGTCAGGATAAACCTCAGCCAGTTGATTCCATCGCTATCTGCAAACCGAGCATGCTGGTATTTGCTGGAGATCACGGCGTTGCAGAGGAGGGTGTGAGCATTGCGCCAAGCGAAGTCACTCAGCAAATGGTGGCTAACTTTCTCGCTGGCGGCGCAGCCATCAACTGTTTTTGCGACATTAATGGCATTCAACTCAAAGTAATAGATTGCGGCATGTTGGCTCCTATTGATGTGCTGGTTCCAGAATTTAAATCCCATCCCAACTTGGTTGAACAACGGTTGGGTAACGGCACGGCTAATTTTTCTAAACAATCCGCGATGTCCCCAGAACAAGTGGCGTTAGGTTTAAAATATGGTGCGAAGATTGCTGAGCATACCATTTTGCATGGTTCAAACCTCTTAATGTTCGGCGAGATGGGCATCGGTAATACCAGTTCGGCCTCAGCACTGTTATCGGCGCTGAGCTCATTAGATATTGATTATTGTGTTGGCGTTGGCACCGGAATCAATCAACAGCAGTTGAGCCGCAAATATAAACTGGTAGCACAGGGGGTAAACCGATGTCGAGGTCTTGATACCAAAGCGATTCTCGCACAGGTTGGGGGCTTTGAAATCGTACAAATGGTGGGCGCTTTTTTAGAAGCCAAGCGGCTTAAAACTCCAGTTTTAGTGGATGGGTTTATCGTATCGGTAGCGGCTTATATTGCGACGTTGTTAGACGAAGAAACGCGTGAATACATGTTGTTTGCCCATCGCTCTGAAGAAAATGGACATAAATTTGTATTGGAACATCTTAAAGCAGAACCTCTGCTCGACCTTGGTTTACGGCTAGGGGAGGGAACAGGAGCCGCTCTTGCCTTACCCTTGTTAAAAGCTGCCGCTCAGTTTTACAACAAAATGGCGAGCTTCGAGAGTGCAGGAGTTACAGTATAGTGTCAGTCCCTGATAATTCTGAGAAAGTCACGCCGTCATCGTTAAGATACCAGTGGGAGTTATTTCTATTAGCTACCAGTTTTTTTAGCCGCTTACCCGTGCCCCAAGCGTTGCCTTACAGTGAAGAACGCATGAATCAGGCAGGCCGTTACTTCGCGTTAGTTGGTCTCGTGCTTGGAGCACTTTGCGCTTTGGTATTCTCGCTCACCTCAATTTTTTTCCCAGAGTCGGTTGCCATAGTATTAACGATGGTGTTTAGCTTATTGTTAACTGGGGCTTTTCACGAAGACGGCTTGACCGATATGGCGGATGGCATTGGCGGTGGCATGACCGTAGAGCGACGCCTCTCTATTATGAAAGACAGTCGTATTGGCACTTATGGTGCCGCCACTCTCATTATGGCGTTATTGGCTAAGTATGTTTTTTGGAGTGAACTGGCTAACTTGCCGCACTTTTGGTTGGTCATTGTCGTCGCTTACACCGCAAGCCGAGCACTAGCAGCGACGCTTATTTATGACATGCCTTATGTCAGTGACAGTGATACGTCGAAAAGTAAACCGCTAGCAAGTCGCCAGTCTTCTCTAGAAGTCTCCATTTTGTTGTTTACTGGTGGCGTAACATTGCTTGTGCTTGGTTTCGCGGATGCGATCTTGATATCGCTTGTTCTCGTGGTATTTCGTTTGATGTTCAAACGTTGGTTAACCAAGAGAATTGGCGGCTTTACGGGGGATTGCCTTGGCGCAGCGCAACAGTTGTCGGAACTGCTTATTTATCTCACTATGATTGGGTTGTATCACTCCTCATGAAGCAATTGATACTCGGTGGCGCGCGCTCTGGGAAGTCGCATTTGGCAGAAAAAACAGCTAAGCAATTATCGGTCGCTTCTCTGCGAGCATTACACTATGTTGCAACCGCGCTGCCATTTGACCAAGAAATGCGAGAGCGAATAGCGCATCATCAAAAGCAACGCGGGGGCGAGTGGCAAGAGCATGAATGCCCCCTTCATTTATCTGAGTTACTGACAAATTTCGCTATCACCGATGTTGTATTGATCGACTGTTTAACCTTGTGGCTCAACAATTGGATATTTGAGTTAGGTGATGAATGTTCCAATGAGAAGCTAGAAGCAGAAATTGAAAAGCTTATACAGGTGGTACGTGGCTCAGATGCGACGTTAATATTCGTCTCTAACGAGGTTGGAATGGGCATTGTACCTTTGGGGGCGGTTAGTCGTTATTTTGTGGATAATGCAGGACGGATGAATCAAAAACTAGCCAGTGTTTGCCATCGCGTTACCTTTGTTGCTGCTGGTTTGCCGTTGGTTCTTAAAGAGTAGGATGGAACAAAATGAAAACACTCAATATCTATCTTGTGCGTCATGGAAAAGTAGACGCTCCACCAGGACTCCATGGCCAAACAGATGTAAAAGTTACGCCTGCTGATCAAGAGAGTATTGCTCGGGCTTGGGCCGAGAGTGGACGAGGTGTGGGTGGAATAATTTCTTCTCCGCTTTCACGCTGTCAAGAACTGGCAAACATCATTGCTGAACAGCAATTATTACCAGTAATGACGGATGAGTCTTTACAAGAGATGGCATTTGGTGATTTTGATGGTATGCCTTTTGATATGCTCACTGAGCAGTGGAAAAAGCTAGATGCTTTTTGGCAATCGCCAGCACAACATACGTTGCCGAATGCTGAGAGCTTAAGCACATTTTCTGAGCGCATATGTCGCGTTTGGTCTCAAATCATCAACGATATCAATGACAATCTACTTATCGTCACGCATGGTGGCGTCATTCGTATGATTCTTGCTCATGTATTGGAGTTAGATTGGCGTAACCCAAAGTGGTATTCGACGTTGTCGATAGGAAACGCTTCTGTCACGCATTTAACAATTACCATAGATGAGCAAATTTACGCCTCGGTGCGTTCGATTGGCGTACCTCTTTTAACTCGTTAATTTATAAATATTAAAATGCCCAGAACGATATTGCTTACGGGCATAGTCACGGAAGATGTCAGTGGAAGCCCATCTGCTAGGTGCAGGAAGCGAAAATTGACTCAGTTACATAAAAAGGAAATATAGAAATGACAACGCCGAGTTGGGATTTGTCCATCGTTTATAACGACCTTTCTGACCCACGAATTCAAGACGATATTGCTCTTGTAGAACAATGTATTGATCTTTTGAATAAACAATCAGCAGATTGTGGCAACGTAGAGATCATGCAAAATGCGATTTTGACCAATGAAGCTGCGAGTCGTTTAGCGGGCACAGTTGCAAATTTTGCGAGTTGTTATGCTTCTGTTGATGCAACAAACGCCGAAGCGAAATCGTTACTTGGTAAAATGACCCGCATCTTTTCGGAGCTTTCCCAAGCGTTCAGTCCCTTTGATTTGAAATTAACTCATGCCGACGAAGAGTTTATCTTGCGCGTGTTAGACCATGAGAATCCTGATATCAGTGGGCAAGCTTTTTCTATCTTGAATTCTAGAAAGTTGGCGGATACTCGTCTTAGCAACGCAGAAGAACAGTTACTGGCTGCGATGAGTGTGGATGGCAAATCGGCTTGGGGTAACCTATACGATAACCTGACTGGCTCATTGAAAGTGAAGCTTGAGTACACAGATGGTAATAGTGAAGAGCTTGGGTTTTCTCAAGCGGCAAGCATTCTTTATGGTTCTGAATTCGAGCGTCAAGAAGCCGCGTGGCGAGGCGTACAAGATGCAATGCAAACGCACCAAGAATCATTCGCTGCGATTTTGAATGCGTTAGCAGGATGGCGCTTAACTGAAAACAAAAAGCGTTCTACGAAGCGTGAAGTTCACTTCCTAGAGCCGAGTTTGCATGGTAGCCGAATCCAAGCTGAAACTTTAAATGCGATGATGACCGTAGCCAAAGACAGTCGAGCTATTGGTCAGAAAGCAGGTTTATTGATGGCGCAAGTACATGGTCTGGATGAGATGAAACCTTGGAATCATCTGGCGGCTATGCCTGCTTTGAGCGGTGAAGCGAAGGTTTACGACTTTGATGAAGCGATTGAGGTTATTTGTGAAGCATTTGAAACAGTAAACCCTGAGATGTCGGAATTTGTCCGTTTGATGGTACAAAATGGTTGGATTGATGCCGCGCCAAATGCTAACAAGCGTCTTGGCGCATACTGCACCAAACTGCCAGCAACGCGAACACCACTTGTGTTTATGACTTGGAGTGGCAGCCGGTCAGACCTTATGACTCTGGCACATGAACTTGGCCATGCGTTCCATAACTGGGTTATTCGTGATTTGCCACTTTGCCAAACTTACTACCCAATGACGTTAGCAGAAACCGCCTCTATCTTTGCAGAAAACATCGTTCGTGATCATTTGATTTCGAAAGCTGAGAGCGTTGATGAAAAGCTCGAGATGTTGTGGGAAGAGTTGTCATCTGCGCTAGCTTTAATGATCAACATTCCGGTTCGCTACGAGTTTGAAAAATCGTTTTATGAACGCCGCCAGGATGGAGAGTTAACCGCAGATGAATTCTGTGAGTTGATGTCAGAAACTTGGAAAGAATGGTATGGCGACGTAATGAGCGAACCGGATCCGTACTTCTGGGCAAGCAAGCTGCACTTTTCTATTGATAGCGTGAGCTTTTATAACTACCCATACCTATTTGGTTTCTTGTTTAGCAAGGGTATCTATGCACAGCGAGAAACCAAAGGCGAAGCGTTTTACACCGATTACATCAATTTGCTGCGCGATACAGGCTGCATGATGGCGGAAGATGTCGTCGAAAAGCATCTGTCGATGGATTTAACCCAGCCAACGTTTTGGCAGCAGAGTGTTGAGCTAGTGCGTGAAAAAGTCGATGAGTTTGAGCGTTTGCTCGCACAGCGCGGCTAAGTTTTTAGCAGGGTTGATGCATAATCTGCTTTATAGCTACAAAAATTTGATCAAATCATAATGATCTTAATCAGGGCTGTGGTAAAGTTCACAGCCCTAACACTTTGTAATTGTTTGAAAATTAAACGCCTCAATGCTTGATTTGAGTGCCTGGCGCGAAAAGGCATCGGATTTTCGAGGGAAATAGTGATTTCTACTCATAAGTGAGATCGCAGCAACAAAAATCCTTTGTACAATTTATTAACATATCCGCCGTGCTATTAAGGAGTAACGCATGACGAAGTCTCTCTTTCGCCAATCGTTTTTAACTGACACGTTAGATGTTCATATTGATGTTGCACCAGCGGAGCAGGTGCTTTCTAACGGTGTAAAACTTAAACTCTATCAGCGTGGTGTATTAGAAGTAATCCCTGCGAATTATACTCAGGATACGAAGAACATCATCATCTCTTGTGGGGTTCACGGAGATGAAACCGCACCTATGGAGCTGGTGGATTCCATTATTCAAGACATAGAATCTGGGTTCCAGACGGTCGATACCCGTTGTCTGTTCATTATCGCTCACCCAGAATCCACTCTGGCGCACACGCGATTCCTCGAAGAAAACCTCAACCGTCTGTTTGACGAAAAAGAACACAAACAGACAAAAGAGCTTGTTATCGCCGATACACTTAAGCTGCTTGTTCGAGATTTTTATCAGGATACCGACCCGACAACACGCTGGCACCTTGATTTACACTGCGCGATTAGAGGCTCGAAGCACTATACGTTTGCAGTAAGTCCTAAGACTCGTCATCCTGTGCGCAGCAAAGCATTGATCGATTTCTTGGACAGTGCACACATTGAAGCTGTGCTCCTGTCAAACTCACCATCGAGTACGTTTAGCTGGTACAGTGCTGAGAACTTTGGTGCGCAGGCTCTCACGATGGAGCTTGGACGTGTGGCTCGTATTGGTGAAAATGACCTCGATAAACTGACCGCGTTTGATTTGTCTTTACGTAATTTGATTGCGGAAACGAAGCCAGAACACCTACCAAAACCATGCATTAAGTATCGCGTAAGTCGCACAATCGTTCGTTTGAACGAAGACTTTGACTTTATGTTCGACGACAATGTTGAAAACTTCACCTCATTTGTTCACGGCGAAGTGTTTGGTCATGATGGCGACAAACCATTAATGGCAAAGAACGAAAACGAAGCGATTGTCTTCCCGAACCGCCACGTCGCAATAGGTCAACGTGCAGCTCTGATGGTTTGTGAAGTGAAAACCCGTTTTGAAGAGGGTGAGTTGGTTTACGATTAATCCAACATTGCTTTGAGAAGTTAATTGCAATTTACCGAGGCTTAACTGTAAGGTTAAGCCTCGTTTGTTTTTATCGGCCGCTATGGATTTTCAACAACTTATCCTGAACAAGGAACGACGCTGGCAACGTAACCTGATGGTTATGTCGATCGTGCTCGCTGTACTCTCTGCCATCCACTTGATGGTCGGAGAAATTTTCCTTTCTCCTTTTCAATCCTTATCTGCATTTGAACAGAAGTTATTGGTGGACTTGCGTTTACCGAGGTTAGTGTCTGCGGCAATTATTGGTGCTGCGTTAGCGGTATCTGGCGCGACGTTACAAGTGTTGCTTGGGAACGTGTTGGCTGAACCTGGCGTGCTTGGTATATCTGGTGGTGCAAGCTTAGCAATGGTCTTAATCATGTTCGCGTCACCTGTTCTTCCTACCCCGATTGTTTTTATGTTGGCAGCGATTGCAGGCTCGATGTTATTCACGTTTGTTTTGGTGGCGATAGCAAGGGCAATGCACCTGACGACGGCTCGATTGCTTTTGGTTGGGGTCGCATTGGGTATTTTATCGAGCGCGATTGTGACCTGGGCATTTTACTTTAGTGATGATCTCAGTTTACGCCAACTGATGTATTGGTTAATGGGCAGTATTGGCGGTGCGAGTTGGTATCAACATACCGTTACCTTGGTGATGTTACCGGTGCTCATCTGGTTATGTTGTAAAGGCAAATCGCTTGATAAATTGATGCTGGGTGAGATTCATGCGACCCAATTGGGAGTCGATGTACATCAAATGCGTTGGAAACTGATCCTCGCCATTTCTGTTTTGGTGGGGAGTTCAGTCGCTTTGGGTGGCATCATCAGTTTTGTTGGTTTGGTGGTGCCGCACTTGTTGCGTTTGGCTTTTGGTACGGAAAACCGTTATTTATTGCCACTTTCTGCAATATCTGGTGCTGCGTTGCTTGTATTTGCTGACATCGGCGCAAGACTGTTATTGGACTCCGCAGAGTTACCTTTAGGTGTCATGACAACATCGATTGGCGCACCTATTTTCATCTGGATGCTGGTGAAGAGTCATGATGCACGTTAAACATATGTCGGTTGGTAGTCGATTATTGCCTCTTTCTTTTGAATGCAAAGCTGGCGAAATCGTACATGTCGTTGGGCCTAATGGTTCCGGTAAGAGTACTTTATTGGCTGCGATTTCTGGTACGTTAAGTCACCGAGAGGGTATGAGTGGTGAAGTGTACGTTGGCGACAAAAACTTGCTTACTTTACCGTTGTCAGAGCAAGCTCATGTGCGAGGTTATTTGTGTCAGCAATCACGCCCTGCATTTAATGTCGATGTTTTTCAGTATCTAGCACTATCTCTGCCGAGTGGCGCTGAGATTGCGGATATCAAAGTGCGTGATGCCGTCAATATGGTGGTGGAGCTGGTACAACTGCAAGATAAGCTTCATCGCAGTATTCAAACATTATCCGGTGGTGAGTGGCAGCGTGTCCGATTAGCAGGTGTATGTTTGCAGGTGTGGCGTACCATTAATCCTTTTTCGCAGTTTTTAATTTTGGATGAGCCAGCAGCACCGTTAGATATTGCGCAAGAGGGTCTGCTCTATCAATTGATTAACGCTATGGCGGCGCAGGGAATTGGAGTATTGGTTGCTAATCACGATCTCAATCGCACATTAAAGCACGCAGATAAAGTATTGCTGCTTGACAACGGTGTGCTGCACTCATCAGGAAGTGCCGATACTGTGCTAACGGAAGAAGCTCTCGGGGAAGTGTTCAATACTCAAGTCAAAAAGGTCATCGTAGATGAGCAACCTTATTTAATCTTTGATTAGTATTTAGGGACAATAAAAAAACGACCTACTTGAGGTCGTTTTTTAATCGAGAAAGCCAAACTCAACGCTTACTGAGTTAGCGGTTTTAGATCTGCTGGGCGGTAGTAAACAGATTTGAGTACTTTGCCTTTACGAATGGTTTTACCTTCCGATACGAAATCTTCGGCGCATTTCGCGATGATGTATTCACCTTTCTGCACCGCCATCAACTTGATGCCTTGTTCTGCGTAGAATGCCTCTGTTTCTGAGTACTCTTGCTCGTTACGGCATACTTTGCTCATGTTGCTTGAGTGCACTTCATCCCAGCAAGGAATAAATTCAATACCACGGTTTACTGCAACGTTTAATAGAAGATCGATTAAGTAGCTGATCGCCAGGTTGTCTTCTACTTTGCTGTGGCCAAGATGAACGAGACGGCCCATTAATACATACACGCTGTCTACGATGGCATCTGCTTGCTCAGTTTTACAATCTGCTTCTGCTAGCTCTGTTAGCTCTTCGATCGCCAAAGAGGTGTGTAGTGTGTCTGCTTGCGTATCAAGGCTTGCAGCGTCTGCGACTGGTAAGTCGAACGTACTACGGAACTCGGTGATATCACGGTATAAGTGATCAAAAATCTCTTGGGTTAGCTTTGACAGTTGCATTCTAATTTCCATTGAATCGATTGAAGCGGCAATGATACCAAACCGCACTTTGAACCCCAAGGGCATTGCATCTAACTGGTGATAAATCTGCCTTTGGGGAATAGTGGTGCTTAACGAAATAGGTAAGGGAACAGCTTTTTACGTTCTTCCTCTGAAAGGGCGGAAACACGAGCGATGTTCGTATCGGGAATTGACTCAGGATCAGGATAGTGTTTTAGTACCTTTTCCATACTCTCTTCGCGAATCAAATGGAAGATCGGGTAAGGAGAACGATTGGTCAGGTTTTCGTCGTCTTCAGGCCTTGCGCCGCCAAAACAGTAATCAGGATGGAAAGTCGCTACTTGGAAAATACCTTCCCAGTTTTGCTGCTTAATTAATCCTTCAACCCAATCTATGCAAAAGTTGTAGTCCCAGAAATCTTGTAGCATGTTGGGAACCACAACCAAAGTGGTCTCAAGTTGTTCGGGCTCTGTGTTACTCAGCTCAATCAGTTGCAATAAAATATCTTCAAGAAGCGTTTCTTCTTGAGTCGCTTCACTAACAAAGATTTTGATTTGTTTATTACGTTGCGGCTTGGCAGCAAACGGACAAAGGTTGAGTCCGATTACCACATCGTTGAGCCATTGATCGACCTGTTGAGTGATCGCTTCGATATCTGTGTTTTGTGTTAAACGCGTTGACATACGACTTTCTGGTTTTTATTAAAGTAGCCCAAGCATAGCAGAGTTGGTTATCCAAGTAACCAGAGAGGTATTACGCAAATGAGCGTACCTTAGCTACTCTTTAAACTCGCAGCGTCAGGTGTTTGGTCAGTATGCTTTCTTTCGGCAATGTGTTTCAAATACGCAATCGCAGCAAACATCGCTAGGTAGACTGCGCTTCCCCCCATAAGAACACTCGACCAACCACCATGCTGCCAACAATAAAGAAGTAAGAATCCTCCTAAGCTACCGCCTACGTAGTAGTGTACTAAGTAGAGCGCTGTTGCGGTGGCTTTGGCGCGAGTGGCGTTCTGACCGACCCAACCGTAGGCGAGGGTATGAGTAAAGAAGGCACCAAAACTTATCAGTAACAACCCAAATAGCATTGCAGTCAAGCTTTCAACCGCCGCAATCCACATCCCCGTCATGCTCACTATCGCGCCTAAGAACATACCGAGGATTGATGAATAACGTTTACTCCAGTGGCCTGCGCAACGAGAGGAGAAAGTCCCTCCCAAGTAACAAATAAAGATCAGTGAGGCCAACCCGACGGGCACATTGTGAGGTTCACTCACCAGACGGAAACCCATTACGGAATAAAGGTTGACGAACAAAGCAAAGTTGAGTCCTCCTATCAGCATCGCAAACCACACGCGTTGGTTTTTAAAATGACCAATAAGCGCACGATTTTGATGGCGCAAGCTGCTTGATGACGGGGTGAAGTTGCGCTGTGTTGGCAATAAATAGTGAACGCCAATGACACCAAGAAGAGTGAACACCATCATAACTTCAATGGCGACATCAACACTGAAATTGTCCGCCAATAAGCCGCCGCTAATACGCCCTGCAATACCGCCTAATGAGTTAGCCGCAATGTACGTTCCAATTGCCATCGAGAAAGCGTGCTTGTCGAGCTCTTCTGCCATGTAAGCCACGGCGACCGCAGCAAAAGCTGCGAGCGCGACACCGATCAGTGCTCGACATACCACCAAAAACAGAAATGAGTCACCAAACAGCATCAAAGCGGAAAGGGTAGGAATCGAAAACAGACCAGCCATCATGACTGGCTTTCGTCCCACTGATTCTGACAACACAGCCATCGGGACGAGGCTAAAAGAGAGAGCGAGTGTTGAGGCCGCAAATAACCAGTTCACTTGCGTTTCTGAGATCGTGAAAATTTGGGCAAAAGTGGGCAGCATTGGCTGTAGTAGGTATAAATTTGAAAAAACCAAGAAGGAACCAAGCGCTAGCGAGAGCGTAATGCGTTTGTATTCCGGTGTGCCAAAACTGACCATGAATCCTGCCTAATGTGAGCAAATGGAGAGACTGTGATCAATCTATCAGTTCGTTGTAAATTAAAAAAATATATTAAAAATATGGACACCATATATTTTTGATCTAATGGAATCGAAACAACTTAAACATTTTCTGGCGGTCGCTGAACATGGAAACATTACCCATGCGGCGAAAGCCCTGCATATTGCCCAGCCCGCATTAAGTATTTCTATCAAAAAGTTTGAGCAGTCTTTGGGCGTTACCCTATTTCGCCGTGATGATAAAAAAATCAGCTTAACGAAAGAGGGCGAAACGCTACATGTACATGCCAAGCGGGTGATTCAACAGTTGCACGACGCGCAGCTCGCGATTGATGAGTTGAAAGGTTTAGCGAAAGGAGAAGTACGACTCGGAACGCCATCAATGATGGGCAGTTATTTCTTTCCACGAATTGTGATGGCGTTTAAAAGCCAATTCCCGGAGTTAAAATTGACCTTAGTCGAAGCTGGGACTCAATCGATTCGTCGTATGCTGCTCAATGGTCAACTCGATATCGGTGTGATCAGTTGTGATAACGTGCCTGATGACCTAGAAACTGACCATTTGTTTACTAGCCAAATGGTCGCAGTTGTTTCACCTGAGCATGAGTTAGCCCAGCGACACGCTCTTACTTTTGATGAGTTCTTTGAACACGATTTGGTTATGTTTCAGCATGGCTATTTTCACCGCGAATTTTTGGATCAGGTGAGTGAGGAGCATGGGTTTACCATGAAGTCATCATTCGAGACCAACTTACTGCCTTTGATTTTGAGTATTGTAAAACAAGAGTTTGCGATTACCGCGTTACTGGAATTGGTGACTCAACATGAGTCGGGCGTTGTTGGCTTACCGTTTGAACCACCAGTGACGCTGGATCTGGCACTTGCTTGGCGCAAGCAGGGGTACTTATCAATAGCAGATCGAACGTTTATCGACTTTATCAAGCGCTACGTTTAAACGCAGCGCAGATTCATCGTCCGAGCACTAGTCGCCTTTGTACATCTTCTCGAAGTTCTTTGGGTTCCAGCCAATCATTACCCGATCACCAATTTTTAAAACTGGCACTGAACGAGCACCAAGCGCATCAAGTTCTTTGCGACCGCGTTGCATCTTAGCATTGCACAAACGATAGTTAATATTTTTCGAATCCAGATAACGTTGAGCATCTTTGCAGTGAGGGCATTTGTCTTTGACGTAAAGGACGACACGTTTCATTGAGTTTCTCTCCATTATCATTGGGAGGCGAAGTTTAACGGCCTTTCACCATAAATGAAAGGCGAAAGCTAAGGTGAAACTGTCCTTTATCTCAGGTATATTGAGCGCCTTTATTTTGTCATAACAGACGTTAATTCTATGCATCCGTCACTTCGATACATTCAAGGCTACCCACAAAACATCGTAGAGCAGGTGAGCTCATTGATAGCGAGTGGCAAGTTTGTTCCTTGGTTCGAGAAGCGTTATCCCGATAGGCACCAAATCAAAAGCGAAAGGGCGCTCTATGAGTACGCCATGGCAATCAAAAACCGCTACATGAAGAAAGCCGCGCCAATCAGTAAAGTTGTCTACGATAAGAAAATTCACGCGGTAAACAACGCGCTTGGTTTGCACAGTGTAATCAGTAGAAACCATGGCGGTAAGCTGAAGTCGAAAAACGAGATTCGCATTGCCAATGTATTTAAAGATGCGCCCGAGCCACTATTAAGGATGCTGGTGGTACATGAGTTGGCACATACTCGTGAGAAAAACCACGACAAGGCGTTCTATCAGTTATGTTGCTACATGGAGCCTGAGTATCACCAACTCGAATTTGATGCTCGTTTGTTTATGATTTATCTCGATTTAAAAGCGAATTTGAATGAAGAACAATAATCACAACGCGAAGCAAGCAAAGCCAAAGGCTTCAATGGCGGCTCAGAATACAGACGCGAATAAAGCCAAGCCGAAGCGTGTTAAAGACAAAGTTGCGCGCAAATCTCCGCAGCCTGCAGGAAAGAGCGAAGTCGAGTTCATAAAAATAGCGAAGAATGGTTTGCATGAGCGTAATGTTCATCGAGGTCGTTACGATTTTAAAAAACTCGTGGAAAGTGAACCACAGTTAAAGCCATTCGTTATCAAAAATCCGAAAGGGGAAGACTCCATAAACTTCTCTGATCCTAACGCTGTTAAAATGCTCAATAAAGCATTGCTTGCTGCGTATTATGGTATCGAGTTCTGGGACATTCCCGACACCTACCTTTGCCCACCGATTCCGGGCCGCGCTGATTACATTCACCGAGTGGCAGAGTTACTTGATGGTGAAGTAAAAGGTCAGTACACGCACCAAAAAGTGAAAGCGTTGGACATTGGCGTGGGAGCAAACTGTATTTATCCGATTGTTGGTGTAACAAAGTACGGTTGGCACTATACGGGCAGCGATGTCGATCCAAAATCCATCCAATCGGCTCAAACGATCGTAGAGCACAATCGTGTTTTGACGGGAAAAATTGCACTAATACAGCAACACAATGATGCCAATATTTATCGAGGTATCATTCAACCGAATGATCGTTATGATGTGACGACATGTAATCCGCCATTCCACCGTTCGGCGGAAGATGCCGCTATGGGCAGCCAGCGTAAAATCGATAATCTAAAAGCAAACCAGCGTAAGAAAGGGCTAAAACCTCAAACCGCACAAGTAAAGACAAGTAAGCCTGCGTTGAATTTTGGCGGTCAAAACGCTGAATTGTGGTGTGAAGGCGGAGAAGCGGCGTTTATCCGAAAAATGGCGAATGAAAGCCAAGCTTTTGCTGCGCAGGTCTTGTGGTTTACAACACTTATATCCAAAAAAGACAACGTTCGCCCGATGCGCAAGCAGCTTGAAAAATTGGGTGTGAAAGCCATTCGTGTGGTTGAAATGAGTCAAGGACAGAAAGTGAGCCGCTTTGTAGCTTGGTCATACATGGATAAACAACAGCGTAAAGCATGGATTGAATTAAAGTAACATTGACCGTTTCACGCTGAGCAATAAAGTAGAAAGCCCGCTGATATCAGCGGGCTTCTATTTTGGGAGATCTAAAACTTAATGATGGGCTCACAATCTAGTGAACTGAGAGAGACAAAAGTATCTGTTTTGGCATAGTACAAGCCACAGGTTTCACCTCTGATCTGCAACGTATATTGGTCTGGAAGATCCGTATAGCTGCCATCCAACAGTTGATTGTTTTTCCCTTTTACTCGTCCTTTTTCAATCAACACATGCGGTGAGGATTCAAATACGTTATTTGCGATTCTAGGTGCTGGTGTCCCTTGGATTTCTGCGATCGCGTTTTGAATCTCTATGACTGTTTCCGGAGAGTTCTTTTTACTCAATGCTTCAACGGGTTCTTGTGACATAGCTTGGCATCCTATCAAAGAAATCGAAGTGCCTAAGAAAAGCGCAACCCGAATCAGCATTCGTAAAAAGTTAGTTGATCTCAACATGAATTGCCTCTGTTCGTAGCGGAGAGCGAAGATCGCTTAACTCCGGAGATGAAATGTTACGCGGCATGGCGTTGAAACTTGAAGGGGATACTGGCGGACAGGTTCCAGTTTCCATGTAGTTTAGTGCCGCAGAAAGCATACCTTCAGATGGATCGCCTAATGGTTTTGTTAGGTCGTCATTGACCCAGCAACCTTCCACTCTATTGTTTAAGCCTAGCTCGGTATTGATTTGGCTCTTTGGAGTAGGAATAAAACCATCAGCGAAGTCGCCAAATTTTTTCTCGTTCGCCGACTTGAACTGAATAGTGTAGTACATAGTGCCGCAGTTTTGTTCTGGTGAGAACCCATACGGTTTACCTGTGGTTGTTGAACCTATTTGGATAACCTCCACATCAATGCCGCGCAAAGCGTTGATTAACAGTTCACTTGAGGAAGCCGTGCCTCCTGAAGTCAGCACATATACGCGCTTTTTGTTCAGTGTCGGAAGCACTTGATCCGAATATTTCTGTGCTGCCCAGTCTATTGCTAGATTCGTAAAGCGATAGATGTTATCCCCATCTTTAATGGTACGCATCACTTTGTCATTGTGAATCAACTCACTGAAGACTCGGTTCTGACCAGCACCGCTTAGCATGTAGCCTACTTGCGAGGACTGAAGGACTAAGCCACCGCCGTTGTAACGTAAATCAACGACGATCTCGTCAACATTCTCTGCTGAGAGCGTACTAAACGCCTCAATAAGCGGGGCTTGAGCGCTTGGTTCAAAGGAGTTGTATTGCAGATAGCCGATCCGCATAGCATTGTGTGTAATCACTTTGGCATTTTTTACTGGAGAGGTCATGACATCAGAGGCGGTAAGCGTCACGGTTTTCTCTAGACCGTCAACACTCTCAAATGTGAAGGTGTAATCTTGATTGATGTCAGGGTTAAAGAGCGTTTTGTTAATAAAATCAATGTCGGACTGACTACCGGTGTTAACCACATCAATATTATTGATTTTCAGAAGCTTATCACCACGAGCAATGCCGCTTCTATCAGCTGGCGAGGCTTCTTCAGTGTAGGAAATACGAACGTCTCGAGGTTGTACGCCACGTAGGAATGCCCAGTTAAAACCAAATCCAGCAACTAAACCGGATTGCGATGATTTCATATCATCTTCATAAGGGACGGTAAAATGGAAGCGATCTTTTGGTTTACCCGTCGCGGTAGTAGCAGAGGTGACCAGCGTATTGAAGTAATCAGTAACAGTTTTGTAGTTTGCTGGATTATTATCAGGAACCTCGTCATACCATAGATACGTTTCGTTAGTAAAAGCTCTTAAAAAGAGTTTTTCGTGTAATGCAGAGCCCAATTTATCTGGATAGGCGGCATAGTTGTCATATGGGTCCAGTCCGACGCGGGGCGTTTCACATTGGCTGATAAACGTTTTCGACGGTTGGCTAAAATCACCGGCTTTCCATGTTGGACCGTTTGCACTGCTAGTGGACGGAGTAGGTGATGAACCATCACCGCCGCCACCGCCACAGCCTTGTAATAATGCGAGAGTGACTGCCGTTGCTAAAGAATACTTAAATTTCACTTTTCTATGTCCTTATAAATAATAGAATTATAATTATGTGTTTTGCTTTTGTTTTTATTAGCTAGGTGAATGTATTAATTTAATTTGTTCGTCTGCAAATTTATAGTTAAATAGTGTGAGGTAAATAACGTAAAAAAGTTGTCTTTTATACTTAAGCTAAATTAGTCATTACTTAAGTTTCTGTCTATTTCAAAAGAGCTAACAAGACAATTAATAAGTGTGAAATTAAGACAAGTTCTTAGTTGACTAAGCGATGCTTGCTAAATAAAAATCAGAATTAGATTCAGGAAACGCTTTGAATCAATAGTTTGGTAGGGGTATATGATGTTATCTGGGGTTTGTTTGATTTATTTGTCTGATGCTTTAACTTAATTTAGTGAGTTGAGCGACGTGCTTTAATAGGCTTCCGTCAATGTTAGGTAAATCATCAGCGAAAAATATCTGAGCACCGGGAGTGCAGCGCATTAATATATTTGTTAGTTCACCTTCATTGTTGGAAGTGTTAACTGCGTTAAGTTTCGCTAATTTATTACAAAGCTCGTCCTCTATTTGCACTTTCTGCTCTTCGGTGAGCCTAATGCGACCTATACATACGCCTGGGTTGATATCATGAGAAAGCGAATCTTGTTGAAATCGCTCTTTGAATAAGGTGTCTAATGCCGTACCTTCTTCCATAATAAATCGACGACCAGAACGGTAAAACAAGCCGTCTCCGAAGTTTTCGACATATCCTAGAATTTCCGCGATACGCAAATAGAATCGTAAGCTTGTATCAGAAAGTCCGTAAGTTTGGGCTATCTCTTGCGGTTTAATATCACGAGAAGTCAGCATATAAATAAAATCAAGTAAATAAGGATGCTCAACGAAAAGGGCGCTCTCTTCATCTGTTAGCATTTGCTCGTTTTGGTGCTGAAGCTCGTTAGCTAAGGTTGCGAGTTCGATGAGATCGGTATTCAGGTAGTTCAGATAAATAAGTACTTTATCCAAACCTAAAGCTGGATTATGTAGGTGGCGTTTAATACTAGATAAAGGGATGCCACTTTTCTCTGACAAGGAATTGTAGCAAAGCCCTTCTTCTTTAATCTTTTGTCGTAGCGCTGCGAGTAAAAACTTTGGTCCAACATTCATCCTTGAATATCACCTTATTCGTTATTCCGTTTACTGGCTGATATTTTGCCTTTCAAGCAGCAGGTTTCGAATCGCTGTGCCCGCTTCTAGAATGTGTTTTTTCAGCAGGTACTTGGCGCCTTCGATATCACGATTTTGGCACATTTCAAACAAGTTTAAGTGCTCTTCTTCTGCCTTTTTAATGCCTGTAGTAAACAATAGCTGCATGCGTATGTATCGGTCACACTTTGTGTTCAGGTTGTAAATGACGTCCATAGTTTCAGGCATGTTGGCTGGCGCATATAGGGCTTTGTGGAACTCGTAGTTGTAGTTGCTCCATTCTTCTACTTCGTCGCCACTGTTCACTACTGACTCGAAACGTTCGCGAACTTCGCGCGCGCGTTCAAGGTCAGCGTCTGTCATATTTTGAATCGCGCGCTCTAAAATGTGGCATTCCACGACAGCGCGCAGTTCAAATAGCTCATTGATTTTCTCTGGAGATAGCTCAGTGACCGTCGCACCTTTGTGAGGTTCAAAGCTAACGAGTCCTTGTGCTTCCAATTGAACTAACGCTTCACGCACAGGAATTCGGCTAACATTAAACTCTTTTGCTAACGCATCTTGACGTAAAGGTTGACCAGTTTTTAACTCGCCCTTCAAGATCTGAGTTCGAATTGCTTCCTCAACGAGCTGAGTGCGCGTTTTAAAAACAGGTTTCTGTGACATTGAAGTCTCCCGTGAAATTAATATTGTATCCAATCCATTTTACTTTAGTAGTTTATTGTTTTTCTGGCACAAACCAACTAGGAAAGAAGGTTTTGAGAAGTAGAGTGAAATAAAAGGCATCAGTTGATGCCTTTTTGAGCCATTTGGTGAGCTTATTGGGACACACTGCCATCTATGGCGCGTTGAATACCCAGTGGGTTCGACGCTTTTAATGAATCAGGCAATAAAGATTCTGGCAAAGCTTGATAAGCGACCGGACGCAACCAACGATGAATAGCCTCCGCACCGACAGATGTTGAGGCAGAATTGGTTGAAGCCGGATAGGGTCCACCATGAACCATAGCGTAACCAACCTCGACGCCAGTTGGCCAACCGTTGAATACAAGGCGTCCGGCGATTTCTTCCAAACTTGGAAGCAGTTGCTTGGCTTGTTCTTCGTCTTCAGCGGTAGCGTGAAGGGTTGCGGTGAGCGATCCAGTCAGTGAATCACTCAGTTTCAACATGTCATCGAAATCTTCACAGATTACGATTAACGATTGAGGACCAAATATTTCTTCCTCCCATTGCGGGTTTTCACGCCAGTTTTTACTGTCCGTCACGAACAGTGCTGGTGAGACATTGGTCGTTTCTGCTTGTTCAGAACGAGTGACGTTAATGCCTGTTTCGGAAGCTCGCTTATCCACTTCGGATTCATACGTTTCTCGGATTCCTTGCGTTAGCAAAGTGGCCGTTGATTGTTGTCGAATTAACCCTTGAGCGATTTCGATAAAGGCTTGCGTTTCTGGGCTATTCAAGACAAATACAACGCCTGGTTTTGTACAAAATTGTCCACAGCCCAAAGTCATAGAAGCCACAAACTCTTCAGCCAATGAGGCGTTTGCTCGTATGGCTGAAGGGAGAATAAATGTTGGGTTAATCGCCCCTAGTTCACCATAGAAGGGGATTGGCTCTGGTCTTTGCTGAGCTAGATTGAACAGCGCACGGCCACCACCGACGGAGCCTGTAAACCCAACCCCTTTAATTTTTGGATGGGTAACGAGTGCTTGGCCAAGTGCGCGTTTGTTGCCTTGCAATAGCGTGAAGATGGCTTGCGGTAAGCACTCTTTCTCCAGTGCAGCCTCAATACACTCTGCAACAAGTTGACTGGTGCCAGGGTGGGCGGTATGGCCTTTTACAATCACAGGACAGCCAGCTGCCAGTGCCGAAGCCGTATCGCCACCTGCAGTAGAAAATGCGAGCGGAAAATTAGACGCACCAAACACGGCGACAGGGCCAATTGCGATTTGTTGACGGCGAATATCTGGTTTTGGCAGTGGTTGACGGTTTGGGTTTGGCGTATCGAAAGTTGCTTGATGGTGATTACCCGATCTCACAACCTCGGCAAATAGTCTTAATTGGTTCGCGGTACGTCCTATTTCGCCGCTTAAACGTGCTTCGGGAAGGGCAGTTTCTAAATGAGCACGAGCAACGATTTCTTCACTCTTCACTTCCAATTCAGAGGCGATAGAGCAAAGTAAGCTCGATCGCTTTGCATTACTTAGTTGGCGAAACTCACGCGCAACGTTTTGGGCGGCTGAGGCGGCTTGATTAACTTCTTGCTCTCCATGTACCGGAAACGCAATAGGTAGAGGCTCACCAGTAAAGGCGTTGACTGCGTAAAAAGTGGTTGGTTCTTGTGGGTTCATCATTCTTCCTTACTATCCTTATTACTTCACTTCGAATCCGTACGCATATGGATCTTCATCGTCTACCCATATTGTGTTGTGACCGTATACTTGTGCCCATCCTTCAATACTTGGCAAAATAGCGGCTTTGCCATTCACTTCGGTAATGCCTTCTATACGTCCTTGAAATAGGCTGCCGATGATACTTTCGTGAACAAAGTCTTCTCCTTGATTGAGTTTGCCTCTTGCATGCCATTGCGCCATGCGTGCACTAGTACCCGTACCACATGGCGAGCGATCCAACGCTTTGTCGCCGTAAAACACAGCATTTCGAGCGGTGGCGTTTTCTTGAGTGGGCTCTCCGGTCCATAGCACGTGAGAAACACCGCACACTGTCGGATCTTCTGGATGTACGCACTCAACCGCTCGAGATACCGCTTCGCGAACTTTTGGAGAAAGCATCAAAATTTCATCTGGAGAGTAGTGTTCAAGTCCGGCGTAGTTTTCTTGAGAGTCGACGATTACGTAATAGTTTCCGCCATAAGCAACATCGACAGTGAGCTCACCTAAGCCCTCTATGTCCACGGTTACGTCTTGGTGGGCAAGGTAAGCCGGTACGTTAAATATCTTTACCGACGTGACCTTGTCACCTTTTGTTTGGTAGTGCACTTCGATTTGTCCTGCTGGGACATCAAGTATCAAACGACCTTCTTTTTGGGGAGTGATAAGGCGATTTTCGATAGCGGTGGTGACGGTTCCAATGGTGCCGTGGCCACACATTGGTAAGCAGCCACTGGTTTCAATAAACAGAATAGAAGCGTCTGCGTTATCACTGCAAGGAGGCAAGACAACTGACCCCGACATCATTGAGTGTCCGCGAGGTTCAAACATGAGTGCCTGACGAATCCAATCATAATGCTCAAGAAAGTATTGGCGCTTTTCGCTCATGGTATTGCCTTCGAGTGGAGGCACACCGCCTGCTACCAGCCTAACTGGGTTGCCGCAGGTGTGGGCATCAATACAGAAAAAAGTTCCTTGTCTCATTTTTCGCTCCTTGCTGAAAAAATGGTTGAATTAAACAATAGTGATGTTAACGTAATGTAAAATATATTGTATACAATCTACGTTTTCAAGTGTGACTCGGAGCATATTTATGTTGGTCAAGGATGAAACTAAAAAGGAAAGGATCGCTGTGATAGGTGCGGGGATTATTGGCTTATCAATTGGCTTGAAATTGCAGCAGCAAGGTTATCAAGTCACGATTTTTGATCCCAATGGCGTGGGGAATGGATGCTCTAAGGGAAATGCAGGCCATATCGCGACTGAGCAAATCTTCCCTCTTGCAACGCCAGCGCTGCTTCCACAATTACCTAAAATGCTGCTAGATCCCAAAAGTCCGGTTTCGATCCGTTGGCAAGATATTCCAAACACAATCGGGTGGATGATTCGTTTTCTATTACAAACCAAGCCATCAGCCGCGGAGCGGGCAAAAAACGTGATTAAGAGTCTTAACGAGCGGTCAGTGGCAAGTTGGCGTGGCATGCTTGATTCAATCGGAAAAGCGCATCTAATAAAAATGAATGGTTCATTGCTCACTTTTGAAAACGAGAAACTGTTTCAGAATTATCAAAGTAAGCTTAACTCACTGGCTAAAAACGGTGTGACGCATCAAGTTTGGACACAAGAGGAGATTCGAGAGCGGATACCTGATCTCAGCCATAAGGTTCGTATCGGAGTCTTTTTTCCCGAAACCGGTCATACGCTAGACCCTTATCAGCTCTGTGCTGAGCTAAGTGAAGCCTTTGAAGAGCTTGGCGGTAAGGTTTTACAAAAAGGTGTATCTGCGTTGGCGAAAAATGGCGATGTGCTGGTTGAGTCTCAAACACATTCATTTGACCGAATCATTGTTGCCGCTGGTGTACATTCTAAGCCTTTGATACGGCAACTAACCGGAGTCAAAGTGCCTATTCAAGCCGAGCGTGGTTATCACCTAATGGTGGATGACAAGCGTGATGTACTGCCATTTCCTATTAGCTCTGCCGATAGAAAATTCATCATGACTCCGATGTCTGGTGGGCTACGCTTGGCAGGCACTGTTGAGTATGCCGATGTAGAATCACCACCCAATATGAAACGTTCAGAAATGCTTTTTCAGTTAGGTGATGAGATGTTTGAATCGGGGTTAAATCCACTCAAGCAAGGAGAAAAGTGGATGGGGAATCGGCCTTCAACAGTCGACTCGTTACCGGTTATTGATAGCATTTGGGATGGAAATGTATTACTGGCATTTGGCCACCAACACCTTGGATTAACTCAAGCGGCGATTACGGCAGATCTCCTTTTAGAGCTTATCGAAGGAAAGCCAACATCGATTGATCTTTCACCTTTTTCACTACAACGATTTGCCTGAAAAATTTAATATTAAATATTGTATAAAATATATTAAATGCTAATGTTAACTTAATTTTAACAAAAACTGGTATCCAACAGCCGTACTCGGATGCCTCCAGAAAAACAACCAAAAGGAGTAAAACATGTCACGAATGACCAAAGCACCATTGGCGCTGTTGATTTCAGGAATGCTGTTGGGGACCTCTGCTTATGCTGAAGACAAATTGACGGTCGTATCTTGGGGTGGTGCATTCACCAAGAGCCAAGTGGAGGCATATCATAAGCCTTTCATTAAAAAAACAGGTGTTGAGATCGTATCCGAGGATTTCAGTGGCGGATTAGCCGAAATTAAAGCGCAGGTGGAAGCGAACAATGTGCGCTGGGATTTGGTTTCTCTCGACAAGCCGGACATTGTTCGTGGTTGCGCCGAAGGGTTACTAGAACCAGTGAGCCCAAGTATTTTGCCTCCGGGCGCAGATGGAACGCCAGCACAAGAGGATTTCATTGATGGTGCGATTCACGAATGCGCAATCAATACCATCGTTGTGTCCACAGTATTAGCGGTGAACGAAGACGCGTTTAAAGGTAAGGCTTTGCCTAGCAAGTTGACCGATCTTTTTGACCTAAAAACTTTTCCAGGTCGACGTGCATTGCAAAAACAACCTCAGGGCAATCTTGAGTGGGCACTATTGGCTGATGGTGTAAAGCCAGAAGAGGTCTACAGCCTGCTCGAAACCGAAGCGGGGCGTGAGCGTGCTTTTGCTAAGTTGGATACGATCAAATCAGAAGTGCTGTGGTGGACAACAGGTGCCCAGCCACCTCAAATGCTTGCAGACAAAGAAGTGGTGATCGCCTCGGCGTTTAACGGCCGAATCCACAATGCCCGTAAGGATGAAGGTCAACCATTTCGGATTATATGGGACCGTCAAATGGGTTACATGAATGGATGGGCGATACCTAAAGGGAGTGAGAACACAAAGCTTGCATTGGACTTCATTGCTTTTTCTTCAGGAACAAAACCATTAGCTGATCAAGCTAAGTACGTTGCCTATGGGCCTACGCGTAAGTCGTCTTCGGCGGAGGTGAACCCAGACATTTTAGCGAACCTTCCTACCGCACCTCAAAACTTCCAAACCGCCTTCCTGATTAACGATGAATGGTGGTCAGACTACGCAGATGAACTCAATGAAGAGTTCAACACTTGGCTGCTTAACTAGGCGTTAATTTGTGTATAGGGCCGAGTTTTCATCCATAAGCGAGGTTCCGTACTTTTCCTCAACTGTATTTATGTTTTCGGAGAAATGATGAAAGTCATCGAAGCACAGCAAGTCGCGCAATGTTTAACAATGAAGTCTCTTATTGAAACGATGCGTGAAATGTACTCGCGGCCAGCAACAATACCTCAACGCCGAGTCATGCCCTTAGAAGAGGGAGAATACGAGGCGTTTGCGCTACTTCCAGCTTGGAACCAGGAGTTGATTGCGGTGAAAGCCTTTACGTATTTCCCGCATAACCCTGAGCAAGGCAAAGATACGCTTGCATCTAAGCTGCTTGTTTTTAGACGAAACGATGGTGAGCCGCTCGCACTCGTGGACGGTAAAGTTTTAACGTTTTGGCGCACCGCCGCAGCTTCTGCGTTGGCAGCGGACTATTTGGCGCGTCCCGATGCTGATCGTCTGTTGATCTGCGGAACGGGCAATCTTGCGCCTTATTTTGCGTGGGCATACGCTGCGGTTCGCCCACTTAAGCAGGTTTATATTTGGGGGCGTAACTCAGATAAAGCCGAGGCGACGGTAGATGCCATTGTGTCATCTTCAGAGTATCAGTCGCTTCCTGATGAGCGTCGGTTCCGTGTTTCAGTCGTAGAAAATGTGGACCACGTTATCAAACACGTTGACATCATCAGCTGTATTACCGCATCAGCAGAGCCTTTGTTTAATGGCGCAGACGTGCAGCCGGGCACCCATATTGATTTGGTCGGTAATCATGACTTGGATAAGCGTGAATGCGACTCCGAAGCAGTGCAACGAGCACAGGTGTATGTTGATAGCCGTATTAATGTATTAGCCGAAGCGGGCGATCTTCTCATTCCAATTCAAGAGGGCGTGTTCACGTCAGACGATATTAGAGGGGAATTACCGCAGCTTTGCGCCCAACAAATCTCAGGACGTCAAAACGATGAGGTCATTACTTTATACAAATCAGTTGGCAGTGCTTTGGCTGATTTGGCCGCTGTAAAGGCGGTGTTGTTAGAAAATGGCATAGATAGCCATGTCTGAGCATTTTCGCTCGTTCATTTAAATTGCATACAATATACATATAAGGAAAGTAGTTCATGAAAATTGATTGGAAAGGTGTTTATCCGGCGGTCAGTACGCAATTTCGTCAAGATCAGTCAATCGACTTAGACGCAACGCAAACCGTTATAGACAACCAGATTAAAGATGGTGTGAATGGCATTATCTGCTTAGGTACCGTCGGTGAGAACTGCGCGTTGTACCCGGAGGAGAAACGCCAGGTCTTGCAAGCGGCAAAAGAAGTCGTAAATGGCCGTGTGCCTTTGATTGCTGGAACAGCAGAGTCTATTACCACAGCAGCTGTTGATTACATGCAGGATGCGTACAAAATTGGTATCGATGGTTGTATGGTGATGCCTGCCATGGTTTACCGCACTTCTGAGAACGAAACGTTCGAATATTACCGCACGCTAGCAGAAGCAACGCCAGAAATGCCAATCATGATTTACAACAACCCGGTTGCTTATGGTGTTGATGTTAATCTCGGTATCATGACGAAACTGGCTGAGTTTGAAAGTATTGTAGCTATCAAAGAGTCGACCACTGATACTCGTCGTATCACCGAGCTTTACAATAAATTTGATGACCGCTTTACCGTGTTCAGTGGTGTTGATGACATCGCTCTTGAATCATTGATGCTAGGTGCGACCGGCTGGATTTCTGGTTTAACCAACGCATTCCCAGAAGAGTCCGTTGCGATTTATAAACTGGCAAGCCAAGGTCGTTATGCTGAAGCGTTAGAGATCTACCGTTGGTTCTTACCCCTACTGCGTTTAGACACCATTCCTACGCTGGTTCAGTGCATAAAATTGGCCGAGCAAGTCTGCGGACGTGGCTCTGAACAAGTTCGTGCGCCACGCCAACTCTTACAAGGTGAAGAGCGTCAACAAGTCATTCAAATGGTTGAACATGCGTTAGAAACCCGCTTAGACCTATCCAAATACAATCTGTAATTGTGCTGTTTAGTAGAGCGTTAACTGACGCTCTACTCATTCGTAATATTCAAAAAATGAGAAGAGGGAAGTCATGAGCACGGAAAACAAGGACTATGTCAGCTTTCAACACGTTAAGAAAACCTACGATGGCACAAATTTGGTGGTGAAAGACTTCAACTTAGATATTGCTCCTGGAGAGTTCGTTACTATGTTGGGGCCGTCAGGATCGGGCAAGACCACTTGCTTGATGATGCTAGCAGGCTTTGAAACTGCGACCGGTGGAAACATTTATATCGATGGCGTTCCTGTCAATCATCTCGCGCCGCACAAGCGTGATATTGGTATGGTGTTTCAAAACTATGCGTTGTTTCCACATATGACCATTGCTGAGAATCTTGCGTTTCCTTTAAAGGTGCGAAAACTCGACAGTGACACGATTCAAAGCAAAGTTCAGAGTGTATTAGAAATGGTCGAGCTTGAGCATGTTGCGACTCGATACCCAAAGCAGTTATCAGGTGGTCAACAACAGCGTGTTGCGTTAGCGCGAGCATTAGTGTTTGAGCCTAAACTCGTTTTGATGGATGAACCACTAGGCGCGTTAGATAAGCAGCTGCGTGAGCAAATGCAGATGGAAATTAAACATTTGCATGAAAAGCTTGGTATCACCATTTTGTATGTGACGCACGATCAAGACGAAGCTCTCACTATGTCCGACCGTATTGCGGTTTTTAATCACGGCGAAGTGCAACAACTCGCGACACCAACCGAGCTTTATGAATCTCCGAGTAATACGTTTGTTGCGCAGTTTATCGGAGAAAACAACCAACTCTCAGGTTTAGTCAAAGAGTGGGACGGAAAGTATTGCCAAGTGCTCGTTGGGAAAGAGTTATTTACTGCGAAACCTGTCAGAGTCTCTGAGCAAGGGCAGAGAACAACACTTTCCATTCGACCAGAAAAGATTGTTATTCAACCAGAGAAAGCGTCTTGTGAGAACCAAGTCTCGGGCGTCCTACGAGAATTGATTTATCACGGTGATCATTATCGTTTGGTCGTCGAAGTAGAGAGCGTTGGTCACTTCATCGTTAAAGTACCTAACGATAATCGTAAACACTTGCAGTTAACGCCTGGCTCAATTTGTCGTATTGGTTGGCAAAGTGACGATTGCCATGCTCTTGATGGGACACAAACTCAAAGTAGCGAGGTAGCAGCATGAGTCGAGAGCTAACCGCATTAGATTCTGTATTGGAAATCGAACGCCAAGTTCATCAGCAAGAAACCAATCTGAAAGCGCAGTTGCAAAAGGCCGAGCGCCGAAAAAAGCTTCGCTCCATTATGCTCACGACGCCATTAGTGTGTTTTATTCTGCTTACGTTTGCTTTTCCTATCCTCGACATGCTTTATCGAAGCGTGGATAACCGAGAAATATCCCTGTCACTCCCACAAACTATTCAAGCTTTAGAAAGTTGGGATTATCAAGGTCAGCCTCATCAAGAAGTCATTGAGGCATTCTCTGTTGAGGTACTTGCGCTTTATCAAAGCAAAGAGCTACCGAAAATAGCCAACCGGATGAATATTGAAGAGTCTGGTATGCGCAGCTTACTCATGAAAACCGGCAGAAAGTTGTCTCGGTTGACGTCGCTGCCGATCTCGGTGACACAGCTAGCTAAGCTGGATAAGCGTTGGGCTAATCCTAAATATTGGGCGGCGTTTAAGAATCTTAGTGGCGCATTAACATTCAGTCATTATCTTGCAGCGCTAGACTTGCGAGTGAATGAGTTTGGAGACATTGAGCCCCAACCAGAAAAACGCCAAATATACGTCGACCTTTTCTTTAAAACTTTTTGGATGTCTATTTCAATCACCTTAATTTGTTTGGTGATGGCGTACCCCGTTGCTTACCTGCTTGCCAATTTACCTGATAAGCGCGCGAACTTACTTTTAATTATTGTGCTGCTGCCATTTTGGACATCATTGTTAGTCAGAACCACGTCTTGGATTGTTCTGCTGCAAAACCAAGGGGTCATTAATGATCTCCTTATTTGGTCGGGTTTTACTTCTGAGCGAATTCAGATGATTCACAATACCTTCGGAACGGTGGTGTCTATGGTTCACATTCTGTTGCCTTTTATGATCCTGCCTCTGTATAGCGTAATGAAAGGAATTAGCCCAACTTATTTCCGTGCCGCTCGTTCTCTAGGCGCGACGCCTTTCATTGCGTTCATCAAAGTTTATATGCCGCTTACGTTACCGGGGATAGGTGCGGGGGCCTTGCTTACTTTCATTCTTTCTATTGGCTTCTACATTACGCCCGCTTTGGTTGGTGGAAGAAGCGGACAGATGATATCCAATATGATTGCCTATCATATGCAGACATCACTGAACTGGGGGATGGCTGGCGCATTGGGTGGACTGCTTTTGTTCGTTGTACTGGTTCTGTTTTATATATTCAACCGTGTGGTTGGCATGAATAACCTTAAGGTAGGAGGATAACCATGGCATTACCAAACTATGCATCAAAAGTAGAGCGAGTCGCTTACGCAGGCTACTTAGTTTTTTGTGGGTTGGTGCTGTGCTTTTTAATCGCTCCAATTCTGACCATCATCCCGTTATCGTTTAATGCAACGCCTTACTTTACTTTTACCGAGGGGATGTTAAACCTTGACTCGGCAGCGTATTCTACTCGCTGGTATCAAGAAATGTTTACTAGTGATCAGTGGCTGTTGGCGCTGAAAAACAGCACGTTTATTGCTTTTATGGCGACACTCGTTGCAACAGGGCTAGGAACTCTGGCGGCGTTGGGTTTAGCAAGTAGTAACTTGCCTTTTCGCAATACGATTATGGCGCTGTTGATCTCGCCCATGATCGTACCAGTCATTATCTCTGCTGCTGCGATGTACTTTTTCTACACACGCCTTGGCTTATCACAAACTTATTTAGGCGTCATTTTGGCACACGCTGCGTTAGGTACGCCTTTTGTCGTCATTACCGTTACTGCGACGTTAAGCGGCTTTGACCATAGCTTGGTAAAAGCGGCGGCTAGCTTAGGAGCAAGCCCTGTTTATACTTTCAGACACATTACCTTTCCGCTGATTCGTCCGGGGATGATATCTGGCGGCTTGTTTGCTTTTGGCACTTCGTTCGACGAGGTTGTGGTGGCGTTATTCCTGACTGGGGCAGAACAAAAAACCGTTCCGAGGCAGATGTGGTCAGGAATTCGAGAGCAAATTAGTCCGACCATATTGGCGGTCGCTACGTTGTTGATTTTTATGTCGGTGTGTTTGCTCGTGACATTAGAAGTTTTACGTAGACGTAATGTACGCATTCGAGGCATTCAAGAATAACCAAACTTTTGCTTTGTTGGTCACTTTGCACTTTTGTTTAGGGGCACCTCAATTTTTGATCAAATGCGCCTCATTGTAGGCGCTTGTCTTTTGTGTTTATCTTCAGCGATGACTGACATATCACTCTGGTAGCTTAATGCCAGCTTGCTCGAAACGTGCCAAAGGCGACTTGTTCGATTGCTGATACCAACTAGCTGGCATGTTTGATTTAAGTTGCGCTTTTTCTTCCTTGCTAATCACAACATAGTGCAAAAACGTATTAAGTGTGGTTACCATCACGTCAAACGTCATTTCCCCATCTTTGCTGATGGTTTTCAATAACCCAACGACGGTTTCCTCAGAGACTAACGGTTCAACCACCGCGTTTTTTCGCTCTTTTATTGATGTTGAAGCGGGCAGTCTTGCACGTGCCGTCTCCCAGCAAACTTTGTTGGTTTTACTGACAAGGTTGTGCTTGTAGCAGTAGTAACTGAATAAAAAGCGTGGCAGGTTTTGCCAGCGTTCGGCTTGGACTTCTAACCAAAGATGTTGTAGCTCAATATCAGCGTCGGTCATAGGAGTTGTTTAGCAAAAAGAAAAGAAACCATTTTATCGCTTTTGTGAGGAGCAATAAAAGATATTTGAATGGAAAGATAAACAACTAGTTGATCAATATTACTAAAGCAAATCGATTTCTGGCAAGCTCGTGCAACGGCAACTCGAGTACCAAAAACTGACACCGTCACGTTCAGTTGTTAACAAAATGTTTCATCTTGTCTTGCGAGTAGATTATATGGAGATGCTCTTGCAGTAATAAGGGCAGTGGCGATGCAAAAGACGTAATGCATTTAAGGAAAACTCAATATAGAAGAAATTAGATGGAACTGAAGACTTTGAGTGTCGCGATTGCGACAACATTAACCAGCACTGGCGTATTTGCGTTAAGCGAGCCAGTTTCTCAAGTTACAGAGCAACATGCACATTCGGCTCATACACACGGTGTTGAATCCAATCGAGTTGAATACCAACCAACCGCAACTCTCCCTATTCAGCCCTCCAAGGCAACTCGAGTACAGTCACTTGAAAGCCTTGATGAGTCGAGCACTGCTTGTGATTTGGAAGCATTGGTTACCGAAAGCAGTAACCAATTGATCAGCGAAATTTTAAGTCAGGGCGCGACGTGCGTGAACCAGTTATTCTCTGCTGAAAGTCGGATTCAGGAGTCGGTATTTAGCTCCGATCATATGTACAACATTGCGAAGCGCACTACGACATTGGCGAAGGGGTATACAGGTGGCGGGAGCGATGAACTCGAAACGTTTTTCTTATACTTGCGCGCGGGTTATTACGCCGAGTTTTACAATGACAACATCTCATTTATTGAATGGGTTACCCCAGCGGTGAAAGAATCCGTGGATGCGTTTGTTAATAACGCAAACTTCTATGAGAACAGCGACCGTCACGGCAAAGTGCTTAGTGAAGTCATCATCACTATGGATAGTGCGGGCTTGCAGCACGCGTACTTACCGCAAGTGACCCAGTGGCTTACACGTTGGAATGATCAATACGCCCAGCACTGGTATATGCGCAATGCAGTTAACGGTGTTTTCACTATTTTGTTTGGTGGGCAGTGGAACGAGCAATTTGTGCAAGTAATTGGTAACCAAACAGACCTTGCCAAAGCTTTAGGCGATTTTGCTCTGAGGGCGTCATCAATCGGTGCTGAAGATGAGTTTATGGCCGCGAATGCGGGGCGAGAGCTCGGGCGTCTGACCAAGTATACAGGTAACGCGAGTTCTGTTGTGAAGAGTCAGCTGAGTCGAATCTTTGAACAGTATGAAATGTATGGTCGGGGTGACGCGGTTTGGCTTGCGGCGGCGGACACCGCCTCATATTACGCAGATTGTAGTGAGTTCGGAATTTGTAATTTCGAAACTGAGCTAAAAGGCTTGGTGCTATCGCAAACTTATACCTGTAGTCCGACAATTCGAATATTGTCCCAGAATATGACGCAAGAGCAACACGCGGCCGCATGTTCTAAAATGGGTTACGAAGAGGGTTACTTTCATCAGTCTTTAGAAACGGGTGAACAGCCAGTAAAAGATGACCACAACACCCAGCTCCAAGTCAATATCTTCGATTCAAGCACTGATTATGGTAAGTACGCAGGGCCAATTTTCGATATTAGTACTGACAATGGCGGTATGTACTTGGAGGGCGACCCTTCCCAGCCGGGGAATATTCCCAACTTTATTGCTTATGAAGCCTCTTATGCGAACGCGGATCACTTTGTCTGGAACCTAGAGCACGAATACGTGCATTACTTAGATGGTCGATTTGATCTCTATGGAGGGTTTAGTCATCCAACTGAAAAAATAGTGTGGTGGAGTGAAGGCATTGCAGAGTATGTCGCTCAAGAAAATGACAACCAAGCAGCACTTGAGACGATTCTAGACGGCTCGACATATACCTTAAGTGAGATTTTCGAGACTACTTATGATGGGTTTGATGTCGATCGAATTTATCGTTGGGGGTACTTAGCTGTACGTTTTATGTTTGAAAATCATAAAGATGACGTAAACCAAATGCTGGTGGAAACACGCCAAGGGAATTGGAGCAATTACAAAGCAACGATCACCCAATGGGCGAATTTATATCAAAGTGAGTTTGAGCAGTGGCAGCAAGCCCTTGTCTCAAATGGTGCACCTAATGCAGTCATAACCGCAAACAACAAGGGGAAAGTCGGTGAAAGCATTACATTTAGCAGTGAAAACAGTACAGACCCAAACGGGAAGATCGTCAGCGTCTTATGGGACTTCGGTGATGGCTCGACAAGTACACAAACCAAGCCGACGCACCAATATGGGAGTGAAGGGGAGTATTCGGTCAGTCTAAGTGTGACAGACAGTGAAGGCTTGACGGCAACCGCCACTCATAGTGTTGTTATCTCAACGTTGGGCGGTAATGACACATTGCCACAAGACTGCGCGGTGCAAAGTAAAGTAAGCGGTGGGCGCCTAACAGCAGGAGAGCCCGTTTGCTTGGCAAATCAACAAACCATTTGGCTAAGCGTGCCAGCGGTGAATGAGAGCTCAAATCTGGCGATAACGACGGGGAATGGTACGGGCAACCTAAAGCTTGAATACAGTAACTCTGGTTGGCCGGATGATACTAATCGTCACGGGTGGTCAGATAATATTGGTAATGGAGAGTGTATTACGTTGTCAAATCAGAGTAACTACTGGGGCTACGTTAAAGTATCTGGTGACTTTGAGAATGCCGCCATCGTCGTTGATTTTGATGCTCAGAAGTGTCGTCAATAGGGCATTTTAACTGCATCATTTTAATTTAATTGATCGCCTCGCTAACATTGCGGGGCGTTTTTGTTTTTCACGCCGTTATCTCTATAAAAAAAACCAGCCCGAAGGCTGGCAAACAAGGAGTTTGAGATGAAAATGAAAACGTTATAAAGCTTGCTGATATCCTATTTCTCAATAAGTTGGGTTGTACGTTGAAGCCAGTTTTTATCTTGCGCATCAAGAAAAGGGCTAAGTGCTTGATAGACTCGTGAATGGTAATGATTGAGCCAGTCTAGCTCTGCTTGATCTAGCATTGATAAATCAAGGGCGTTGGTCGCAATTGGAGCAAGAGTGATGGTCTCAAAACCGTAAAACGTGCCGAACTCATTTTGTTCTACTTCTACAACTTTAAGAATGTTCTCTATTCTTACCCCGTACTCACCTTCGCGATAAACGCCTGGTTCATTAGTAATGACCATACCCGGTTTTAGTTCAACCTCGTGGTGGCTTTGCGAGAAATTTTGTGGGCCTTCGTGAACATTCAAGCAAATGCCCACGCCGTGTCCAGTGCCGCACTTGTAATCAATACCATGTTGCCATAAGACGCCACGCGCCATGATATCAAGATTGGCACCCGTAGAGCCTTTCATGAATCGAGTCTGAGTCAGTCGGATGACCGCTTTGAGCACCAAGGTATAATCTTTGCGCTGCTTAATGGTCGGTGACCCGAAGTGGAAAGTACGGGTGATGTCTGTTGTCCCGCCAAGGTATTGGCCACCAGAATCGACGAGAAAGAAGTTGCTTTCATTGACTGCGGCATTGCTTTCTTCATCGGCGGCATAATGCATTTTTGCCCCGTGAGCTGCGAAGCCTGCGATAGTGCGGAAACTGTCACTCACATAATGTTGGGTTTGACGGCGATAGTGATTCAGTTGTGCCTCAGCAGACAATTCTGTAACGAGTCCGCTTGGAACTTGCTCTTCGAGCCAGTTCATAAACCTTACGATTGCCACACCATCATCTGTTAATGCCTGTTCTAGGCTAGTTAGCTCGGTCGCATTTTTTATGGCCTTCATTGCCATTACAGGGCAAGCCATTGGCTTTAGATTCAGATTCTGTTCAATCGAACTCACCAATAAGCTGTCTGTGTGGGTCGGGTTAAAAGCGAGCGATAATCCCTCACATTGCTGATTCAAATACTGACTTACGTAGTTGTAATGGCGAATGTGTACACTCTGCTTGGTCAGCGCTCTTTCAACGTCTTGAGGCAGTTTGGCTTTATCAATAAACAGTGTCGCAAGTGATTGCTCTACGACTAGATAGGCTTCAGAAACTGGGCAGTAATTCGTATCACCACCTCGAATATTCATTGTCCACATGACATCATCTAGCGTTGACACTAATAAGCTATCTACTTGGTTCTCGGTTAACCAAGAACGGATTCTCGCTAACTTATTTTCTGTGTCAACGCCAGCAAAAGCGGTGGGGTGCTCGAATACGGGTGCACTTGGGCGAGGTGGTCTTTCAAGCCAAATCGGTGTGAGCAAATCTAGGTCGAGAATGATCTTAATGTTTTTCGCTTCAAAGGCTTGTTTGAGGCCTTGATAAAAAGCGTAACTGATGGCGCGCCCGTCAACCGCGACAATACTGTTTTCTGGGAGCGTGGTAGCCAGCCATTTGGCAATTGTCGGCGTTTCTGGTTGTTTGGCTTTAAACAGTTCAAGTCCTGTGCCGTGTAACTGTTCTTCAGCTTGAATATAGTAACGACCATCAGTCCACAGGCCACCACCTTGTTGGGTAATGACGACATCGCCTGCTGAGCCGGTAAAACCTGAAATCCAGCTTCGCGCTAACCAGTGATCCGCTGAGTATTCGCTGTTATGCGGGTCATTGTTGGTCACGATATATGCAGACACGTTGTGAAAGGACATTGCCTCACGCAATAACGTAAGGCGTTGGTTTACTGAGTTAGTATTGTTCATTAAATGGTTCCTAAAGTCATATTTGAGCAATAGATATGATGCTGCTCCGAGCCTGTTTTTATTGGGTTCTGTTGCCCGCATACTTCTGTTGCTTCTGGGCATCGAGTACGAAAAACGCAACCGCTAGGTGGGTTAAGTGGAGAAGGAAGGTCGCCGGGCAATAGTTGTATTTCACGGTCACGTGCTAATTGCGGATTAGCTATCGGGACAGCAGATAACAGTGCTTTGGTGTAGGGGTGTTGTGCATCATCAAATACTTTATCGTAACGTCCTACTTCCATAGGTTTACCAAGATACATCACCATAACGCGGTCGCTGATGTGGCGCACCACGCTTAAGTCGTGCGCAATCATCACCAGTGTTAACCCCATTTCTTGTTTAAGATCATCTAGAAGATTGATGACCTGAGCTTGTATGGAGACATCTAGCGCACTAACGGGTTCATCACACACGACCAAATCTGGATTGAGAATTAACGCTCTAGCAATGCCCACACGCTGACATTGACCTCCGGAAAATTCATGTGGATAGCGGTTTCGCTGGCTCGCCAAGAGACCCACTTTATCCATCATAGCGATGACACGCTTTTCTACCTCTGCCCGTTTAAGTTGCGGCTCATGGGTGAGCAGTGGTTCGGCGATGCATTCTGAGATGGTTAACCTCGGATTCAAACAAGCGGATGGGTCTTGAAACACCATCTGAAATTCTCTACGTCGAGAGGAAAGCTCTTTCTTACTAAACCCGCGCATGTCTTGATCTTTCCAAGTCAACTCGCCATGTGTAGGTTCAATTAAGCGAAGTAAGGCGCGTGCAAGCGTTGATTTTCCGCAGCCTGATTCCCCCACAATGCCAAGTGTTTCGCCTCTATAAACATCTAAGTCGATACCATTGACCGCTTTCACGATTTTACTTCGACTTGGAATAAGGTGACGTGACACAGGAAAGTGGACGTTTAAATCACGAGCAGACATGAGGACTTCTTTTTTATTCATAACGCCTCCTTAAGCTTTTATTTGAATAGGAGTGATAACACTGGGTGCGTTAACGTGACAGGCAATGGACTGGCTCGTGTTTAATGGAGAAAACCGTGGGGTTTCATATTGGCAACGCGTCTCTCGATGCTCGCACCGCTCTCTAAACGGACACCCTTTATGGTTAATCAACGCACTTGGTGGGTTACCTGGGATGGTTGGTAAACGCGGCATATCTTCAGTGATAGAAGGAATAGCCTTTAGCAGGCCTTGAGTATAGGGGTGAGCAGGTTGAGCGAACAATGTCTCGGTATCGGATTGCTCCATTTTTTGACCACCATACATGACCAATACGCGATCACACATCTCGGCGACGACGCCCATATCGTGAGTGATCAGTAAAATGGCCGTATTGAACTCTTGTTGTAAGTCTCGTAATAGCGTCAAAATTTGAGCCTGAACGGTTACATCTAATGCGGTGGTTGGTTCGTCTGCAATTAATAACTCGGGCTTACACAACAACGCCATCGCTATCATGATTCGCTGACGCATTCCGCCAGATAATTCGTGAGGGTATTGATTCATCCGAGTTTCGGGAGAGGGAATACGCACCGCATCCAACATGTGAATCGATTCAATTTTTGCTTGTTTTCGGCTCATTCCTTTATGAATCATGAGAACTTCACAAAGCTGCTTGCCAATTTTCATGAATGGATTAAGTGACGTCATCGGATCTTGAAAGATCATTCCGATTTTCTCTGCACGGATGCGGTTGAGCTGCTTTTTCGACATCGCGAGTAAATCATCACCGTGGAACATTGCGCTTCCAGACACGGCGCCGTTGTCTGCGGTTAACCCCATTAATGCGAAAACAGATTGGCTTTTTCCCGAACCTGATTCCCCAACAATCCCAAGAGTTTCGCCCGCTTTAATCGAGTAGGAGAGATTACTGACCGCTTGCACTTGCCCATCTGGCGTATCGAAGCGCACGTTCATGTTTTCAATAGATAGCATGGGTTTGTCCTTATCGGTCTTTCGGGTCAAGAGCATCACGCAAGCCATCGCCGATGAAGTTAAAACAAAAGAGGGTGGCAACTAAAAACAGAGAGGGAAAAAGCAGCATCCACAATGCAACGTCAATCGTTTTTGCGCCTTCGGAAATTAGGATTCCCCAGCTCGTGTCGGGTGGTTGAACACCAAGCCCTAAGAAGCTCAAAAACGATTCGAACATAATGAATCCTGGTACCATTAATGAGGAATAAACCATCACGATCCCAAGCACATTAGGCAGAACATGGCGTCGGACAATTGTCAATTTAGAAACCCCAATAGAGTGTGCGGCTTCGATGAACTCTCTCTTTTTTAGACCGAAGGTGACACCACGTACAACACGGGCAATGCCCAGCCAAGATACCATTCCGATCACGATAAAAATCAGGTAGATGTTGTTGCCAAAAAGGGTAACAAACAGGATAACCATAAACATAAATGGCACCGAATCGAGCACCTCAATAATGCGCATCATTACGCTATCGACAACGCCGCCAAGATAGCCGGAAATACTTCCCCAAATCGTACCAATAACAACGGCGACTAAGGCGCCGACAAAACCCACCAAAATAGAGAGCCTGCCGCCTTGCATCGTGCGAGCAAAGACATCTTGCCCGAGATCATCGGTACCAAAGTAATGGCCACTGCTCAGTGAAGGTTTCCCTAGCTCGTATGGATCGATGAGCACTTCCCAGTCAATTTCATCATGGCCAAAAGCGGCAAGAGAGGGGCCGAAGGTGATGCATAAGGTAATGAACGCCAAAACATACACTGATGTCATCGCGGCTCTGTTTTTACGAAATCGAGTCCATGCATCCTGCCAAAGACTGCGACCTTCGACGGCTTCAATATTGTCGACGACTTGATCTTGAAGAGCTTGTGTATCCAGTTTTTTGATCGTTAACATGCCGGACTCCTAAACGCGTATACGAGGGTCGATAATCGTATATAGCAAGTCGACCACAAGGTTAAAGAAGATAGTGAGTGAAGCGACAATCAGAGTAATGCCCATTACTAGGCCGTAGTCGCGGTTGAGAGCCCCAGACACAAAGTGTTGTCCCATGCCACCTGTACCAAAGAAAATGTCGATAATTACCGAGCCTGTCACGACAGACACAAACGCAGGGCCGAGCATCGCAACGACGGGAATCAGGGATGGTCGCAAAGCGTGATGGAATAAAATGTAGGTTGTGGACAAACCTTTGGCCTTTGCCGTTCGAATGTATGGTTGGTTGAGTGTTTCAATCATTGCGCCACGCATGACGCGTGCAATACTCGCAATGGAGCCAATCGCCAGGCTGAGCACGGGAAGAACAAGAAAAGCCAGCTTTCCTCCTTCCCAACCACCAGCAGGGAACCAGCCGAGCTGAATAGCGAAAATCATGACTAAAACTGGAGCAAGCACGAAAGCCGGAACCACAACTCCAGTCATCGAAAGTGTCATCAGGCCGTAATCTAGGCGGCTATTTCGGTTCAATGCCGCAATGGTGCCAAGCAACATGCCAAGTGGAACGGAAATACAAAAAGAGAGTACGCCTAATACTGCTGAAACAGGCCATGATTGTGCGACGAGCTGTGTAACACTGAAGTCTTGATAAACGAAGCTCGGACCGAGATCTCCTTGTATGAAATTACCAATGTAAATCCAAAACTGAGTAAGGAAGGGCTGGTCCAAATGGAATTTTGCTTCGATATTAGCACGTACCACTTCTGGCATAGGCCGTTCCATATCAAATGGTCCCCCTGGTGCAATGTGCATCAGCCAAAATGATACGAGTGCGATGAATAGAAGCGTGGGGATAGCGATAGCTAATCGCTTAACAATGTACCAAATCATGATCCATCATCCTTTGGTCATCCGAAATCACTTCGAACGGTTATGAATAAAAAATGGTCTGAGCTCAGGTTGCCTTCTCCACCGAGAGATATGAGGAACGGCAAGTAAACATTGAACTTGCCGACTCAGACCGAAAACATGCTTTTAGTGGGCTTTTACATAGACATTCTTGCGGTAGTACGACGACTCAGGGTTTGTCAGTTCGTAGCCGCCCACATAAGGCTTGATGAGGTATTGATCGTTACCCGGACGATAAATAGGAATAATGGCCATGTCTTCAATCAGCATGCTTTCTGCTTGTAAATACAGTTCTGATGGGTTGCTCATGGTCTTTGAGCGAGCCATTAACTCGTCGTATTGCGGGTTGTTATAACGAGAATCGTTGTACTCGCCACTAGAAACGAAGATATCCAACCATGTAGAGGCTTCATTGTAGTCGGCCGTCCAGCCGCCGCGAGTAATGTCGGTCGGCTCTTTAAGTGCGTAGAACACTTTCGGTTCTAGCTGTTTTATCGTGACTTGCGCACCCAATCGGCTTTTCCACATGCCTGCCATGGTGGTTGCCATTTTTACGTCCATCGAGAAAGTTGGTACGGTAAACGTTAACTTAAGCGGATTGCTTTTATCGTATCCAGCTTCTGACAGTAATTGCTGCGCTTTTTCGATACGTTTATGGCGGTTCCAAGTTGCGAACTCAGGAGTGTGAGATTTAAAACCATCTGTTTGAGGTGGCACAAGGGTATACATTGGAACCCCACCGTTTCTCAAAATAGCACTCGTTAACAGTTGACGGTCAATGGCATATGAGAGGGCTTTACGAACCCGCACGTCTTTTGTTGGCCCTTGTTGAGTGTTGAGGTAATAGAATGTGGAGCCAAGAGACGCACTGGTGCTTGCCACTTCTTGTGGGCGTTGTTGAATTAACTTTTTCTTCTGAGCGGCAGGAATGGAAACCGCTTGGTCTATCTCACCGGCTAGGTAGCGGTTTAGCACTACGTTTGCATCACCAATTGGTAGCCAGGTGACTTTTTCCAGCACTACATTGCTTGAGTCCCAATAATGTGTATTTTTAACCATCACCAGTTTTTCGTTAACTTTCCATTCAGAGACAGTAAACGCACCATTTGTAACTATATGTTCTGGCTGGGTCCAACGGTTGCCATGTTTTTCAATGGTCGCTTTATGAACGGGGGCAAGCACTGGATGACTTAATAGTTTCGTAAAGAAGGGAATAGGCTCTTCGAGTGTTACCTGGAACGTTTTTTCATCCAGCGCCTTCACGCCCAAAGACTCAGGCTCGGCTTCGCCCTTCATAATGGCTTGCGAGTTTTCGATATTTGGAATGGCCGCAAACCAAGCGTACGGTGAAGCAGTGCTTGGATTCAGTAAGCGTTGCCAGCTGTAGACAAAATCTTGTGCAGTGACCGTTTCGCCATTTGACCATTTTGCATCACGTAAGTGGAAGGTATAAACTGTATTGTTGTCATTGACTGACCAAGATTCAGCAACACCAGGAATGGTTTTACCTTGCTTATCTTGAATGACCAGACCTTCAAACAGGTCTCGACCGAGATTGAAAGCGGGCTCTGCGGCTTGCTTGGCTGGGTCAATAGAAGTAACTTCAGCCCCATTGTTTAGCGTAATTTCTTGTGTCTCATCGAGGGTCACACCTACGGGATACGGCGCGGCATAGCTTGATGTTGCCAGTATTGGACTCATCATCGACGCTAATAAAAGCAACTTAGGTAATTTCATCCTTGTCTCACTCTTTTCATCCTGAAAGATGCCAAAAATGTATATTGTATAAATTGTCTACACAATCGAGTTTTAACATTACTGTAACAGGGTGTCAGGTGTTGAGCTGTCTGGTCTCAAAAAGTGAGCTAGGGGAATTTCTTTGAAGATCTGATATCAAGTTGGCATGACGGGAAGTAATTTTGCTTCGATACAAATTAAAATCCCCTTCAAGCACAGGCTAGAAGGGGAAGATAGTCAGTCTGCTCTTCAAAAGGCACGACGTTAACTGACTAGGAAATGTTTCACGAACTCAGTGATTTTGACCATATCACTTACCGCGATAAACTCTTCTGTCGTGTGTACTTTTGCCATGCCAGTTGAAAGGTTGACCGTTGTGAGACCTTTCTTGTTAAAGTTATTGGCATCGCTACCGCCGCCAGTGCCTTTTGTGAAGGCGTCAATTCCCAACTCTGAAAACGCTGTTTTTATAGCGTTTACGTGTGGGTGGTTTTCTTCAATAACAAAAGCGTCGTAGGCTCGGCTAGATTCAATTTCGACTTCTGCACCGTGTTTTTTACAGACAGACTCTAATGTTGAGATCATATGATTGACCTGAGCATCTAGTTTATCGCCATTCAGGGAGCGTGCTTCTGCCACGATTTTTAATTCAGGCATAACAATGTTTGTGGCCTGACCGCCGTTAACCATACCGATGTTGGCTGTCGTTTCTTCGTCGATGCGAAGTAGCTTCATTTGGTTGATAGCATCAGCCGCCACCATGATCGCACTGATGCCTTCTTCTGGCGCAAGCCCTGCGTGTGCTGGTCGACCTTTGATTTTTGCCATGATCTTTTGCTGGCCTGGGGCTGCGGTCACAATGGTGCCAATAGGGCCACCCGTATCTAACACGATTGCTTCCGTTGAAGTGACGTGTGACATATCGAAGTATTGTGAACCGAATAAACCGCCTTCTTCATACACGGTGAAAGCAAGTTCTAACGTTTTGTGCTCACGGTTTTCCGCTTGAATACAACGAACGGCTTCCATGATGGCAGCAATACCAGATTTATCATCGCCACCAAGAATCGTATTGCCTTTTGAACGGATAACGCCGTCTTCGATGATTGGCTCAATGCCAATACCTGGAGTGACCGTATCCATATGACAGCTCATTAGAATAGAGCCGTCTTTTTTGCCGTCTAAACGGGCGTACACGTTAAAACCGTTAGAAATGTGCTCAGGTACTGGAAGTTTGCGTACGGTAAAGCCTAGCTCGCCTAGCTGTTCTGCCAGTGTTTCTGCAATTTGTTTTTCGTTTTTTGATTCGCTGTCGATACGTACTAGTTGGCAAAAGTGTTCAACTAAGCGTTCTTGATTGATGTGTGTCATTAGATGTCTCTTTTTCTGATCGAGCGTGAAGCCTTGTGGCTCGGCTCGATAGGGAACAGAGCACCACTTATGGCACAGTTACTTTTGAATAAAACTGAGGTGAATCAATAAAGGGGTATCCATGACACGATTCTGACCAATGAGCCTTTCGAACTGTATGAAGCGTCACGAAACATTACTTTTGATGTTTTGCAGGATCAAATGAATAAATCGGATAGAGATAGGGTGCAATAGACTTTCCATCCCCTTTTGCTTTTTGAGCTACGTTGCCAAGATAAAATGCCAAAGTAACAACTTGTTTACATTTTATGTGGTGGCGTAAAGCCGAAAATATCAATCTAATATATTGAAAATAAGCAGTTTGTTTGATGTTTACGAAAGTGGGTTCGATGCGTTCTCTGTGTGTAACATATATTTTACAATTATGCGTAAAAATCGCCAAGATAAAGATTTCTCCCCACGTATTCCAATTTCTCAAGACCTGCGCCAAGTTAGAAAAATAAGTCCAAACAAAAGCTACTGAGACAAGGAGAAAGTCATGGTTGATGCATATAACCCACTAGGAACAGACGGATTTGAGTTTGTTGAATATACTGCTGCTGACAACAAAGGCATTCAACAGCTTAAAGATCTGTTTATATCGTTAGGTTTTGCGGAGATTGCAAAGCATCGCTCAAAAGAAGCGTGGTTATATCGACAAGGTGACATTAGCTTTATTGTGAATGCGCAGCCGCATAGCCAAGCTGAGGGATTCGCCAAAGTTCACGGTCCGTCGGTTTGTGGCATGGCATTTCGTGTGAAAGACGCCACAGTTGCTCTGGCGCATGCGTTAGAGAAAGGCGGTAAAGAATATAAAACGGAAATTGGGCCGATGGAGCTAAGCATTCCTGCTATTTATGGCATCGGTGAAAGCTTGCTTTATTTTGTCGACCGTTATGGAAAGCAGAGTATTTATGATGTCGATTTTCGTTTTTATGATGATGCTGATGAACGTTTATCAAAAGCGAATGTTGGTCTTTACGAAATCGACCACTTAACGCACAACGTTAAGCAAGGCAACATGGATGTCTGGTCTGGTTTCTATGAGCGCATTGGTAACTTCCGCGAAATTCGTTATTTCGATATCGAAGGTAAGCTGACTGGTCTTGTCAGCCGTGCGATGACCGCACCTTGCGGCAAAATCCGAATTCCTATCAATGAGTCGTCAGATGATAAATCACAGATTGAAGAGTTTATCCGTGAATACAATGGCGAAGGTATTCAACACATCGCATTGACCACTGACGACATCTACGAAACGGTCAAAACCTTGCGTGAGCGAGGCATGGACTTTATGCCAACGCCAGATACTTATTACGAGAAAGTCGATCAGCGTGTTGAAGGCCACGGTGAAGATGTAAGCAAGCTTCGTGATTTGCAGATTCTTATTGATGGTGCACCAACGAAAGATGGCATCTTGCTACAGATCTTTACTCAAACCGTTATCGGCCCTGTGTTCTTCGAAATCATCCAACGTAAAGGCAATGAAGGCTTTGGCGAGGGTAACTTCAAAGCGTTGTTTGAATCGATAGAAGAAGACCAAATTCGCCGAGGAGTATTGAGCGATGCATAAATGGATCACATTCCCTCACCGGGAGGGAGTGTGCTCTAAACAAGCACATGCTGACTTCCCGGAAGAGGCAATTTATGAACGTGAGGCAGGTCGAAGTGGCTTCTTCGGCCCCGCAACACATTTTCATCATCAACATGCCCCAACGGGGTGGTCTGAGTGGGAGGGCGAGCTACGTCCACGAGCGTTTGATTTTAATCTAGTCGAAAAAGCCAGCCATATTACCCCTTGGGCAGTCCCGCATCTATTACACAACGCGAATTGTAAAGTTCGTGTTTGGCGTATGGATGAAAAAATGGACTTCTTGGTGAGAAATGCAGATGGCGACGAACTGCTATTCATCCACCAAGGTACGGCAGATCTCTACTGTGATTATGGTCATTTGAAAGTGAGCGAAGGGGATTATGTCATGATCCCGCGCTCAACGAGCTGGCGTTTAGAACCAAGCGAGCCGATGTTCATTCTGATGATTGAAAACACCGATGCGGCTTATACATTGCCCGAAAAAGGCATGGTTGGAAACCACGCGGTGTTTGATCCGGCGGTTTTAGAAACGCCGTCGATCAACGATCAGTTCCGTGCTCAATATTCTGAGAATCAAACACAGGTTCAGGTGAAACGCCACGATAAAGTCAGTGTTATCACTTACCCATTCAACCCGCTGGATGCGATTGGGTGGCATGGTGATTTGGCGGTAGTAAAAGTGAACTGGCGTGATATTCGTCCACTTATGTCACATCGTTACCATTTACCGCCTTCTGCACATACTACATTTGTAGGAGCAGGATTTGTGGTGTGTACCTTCGTTCCTCGTCCAATTGAAAGTGATCCTGGAGCGCTCAAAGTACCGTTCTACCACAACAATGACGATTATGACGAAGTCTTGTTCTACCATGCAGGTGATTTTTTCAGCCGTGACAACATTGAAGCAGGCATGGTGACATTCCATCCAGCAGGATTTACGCATGGTCCTCACCCGAAAGCATTCAAAGCAGGGCGAGAGCATAAGAAGACTTTTGCCGACGAAGTTGCGGTCATGATTGATACGCGTCACGCACTTCAGTTTTCGGATGAGCTGGAAAAAGTAGAAAACAAAGAATACGTCTATAGCTGGCAAGAGAAGTAAGAGGCAAGGATGAAATTAGCAACCAAGAAAAATGGCACTCGTGACGGTTTGTTGATGGTCGTGAGCAAAGACTTAACGCGCTGCGTACCTGCGACAGAAATTTTCCACCCTATGAACTTAGCACCGACGATGCAGGTGGCGCTTGATAACTGGGATACGCTAGCACCGCAACTGGAAGAGCTATACGTTGCACTGAACAATGGCACGGTTGCAGGGTATGAAGAGTTTGAAGCGCACTACTGTGAGTCGCCGCTTCCTCGCGCTTATCAGTGGGCTGATGGCAGTGCTTACGTAAACCACGTTGAGTTGGTTCGAAAAGCTCGCGGCGCTGAAATGCCAGAGAGTTTTTGGACGGACCCGTTGATGTACCAAGGAGGCTCTGATGCCTTTATTGGACCTTGTGACAACATCGAGTTTGCGAGTGATGAATGGGGTATTGATTTCGAAGGTGAAGTTGCTGTGGTAACTGGTGACGTACCAATGGGCGCGAGTGTTGCAGAGGCTCAGGAGTCGATTCGTTTGATCATGCTGGTGAATGATGTCTCACTGCGCGGTCTAATTCCGGCAGAGTTAGCTAAAGGGTTTGGTTTTTTCCAATCTAAACCTTCTTCTGCGTTTTCTCCTGTGGCAGTAACACCTGACGAACTAGGCGATGCGTGGTACGAAAACAAAGTGCATTTACCACTGGTCTCGACATACAACCACAAGCCGTTTGGTCGCCCAAATGCGGGTATCGATATGACGTTTGATTTTGCAGACTTAATTGTTCATGCGACTAAAACGCGCCCGCTATCTGCTGGGGCAATTATAGGTTCTGGCACGGTCTCTAATAAGCAAGGCGCCGAATATGGCACTTCGATTGAGGAGGGTGGTGTTGGTTATTCATGTATCGCGGAAGTTCGCATGATTGAAACCATTCGTGATGGTAAGCCGTCGACTAACTTCATGTCGTTTGGAGATTCAATTAGATTGGAAATGTTCGATGCGGATGGCAACAACATATTCGGTTCGATTGACCAACAAGTTAGCCAATATCTCAAGCACTAACAGTGCTGGTTGGGAGACGATATGAGCGATAGCATGATTTTATACGGATACTGGCGATCATCGGCGGCATATCGTGTGCGTATTTGCTTGAATCTTAAAGAGTTATCGTATGATTCAAAATCGGTACACTTGGTGCGCAATGGTGGCGAACAACACAGTGACGAGTACCATGAGTTAAACGCTTCTGAACTGGTTCCTTTGCTAGTGGATGGGGAGGTTCAGTTAACCCAGTCACTGGCGATCATTCAATACTTAGAAGAACACTACCCGGATGTCACTGTGATCCCCGAGCAAACGCCGCTTCGATACCAAGCGCAAGCTTTGGCTCAGGATATTGCAATGGAGATTCATCCCCTGAATAACTTAAGAGTTCTACAGTATTTAGAGGGGGAGCTAGCTTGCGAACCAGAGCGCAAAGTCGCTTGGATTCATCACTGGATCCACAAAGGTTTTACAGCATTAGAAGAGAAACTTCAGAAGCATCGTAAACTAAATGGTGATTGCAAGTTTAGCCTGACAAGCTCGCCATCTATTGTCGATATTTGTCTGGTACCACAATTTTATAACGCACAACGCTTTGGTGTAGATACTTCTCTTTATCCAACCATTAACGCTGTTGTGCAGTCATGCAATCAACTGCCAGCTTTTATTGATGCGATGCCAGAGAATCAGCCAGACGCTAATAGTTGATTCTTAGCATACATAATGTATTAACAAAATTTAAACGAGCCAATCCAAGTGTGTGATTGGCTCGTTTTTATTGGTGAGCAAAATTTTCTGTTTCTCGCTATCGTCGTGGCGCCTCAAAATTGCGAGGTTTTGTTGCTCTGCATAACATTTCCATTTACGCTTTGAGCAACGAGTTGTTTTGGATGCACTTTATTTATGACCAACATTTTTATCATTGTTGTTCTTCTGGTTTTATTCTTCTTTGTTATTCAAAAGTACGTGATTAAGCACGATGACACGCGTGATTATCCTTATCGCTCGAAAGGCCCTCTGCTCAGAGGTCAAGAGGGTGCGTTCTATAATGCGTTAAGAGCGGCGGTCGGGGAGCATGCCGTAGTATTCGCGAAAGTAAACATGTCCAGTTTGGTTACGCCAAAAGAAATCAAAAATAAGAAGCAGTTTTTTGTCGCGAACAATCGTATATCTCGAAGCTATTTTGATTACGTTATTTGTGACCCAAGGACACTAGAGCCGCGCGTTATCGTTGAATTGGATAATGGGCAGGAGCTAAACAAGGGTAAGATAGAAAGACAAAAGTTATTGATTCATGTTTGTAAGACGGCCAACCTGCCTTTAATCGGCGCTTCGATAAAGCACAGTTATCAAGTTGGGCGATTACGTCGTTTGCTTGCGGCACACATTGATTTGATTGAGCCCGATAAAGAAGTGCGCTTTTGCAAAAAATGCGGCAGTCCGATGATCATTAAAACCGCAAGCCAAGGTGAGTTCAAAGGGAGACGTTTCTTTACTTGTAGCCGTCAGCCGAATTGTACATACACCGAAAATTATAACGTTGTGTTTGAGGCGGACGACTAAACACGACAATTAACCAGCAGAAACAAGGGGCTTTGATTAGAGATGATCAAAGCCTTTTTTGTATCTGTCCTCAAGGCAAGACCTATACTTTGAAAAAGAGTGCAGAATAGGGCAGCCATATGCGATACGGATGGATTTTGTCAGCATTGTTCATCGCATCTAATGTTAGTGCGATACCTAATTTGAAACCACTGGAGTGTGAATTGACAGAGACACCCCAAGATCATTTCTTGTTTTACCGAGAGCAAATGGTTTACCACAGTGAGCAGTTTGTCATATTTCAAAACTTCAAAGGCAGGGTGAGCACTCAAGTGGACGTCAAAACAGGAGAGTTGATTCGTACAACCTATATCGGCGAACCATTTAAACCTAAATATCAGATTTTGTTCGGCACTTGCCCTAAGGTATCGCAAACCTTACAGATTTGGATGCTCAGTGAAGTGCCTTACGACAATTAAGTGAGATAATAAAAGTTATATAGATCACACTTTTAAACCCTGCAGGCTCAGTCCTTGTCGATAAAATCATCTGAAAACGCGTGTTGAGTTTACATTTTCGCCAAACGGTTCAAAGTTGGTAAATTTGTGCTTGCACCGTCGTTCGCTTATAGCTAATATCCTCGTCGTTCCAGAGAAATGCGTCCGTAGCTCAGCTGGTTAGAGTATCGCCTTGACATGGCGGGGGTCGGTGGTTCGAGTCCACTCGGACGCACCATTCTGAATTGAATGGTTAGGAACATAAAAATTTGGGTCCGTAGCTCAGTTGGTTAGAGTACTACCTTGACATGGTAGGGGTCGGCGATTCGAGTTCGCCCGGACCCACCAAATTTTAAAAAAGCCCACCTTTTGGTGGGCTTTTTTGTGTCTGTAATTCATTTATACTCAAATAAAACTACTTCTTTTCTTGTCCCTTGTTTTTGCTCTGCGTTAGCCCCTTGTTAAAGATAAAAGCGCACTACCTGATCCGCAACACAACCTCAAAACCCTAAATGCAATGCATAAGGTGTATACGCTTCAAACCCACTAGAGCCGTCTATAAATCATGTTGCGTGCCACTAGCCGTGGCATTAGAGACAATGACTATTAATCTAAATTATCTGGCGTGTGAAGATTGGTGCCGCATATTGTACATTTGTAGTCACCAGTCGCTTCGCCTTCCATTAATGAGCTAATTATTGCTGCAAATAGACCTGAGAAGAAACCTTTAGCTTTTTTCTCGGTCTTTTCCTGCGCTTTAGAGAAGCTTTCGTACCGATGCAGCGTTACTTCTTTACAATTACAGCAAAACGCTCTTGTCTCTTCAGAACCGTACATTTTTACCAATTGATTTACTCCCTGTAAGTTAATTTCCCCAAGTGGCGTTATGTTCAAGGGTAAGTCACACAAGACTGATGTGTGACTTACCCTAAACACTAAAACTAACGTAATGTAAAACACCACATGTTATGAATGATTATTTAACGCCTTGTTATCCGAGCTTGCTAACTCTGCTGATTGAATAGTTGTGGCAATAAGTTCTTCAAACAGCTCTAATTGCCCAGCAGGTATCAATTGATTTTGTATAGCTTTTCGTTTGTTTGAGTCAAATAGCCGCTCTGTTAACCAACCAATTAGATACATCAGTGAAAGACAGCCACCGGCCGTCGCTACATTACCGTCTATCACGAGAGGCAGATCCTGAACATCTCCTCCCATACTTTGTAGAACAGCCTTTGCATCTGGGTTTGTTGTTAATCGCTTGCCTTTTAGTAAACCGAGTTCATGGAGGATGAATGATCCCGCACAAATCGAACCTATTAGCTGCCTATTTGGATCAAGATTCAACGCTGACATAAATTCAGCATCTTTTAAAGCGGCTGGAATACCCTGTTTGCCGCTTGTAATAAGAACGACATCTTGATTCGTCACCTCAGAAAGGTGTCCGTCTGTTTTAACTTTCATACCGAGGTGGGAATGATGTTCAGATTTAGTTCCAAGTATACTTACTGTCCAACTGTCGGTTGTGCGCCCCAGCAAGTCATACATAAGAAAGAAATCGACATCCGTGAAATCATCAAATAAAACAACGCCGATTTTATACATAACATTTATCCTTTTGGACTTACTCGTAAGTCGCAAAATGTGTAGTAGGAGGGGAGGGGCATTCAATACGCAAGCTTCTACTGAGCACCTTAAACACCAAAGGCGGTGCAAACTAACAATGCCATGTGTGCCAAATCCCTATTATAAAACTTTGTTATGTTTGTTTTATGAGCCCGCCCAGAAAAACTCAACCCTAATACCACTTGGGTCGTAACACATTAAATGTTTTGCGGGTCCTGTTTTAACAAGCTCGGGACCAAACTCAATTTCGATTCCCGACGCCATAAATTGATCACGCAACTCATCGAGTTGCTTCTCAGTCTCTACCAGTAAAGCTAAGTGATGCAAACCAATATTCGTTTTTCTGTCAAATGGAGTGGCGGCATCAGCCTTAGCCGCCCATAGTGTAAGCATGATATGCCCATCACTCACAAATATTGCCGGGTAGTCTGGATTTCTTTTTACTTCACTCCAACCTAATTGTTCAGTGAAAAACTTCGCGCTTGCTTCTAGGTTAGATACGGTTAAACCTACGTGGTGTATGCCTTTTGTTAACACAGTCACTTTGTTTCCTTACTCGTTTTAATGGCTATCAAACAAAGATAACTCGATAAAAAGTAAGCATCAATACACATATATTGATTAACTTCGTCAATCTATTCGAATACGGTAATCCAACTGGAAACATAACATTGTAAACAAGAAACCCAATCTTGAACTAAAAATTAAACTTAGAGTTCATTCTTAAGTGCTGTATTAATCAAATACATTAATAGCCATAATATTTAAGCCAGCCTATAGGGCATATCATTCCATTAAAGGTTTGAATGTTCTTATTCAAGCTAACGTCTTCCAATTTGTAACAGTGAACAACATTACTAGTCGAAGTAGATGCTGGTGTTGAATACGTCACAGGTTTAGAAGCGTTTGCTTTATGTATTTCATGTGCTCGCTGCTGGTTTATCGCCACTTGATTCTTGTGATTGTTAACTTCTCGCAACCCAGATTCTAAGGGTAGGTGCCAATCCTTACATGTTGTTCCTAAACCATCATTCTGAGACTGATATTCTGATAACGCTACACGAGCTTCATTTACAGACTGATCGATATCGGACTGATCGACTAGCCAAGTAGAAAAAGAATAGTTAATGGCCTCTCGATAGTTTACGGATTGCTCTAAGCTATAAGCATCGGAGTGAAAACAGGCCTCTACCACTGCCCATTGAGTCGATAGGTTTGATAATACGTTTTCAGGTATAGGCTGAAGCTGGCTTTGCGTAGACTGGCAACCGGTTAGAAGAAAAGGGACAGGGAGTAGTTTTAGAAAAAATTTTTGGTTTATTTTAATTTTAAAATTAGTGCAATCTTTTTCATTATCATAATACAGGACGATTGAAGAAAGTAGCATTTCTATCAGTAAGGGAATATAGCTAACGCACTGATAAGGTGTGAGTAAAGCGATATCAAAGCCCTTAACACACCTTAACTACGAATACTACCGCATAACAAAGATGCTATGCGGTAGCGGTAGTATTCAGGCTTGAACAGTTTGTCGCACGTTGCTCTCGCCTGACAGCACGGAAATTCTCTCAAAATCTCGACTCGGGAAGTCAGGGTCTACGTACACAAACATACGACTTATCATTTTTCCTTCAAACTCAAATACACTACAAAAACGCCCTGTGGAAACTTTGTTGTCCGGCCAAGAGGTACCATCACTCATTACGCCGCCTTCCTGTCCTTCAACAATGACCTTGTTTCCAGCAGTCGTTATTTGAAAGCCGTCTATGTCGTGCCAGATACTAATCAACGAGCTACCAATCCTATTGCCAAACTCCACTAAGGCACTCTTTCCTTTCGCTTGCCCAAATTTAGGAAAGAAAAAATCAACATCCTCTGAGAATAGATCCAGATAGCTAGGATCACCGGCATCTATTTTCTCGAAATACTTAACTACTAGCCCAACTAAATCGTCTTTTTCCATAATTATTTCACACCCATATTAGCTTTACGCACAACGCAGGGTTAAGTAGTAAGCGGAGCGACCACTCAACCTGAACGTTTGCATCTTAAACACCGAGTACATTTAAACTGAAATTGCCAAGAGTTGCGAATCTTATTGAAGTGCTTTGTTAGATGTAATCCGTTTAGCCTACGTATACTCCATTGAAGTACTCGACGCGTTCTAACGTCATTCTTAACTTACACTCTTCAATCTGGACACCTTGCCAGGGTGAGGGTGTGGAAGACAGGCCCGTAAATTCACATTCGGCGTCTCTGTATTTTAGCCAAGCTCTTTGGGCCTTTCGAAATGGCTCTACCAGTTCGGTCTGAGACCATGTTTTCCTTAGTGCTTTTTCTTCCTCACCTATTCTAGCGATTGCTTCCTTGTAACTTTCGTTAAGCTCTTTATCTGCAGATTCCATCTTCTTTTCTACACACTGATAACCAGCCATAACGCCCCCGCCTTTTACTTTGCAGGGATCTTCAACATCATCAGAGGCCAAGCAAGGTAAAGAAACCAACGCAAACATCATAAGTAATTTGTTCAAAATTGCCTCCAAGCTCCGAGTGCTTGTTAAACCGTTATCCGCTATTTTTCCTTTTTAATCATGCAGCTTTTTATCTGTGCCTTCAAAGATAAAATAGAAGGTTAGTGATTCTAGTGCCTAAACAGAAGGTAAAAGAGATTGATACACGGATTAAATGACGCCTTAATCTGAGTTACTTTTAGTGGGCGTTTTGTATCAATCTTTTCTGTGGAATCATTAGTTTGATGGCGACTGAGGACGTTAAGATGACTCCCATTGAATTTATTATCGCCCTGAAACACCTAGGTTGAATTAAGTGGTGACTATTCCCCTCCAATCATGAAGTTGGTTCAAAGGTAGGGCGATAAATGTTGCGATTCGTAATAAAAATTTATGCCAAGTGCAGTTCGCTATCGCGGCTTATATTGAGTTGGGCAATAACCTCTAATGATGTCTGAGTTTCGTAGCTTGTTGTGTTTTGTATTGCGCCCCGAAACCCTTTTACGCCACAATTTAAAGCTACTTGATTTGAGCCGGCTACGCATAAACTGAATCACGTCGGATTCATTCAAACCAAATTGAAATTCGATAGCCTCAAATGGGGTGCGGTCTTCCCATGCCATTTCTATTATTCTTGACTCAGTTTCCGAGGTCAGTTTCATTTCAAATAACCTATTTTAGAAAAGAGATTTCTACGACGGAAATTGAGTCTTGGTTCAAATGTTCTTATATGCGTGCTTAGTGTTTAGCGACTTAACACCTACAAAAACTTCTCAATGAGGACTTCGTCTACGTATTTCCCACGAACTTTTGCATGCTTCTTCGCGGTCCCTACGATTTCGAAGCCTTGTTTGAGATAGGCTGATAACGCTCGCTCATTATCGCCGCGAACGTACGCAAATAGTTTTTCGTAACCCTTTTGTTTGGCTACTTCGAATGTCGATTTGAAAAGCTGTTTAGACACACCTTGGCCACGAGCACCGTCACTAACAAACGTACCAATTATGCCAACATGGTCAAAAGCTTTTGTATATTGTGCAAATGGCTCGATATTTTGGAAACCTATGACTTGTGAGCTATTTTCGGATAAAGCGACTGTAAACACGCCCCGTTCTGGGAAATGAGTAATGAACTCTTTTTCTTCTTCAGGTGTGAAAGGCGTATCTAATACAGTGTATAAACCTTCAATAATGATGGGGTTGAGGACGTTTGTAATGCCTTCAGCATCACCTAAAGTTACCTGACGTACAATTAAATTCATGCCACTTAGCTCCTATTAAAATTAGGGCTGCTTTGTACATGAGTTGGAGACTTGCGGCAACAAGTAACGTCATTAAGTCGTAAAGAATATACCTATTACACTTAAACGGCGGTTAATAGTGCTGATTGTTACTTTAGTATTTCTGATATATCACTTTTTAAGTGACGGCTTAACTTCTACAGAATATTTCCACATCACGATCCCGTTTTCTACAAGATCATAACTCGCGCTTTGACCCTCGGAGTTGAGCACAAATACCGACATTTCCATCCTTGACGTAGAGCCATCTTGGTTGCATGACATGGTAGCTTCAAGCTGTATACTATTTTTGCTCGGTTCTGAAAGGGTCCCTAAGTACGTGCAGCCGTCGACAAAACTGGTTTTGCTTTTTCCTTTAGAGGATATTTCAAAAGTCGGAAAAATGAATGTTGATTGAGGCTCTGTTACTACCACATTGACTTGATAGTTCGTCGCTGAAAAAGCATTGAAATGAGCTCCAAGCATAAGTAAGAACAAGATTTTTGATTTCATAAACTCTTCTTTATTTCGATATTACTAGTTTGGTTACGGCGCTATTAACGTGACCACTTAATCTAAAACTTTACTGCGGAAGCATTAAAAAGGATACAAAGGTAGAGTAGTTGAATATGGTTAATCGGCCGTAAATAGTTTTATTAAGCGATCTTACATACCTAAAAGAGGTAAGTTCTTTCGCTTTTGATAGGTTAATGCTAATTCTAAACAGGTCTTGATTGAAGCTTCTGGCAAAGGTGCTGATAAAGATAGAATTATTGCTCGATTACCCTGAAACTCAAGTGAGTCACTATACAGTTCGCGGAATGTGTCGACGAGCTTAGTTTGGCAATTAAAGAACAGATAATAACGACTAGGCGTTTTCTGTTTCCAATCCATCCTTACCGGGCTACCTGTTTTCACACTGTAGCTTGGCTCTCCCCATTTTAGAGATTCTTCAACTTCCCCCAGTTTTAATTCAGAAGCGATAGTTAAGACGATATTTCGTAGCTCTTCTATCCGAATACGCACATGTTTTGGATACTCATCAAATCTTGCCTTCACTGCATGGTTCATTAGTATCTCCTATAAATAGCGCTGTTTTGGGGTGAAGCCCAAGCGTACTTTGGCTATGTAGCAATTACGTCATAATGTTATTAATCAATAAATCTAGCACATAGCCAAAATACTAAGCGTAAGGGTTTCCCTCGGTTACGTTTAGGATGCTCTGGGTGAAAACATGATGATTGACATGCCAAGCATAGCGACAGAAACCCCCACTATGTCCCAGAGCGTTGGTCGAACGCCGTCGATACACCACAACCATAGAATTGCGACAAAAATATAGACACCACCGTAAGCGGCATAAACTCTGCCAGTTGCGGTAGGATGTAAAGATAGAAGCCAAGCAAACATAGCAAGGCATAGCGCTGCTGGTACCAAAAGCCAAACTGACTTATCTTCCTTTAACCAGAGATAAGGTAAGTAGCAGCCTAATATTTCTGCAATGGCGGTTATAAAGAAAAGCCCAATGGTTTTGACTTCAGTCACTTAAACATTCCTATCTTTCTCTACAAATATATGATGCTTGTTAAATGGGCAATTGTTCGGCTCATTACATTTCGCCCAGCTTAATCTTGGATTGAGCCTCACTCACGGTTTGTTTACCGAATAACAGATCCATCATCGAAATGATTCGTTTGTTGTCTTTACCCCATTTATCTGGATTCGCGCTGTTTGGTGCTTTAAATTCAACTTGTCCTACTTTTTCGTTATTTTTGTAGGCTTTGATCTGAGCATCAGCGATAAATGTTCTAAAATCCCAGCTCCAGCGTGATACGTAAGTAAGTGTTAGCTCAGAGCTAACAGGAGGCGTGCCGTCGCTTACGACTGTGCATTTATGGGCGGTATCCAAACACCAGTCTTGCATCGAATCTAAGAAAACATCTCGCGTGGCGTTGTCTTTTACGATGGTGATTTCCTTGCTCTGATTTTCTTTCGAGATTGTTTCTACCGTATACTTTGGTGCCGCACATGCAGCTAATAGAATAGGCAAGCTTAGAATGATGAGTTTTTTGTGCATCTTATGTCTCTTTTTTTTAAATTTATATATTCAAACAACTTCAAGATACTGAGTTCAACGAGAATAACTAACAAGCATGGCAACTGTTATTAACAAAACCTTTAGAGTAGAAGGGTTTGTTTCGGGAGTATGCCAATGTCTCGATGCAAAATAATTAGTAAGAGATTGCTATTGCGTTATGTTAACTCTTGAACTTATGTCCGTATCAATGTCCAGAATTCTTCGCATTGAAGTTTTTGAAGTGCAATTCTAACGGAATTTTAAATTGCTGCATAATGCTCAATTAAGAGGAATAGGGGAGCTTATCGTTAAACATAACGTGTAGTGCTGTAAATTCGTCCCTAAGACTAAGCTAAAAGGGCCTAATGTTTTAAAATAGCTTCTTGTCTATTCTGTTGTGTGAGTTTTCAATGTTGTCTCATACTAGCCACTTAAAAGAGCGCTGTAAGAACTCGTCTGCATTATCAAGGACGATTTCACCGTGAGCCATAACCAATATATTAGGTTTCCAAGACAGCAATTTATTTAAGTGTTTTCGAGCCTCTTGTTTGCTAAACATAAAACTTAGGCGCCAATCCAAAGGCATTTTTCCATTCGGAGCAAGAATACCGGCCCCTTTAGCCACAAACCGCTGCCAGTAGTTAAAGTCCTGGCCAGAAAAATTCTCGACGAGGTCAGTAACAATTAAGGTCTTTGAAAGTCGATGATAAAACACACACTCTTCCATTAATGGAGAGCCAGAAAATAGTTCTTGTTCAACCTCAGAGTTCCAAGCATTACCGCCTTGGTTAAGTGAAGCGTGAAAGTGTATATCACGGCACTTCTTAATGACTTCATCTGTGCCATAAACTTCTGCGCTAGGATAGGCAAATACCCATTCAGATAAGAACAAGTGGTGTAAATGATTAGGAGCGATTAAGTATTTCACTTGGCCTAGATTGTTGATTTGCTCTCTAATCGAATTTGATAACTTAATTGGACTATGAACCCAAAGGCCACCATCAGAAAGCCTAACAATAGTCATACGAGTGGTGTATGGGAGTCCTAAGAATTGGACGGGATCTCCGTCAAATATCCATATCTCATGGGCTAACTTTTTCATGTCTCTCCAACCGTTAACACTGTATTAAGGCGGCATTTTAGTTACTCAAAAGCTGCCTTGCTGCACAATAAACGCTTCGCTAAGCGTAAACCAAAAATATTAGGTTTACCAAACCCTTATTGAGTGCAGTTGTATATCTTTGAGTATTTTTATACTGAACGGGCGTAAAGTAGTTTTAAGAGGATCATTTGACTTGATAGAACAAAACCCCGCTATTTTTGAGCAGGGTTTTGCAATTAGATAAAGGGGCTAACCGATGATGAAGAAGAAAATCGCGGTTGCAACAATACCAATCAACGCATAAGGAAACTGTGTGGTTGCGTGTTGCATTGCTGTACAGCCTGAACCTTGTGCAGATAACACGGTTGAGTCACTAAAGAAACAAGAGTGGCTCCCTGCCGCTGATGCTGAAAGCAGCGCTGCAACGGTTAAGTGTAGAGGCACACCAAGCTGTTCGCCCAAAGGTAGAACAATTGGCATCGCTACTGCAAACGTTCCCCAAGACGATGCCGTTGCAAATACCAACGCGCCCGTAATCATAAAGATAATCGCAGGGAAGTAAGACGCTGACAGGTAAGGGCTGACGGTCTCAATGACATACTGCGTGACGCCCAATGAGTCGTTGACCGATTTCAACATGAAACCACCAATAACGGTCGCAAGCGGCAGTAGCATAACTTTAATGCCATCATAAACAGCTTCGAACATGTCGTTCATCGAGATCAGTTTTTGTGCGCCGTAAAAGCTAATAGTAAAGATTAACGCGACGAAAACACCAGCAAGTAGATCGATACCAAAATACCAACTTGCGGCAACAAGTACGATCATTGGTAACAAGAAGTTGACAAGGCCCATGGTTGGGTTGGTATGTGCAGATACATCGGGACCAAAGTCGACATCTGTTGCACCGTCTGGACGAACTTGACCATTCTTCGCACGCTTTTCTGCCTTTTTCATCGCGCCTAGATCTGGGACCTTTTCCATTGCAACCAGCAAAACAATCACCAGCGTTACCCAGCCGTAAGCCATGTATGGAATAGCTTCAATGTATGCTTTGATACCATCTCCCGCTTCTGCTACTCCGTTTGCTTCTAGCAAAGAACTGAAGAAAATTGCCCAAGTGGAAATTGGTACGAGGATACAGATAGGTGCGGCGGTTGAATCCACAAGATATGAGAGCTTTTCACGCGAGATTTGGTAGCCGTCCGTAACTTTTTTCATTGAGGAAGAAATTGCAATCGCATTCAAATAATCGTCGATAAAGATCAGAATACCTAACGCAAAGGTCATCAGCATCGATTGCTTACGGCTTTTTACTTTCGTGACCAGCATGTCGGAGAAGCTTAAGATACTGCCGCCTTTCTCCAAAATAGCAATTAGGCCGCCCATCAAACCACAAACGAGGATGATCCAGGCGATAGTTTCATCCATCATTACACTCATGGAAATATCAACAATCTGTTCCACCGCTTCAGTTGGGTTAAGCAGAAGAACACCGGCAATAGCGCCGCTAAAGAGGGCTTCCACAGTTCGGTGTGTTGTCAGCGCAAAGACCAATACCAACGCCGTTGGTAAAAGACTCATCCATCCGTAGGCTTCGCCTTCCTCATGGTTCAAACCGATTGTGGTAAAAAAGACAAACGTCGCAACCGAGATTAAAGAAACAATAATGTGTTGAGAGTTGATTTTAAGAGGCGCATCCAGCGCCTTGGTCTGCGTAGTCATAAAGTTCATTTCCTTTGTTTATGCCGAGTGCAACATCCAGTCGATTTCCAATGGAGTAATCGCTCGCTCAAATTCTGCGAGTTCACTCTGTTTGCAAGCTAGATACAAATCGATAAAGTCTCTTGAGATGTATTGAGCTAGCTCACTGTGCTCCAGTCGCTCTAGAGCTTCTGACATACGCAGAGGTAACTCAATTGCATCATCACTGAGAGTCGGTGGACATTGATCTTTGGTGTAGCTTTCACTCGCTAATACTGCGGAAAGTACTACTGCAGCGAGAATGTATGGGTTAACGTCAGCGCCTGCTATACGATGCTCTATACGGCGATTTTTGCTATCGCTGATAGGCACACGCAACGCAACACCGCGGTGGTTTTCTCCCCAATCGGCTTTGGTTGGGACGTAAGCGCCAGGAACAAAGCGACGGTAAGAGTTAACGTTAGGACAGATTAGGGCCATGGCATCGGATGTTTGTGACAGCATCGCTGCCATGGTTTGATAGAAGAAGGCGCTCGCTTGACCGTCTGATTGGCTAAAGTGGTTGTTACCATCTGTATCAACCAAGCTGAGATGAATGTGCATGCCATTACCCGCTTGCTCACTAAAAGGTTTCGCCATAAATGTGGCGTCAAATCCGTGCTGATGAGCGACCTGGCGAATCAAGCGTTTTGCGATGATGATTTCATCACATGCTCGAAGTACATCTTTAGAATGGTTGAAGTTGATTTCGAACTGCCCTGGTGCCGATTCAGATAGGGCTCCGGAAGTGTTTAAACCTTGTTCTAATGCAATTCGATTAAGGTCGGCCAAGAAATCAGCGTAGTCATCTAGTCCATCAAGGTCGTAAACCTCGGTATCTTTTTCTCGAGTTTTTTTCGTGGGGTTAATTGCCGTTAATGGTTCGCCATTTTCGCCGCGGGTTTTGTCTATTAAATAGAACTCCAGCTCGAGCGCGACGCAAGGATATTGGTCTTTAGCATGCAGTGTTTGCAATATAGAAGCGAGAATGTTTCGGATGAACAGTGGGTTAGGGTGCTGCCCGGTTTCATCCATCATACTAAGCAGTAGCTGACCAACTTGTTCTTTTGCCGTCGGCATTAAGGTGCCGCTGATTGGATAGCAGAGATTATCTGGTTCTCCGAGATCTTCTCCCAACCCGGCTGTTTCAACGACGTTACCTTTGGTATCTAGGGTGATGGTCGAAAGGGGGAGGGCAACACCTTTATTCAGTTTTTCTAGAGCATCTATCGGGATGCGTTTTCCTCTTGGGGTGGCATTTATATCGGTAAAGATGAGATCGATAAATTCAATATCGGGCCATTTTTGTTTAAAATTTTTTACTTCCTGTAGATACGATTCCATTTTCTTCTCCAAATAGCCTGACGAGTAGAAATTAGAAATAACCAAATTAACAAATAAATTACAGTATTCTGAGCGAGTTGTTTGTTTTTTAGGTTATTTTTAATTTAAACATGCACTTACACTGTGTCTTTGATGTTTAACGGCTGGTTTTTATGTCTTTCTGTTAACTATTTTGTAACAGTTGGTTTTGTTTTGTTCAATATAATGAGCATAAATATTCAGTTTTGAAGCCTAAAAAGTGCGTCAGATCACGTTGTGACGATAATAATGGTCATCTGTGTTGATAATTTTGTACATGGTTTGTAGGGTTTGTGTTAAATAAATTGAACATGGACATATCATGGCAGATACACACAAACCCATCATTGGTGTGGTTAGCTGCGCTAAAGAGTTGGGTGGCTATCAGATACAAGCGGTCAACGACTTTTACCTTCGCGCCATAAAGGATTTTGGAGGACTACCGATTATGTTGGCTCCCGACATGTCGGGCGATGACGTAACCACCATCCTAGACATATGTGATGGTTTTCTTTTTCCTGGCAGCCACTCTAACGTTGCGCCACATCGATACAATGCAACGCACGAAGAGAGCTACAAAGATGAAGCTCGTGATGAGCTCTCATTCACGTTAATTCGTCATGCGGTTGACCAAAACATTCCGTGCCTTGGTATTTGCCGCGGCTTTCAAGAGATGAATGTCGCACTCGGTGGCTCGTTAAACCCAGCCGTTCATGACTCCGGCTTCAATGACCATCGTGAAGCGCCTGTTGAAGATTTCGAACAAAAATACGCGCCAGCACACGCTGTGCTAGTTCAAAAACAGAGCTTATTTGAACAATGGCTGGTGCAAAATCATTGGGAAAACACCTCCTTCTTTGAAGTGAACACACTACACAACCAAGGCGTCGATCAGCTTGCTCCTCTATTACAAGTAGAAGCTAAAGCCCCGGATGGCTTGGTAGAAGCATTTAGTCTTCCTAATCAAAAATTTTTCGTTGGCGTGCAGTGGCACCCAGAATGGGAAGCAAAAACCAATCATTTCTCTCAAATTTTGTTCAATGAATTTATGATGGCTACCTCTCGTTAAACGTTTGGAGCTGTATGAATGGACAATCAAGAGATTGGTAAAAATATTGTTCAGTTACGAAAAAAACATGGATTGTCACAAAGGGAACTAGCCGAGCGCGCTGGTATTACCCACAGTGCAATCTCATCCATTGAAAATGGCAAAGTGAGCCCGTCGGTCAGCTCACTACAAAAAATCGTTAATGTATTTTCTTTATCGTTATCAGAGTTTTTCACTTTTGAACAACCTTCGAACGATGAAGTGAAAGTAGTCATCAAGCCGTCAGATCTTGTGGAAATCGGGAGCGAGACGGTGTCCATGAAACTGGTAACGAATGGTGACAAAGATCAAGTCATCGGATTCTTGATCGAGGAATATGCACCTTATGGAACCACTGGTGCGGCAGAAATCAAACACGAAGGCGAAGAGATTGGCACCGTATTAGAGGGTGAAATCACTCTGGAATATAAAGGGCAATCTCATGTCATAACAGCGGGCGAGTCGTACATTATTGATACGACGAAGCCCCATCGATTTACTAATCACACAGACAAGGCTTGTCGAATGATAAGTGCGCATACGCCAACCACATTTTAGTGGGGGCTTGCCTTGTGTGATCACAAGGAGAGCGTATGAAAACCCAAGAGCAATGGATTGAACTAAAAAACAATCTAAACATCGAAAACAGGGCGTACATTAACGGTGAATACAGTGCCGCTTTAACAGGGCAAACCATCCCGGTAGTTAACCCAGCAACAGATGAGATATTCACCGAAATCGCCCGTTGCCAAAATGAAGATGTTGATCTCGCGGTTTCATACGCTCGCCAAGCATTTCGATCCGGTCAGTGGAGCGAGAGCAGCCCAGCTCATCGCAAAGCAGTGCTTAAACAGTTTGCTGACTTGATTGATCAACACCAAGAAGAATTGGCTCTGCTAGAAACGCTTGATACCGGTAAGCCTATCTCTCACAGCTTCTCTACCGATATTCCTGGTGCGGCGAGTGCATTACGCTGGTATGCAGAAGCTATCGACAAAGTGTACGGAGAAGTTGCCCCAACGGAAAAAGACGTACATGCCTTTATTTCCCATCAGCCAATTGGCGTGGTCGCTGCGGTTGTGCCGTGGAACTTCCCCCTTTGGCTTGCGTGCTGGAAGCTTGGTCCTGCTTTAGCCGCTGGTAACAGCGTGATTCTAAAACCGTCAGAAAAATCTTCTCTCACCGCGATATTTCTAGGTCAACTTGCTTCTCAAGCGGGCTTACCAACAGGCGTTTTCCAAGTCGTTACGGGTTTTGGTCATGAAGCTGGCGACGCGCTGGCGAAACACCAAGACGTAGACTGCATCGCCTTCACAGGCTCGACGCGCATTGCAGGCCAACTGATGGTCAGATCGGGTGAGAGCAACCTAAAGCGCGTGTTTGCAGAAGCGGGCGGCAAGAACGCGAACATCGTGTTTGAAGATTGTGATGATTTAGACCGCGCAGCAGCAGACACCGCTGCAGGGTGTTTTTACAACCAAGGTGAGGTGTGCGTCGCGGCAACCCGCCTGCTTGTTCACGAAAGCATCAAAGAGCAGTTTATAGAAAAAGTTATTCAAGCGTCGAAAGCGTTCACGCCAAAAGACCCAATGGACCCAAGTTCATCCATGGGCGCGCTTATCGACCAAGATCATAAATCAAAAGTGTTGGAATACATCTCGTTAGGTGAATCAGAAGGTGCAAACGTACGTTGTGGCGGCGATGTCGATGGGCAGGGAGCATTTGTTTCCCCAACCATTTTAGACAACGTCGACAACAAGATGCGTGTCGCCCAAGAGGAAATTTTTGGTCCGGTGCTGTGTGTCATTCCATTCAAAGATGAAGCGCAAGCAATTGAGATCGCTAACGATTCGAAGTACGGCTTAGGTGCTGCACTTTGGAGTAGCAATATCAACCGTGTTCATCGCGTAGCAAAACGACTGCAAGCCGGCTCGGTTTGGGTCAACAACTACAACGAAGGTGATATGACGGTCCCATTTGGTGGATTCAAAATGAGCGGAAATGGTCGAGACAAGTCTCTCCACGCGATTGAAAAATTCACCGAAACCAAAACCACTTGGATTCGCCTCCATTCTTAAGCCTGCTGACGATTACGATAAATAAAGGAATAGTTCTATGAACAAGCATACGGATTCGTTCTACGCGCACTCTGTGCCAAACATGCCGGAATACCCACAACTGCAAGACAACATCGAGTGCGATGTGTGTGTAGTCGGTGCGGGATTTTCTGGTCTTTCTTCTGCGCTGCACCTTGCAGAAAAAGGTTTTAAAGTCGTTGTGTTAGAGAGCGCAAAAGTGGGCTTTGGGGCAACTGGTCGTAACGGTGGCCAAATCGTTAACAGCTACAGCCGAGATGTTGACGTGATTGAAAGCCGTTACGACCAAAACCAAGCCAAAGCTCTGTGCGATATGATTTTTGAAGGCGGCGATATCATCCGTGGCCTGATTGACAAATATGACATCAACTGCGATTACAAGCAAGGCGGCTTGTTCACGGCACTGAATAGTAAACAACTCAAAGGGCTAGAAGAACATAAAAAGAACTGGGAGCGTTACGGCAACGACCAACTGACTCTGCTTGACGCAGGAGAGGTAGAACAAGCGGTAGGTACGAAAGTGTACACTGGCGGTTTGCTGGATATGCGTGGTGGTCATATTCACCCGCTGAAATTGGCATTAGGTGAAGCCGCTGCGTTCATTTCTCTAGGTGGTCAAATCTTTGAGCAGTCGGCGGTCGTGTCGATTGATAAAGGGATGAACCCAGTAGTTAAAACGGCGCAAGGCAGCGTGAAGAGCAAGTACGTGGTACTAGCAGGTAACGCCTACCTTGGTGGTTTGGCACCAAACATCAGCAACAAAGCGATCCCGTGCGGCACACAAGTGGTTGCGACTCAGCCTTTGAGTTATGAGCAGTTAAAACAAGTGCTGACCAGTGACTACTGCGTTGAAGATTGTAACTACTTGCTTGACTACTTCCGCTTAACCGCCGACAAGCGTTTGTTATTCGGAGGTGGCGTGGTTTACGGCGCACGTGACCCAGAAAACATTGAAGCATTGATTCGTCCGAAGATGGAGAAAGTCTTCCCACAATTGAAAGGCATCAAGATTGATTACACCTGGACGGGTAACTTCTTGCTGACTTACTCACGCATGCCGCAATTTGGCTCGTTTGCAGACAACATTTATTACCTACAAGGCTACAGCGGTCACGGTGTAACGTGTACTCACCTAGCAGGTAAGTTGTTGGCTGAAACCTTGACTGGACACGCAGAACGTTTCGATGCGTTTGCTGCTCTAAAACATTACTCCTTCCCGGGTGGCCGCCACTTCCAAATTCCGTTTACGGCAATGGGCGCGGCTTACTACAACCTACGTGACAAACTGGCGATTTAAGAGATAAGGAATATCCAATGAGCAAAGTAGTGAAATTTGCAGCCCTTCAACTGACGAAAAGCTGGGATCTGGAAGAAAATCTAGCTAAAGCCAAAAAGGCGATTCGTGAAGCAGCACAAAACGGTGCGAACGTGATTCTTCCTCAAGAGCTGTTCGCAGCACCTTACTTCTGCAAAAAACAAGAAGCGAAGTATTTCGAGCTTGCGGAAGAAACGGAGAATTGTCGTCTTATTAAAGAGATGAGTGCGTTGGCGAAAGAACTCGGCGTTGTTATTCCTGTTAGCTACTTTGAAAAAGCGGGCAACACGTTTTTTAACTCGCTAGTGATGATAGATGCCGATGGCACGGTATTAGATAACTACCGCAAGTCGCATATTCCTGATGGCCCGGGCTACAGCGAAAAGTACTATTTTAGCCCTGGCGATACCGGTTTCAAAGTGTGGCAAACCAAGTTCGGTAAGTTCGGTGCTGGCATTTGTTGGGACCAATGGTTTCCAGAGCTTGCGCGCAGCTTGGCTCTGCACGGCGCGGAAGCGATTTTCTATCCAACTGCAATCGGTTCTGAGCCTCAAGATCCAACGTTGGACTCGCGTGATCACTGGCAACGTACAATGCAAGGTCACTCGGCAGCAAACCTCGTTCCAGTGATTGCGTCAAACCGAGTGGGTATTGAAGTCGATGATGGTATCGAGACCACGTTCTACGGCTCTTCTTTTATCACTGACCACACTGGTGCAAAAATTGCCGAAGCACCACGTGAAGGTGAAACCATCATTTACGCAGAAATCGATCTCGCTGCGACAGCGAAAGCGCGTCACGCGTGGGGCTTGTTCCGCGACCGTCGTCCAGACCTTTACACCAGCGTTGGCAAACTAGCTGTTTAAAGAGGCGTTAAAATGAAGTTATCGACAACACCAGCGCAAGATGGCTTCTATTTTCCGGCTGAGTTTCAGCCGGTTAGTGAAGTTTGGCTAGCGTGGCCAGAAAGGAAAGACAACTGGCGTGATGACGCATTACCCGCGCAAGAAACCTTTGCCAGAATCGCGAACTTAATCGCGGAAGTGACCAAGGTGTGCGTGGCGGTATGCTCGCACAACTTTGACCGAGCGCGTCAAATGCTTCACTCAGATGTACGTTTGGTGGAAATCCCATTTAACGATGCGTGGATGCGAGACATCGGGCCGACCGTGCTTGTGAATCAGGCGGGTGAGCGCCGTGGGATTAGTTGGCAATTTAACGCGTGGGGCGGCGAATACAACGGGCTTTACGATAACTGGCAGCAGGACGATCTTGTCGCTGGCTCGGTGTGCGACATCATCGGTATTGATTATTACCGCGCACCGTTTGTACTTGAAGGTGGGGCGATTCACACCGATGGTGAGGGCACGCTTTACACCACAGAAGAGTGCTTACTCAGCCCGGGACGTAATCCGCAGTTGAGCAAAGCGCAAATCGAAGAGCAGTTAAAGGCGTATCTCGGTATCGAAAAAGTCATTTGGTTGCCAAATGGTTTATTCAATGACGAAACAGACGGCCATGTTGACAACCTGATGCACGTCATTGCACCGGGTAAGGTGGTACTGAGTTGGACCGATGACCCAAGCGATCCGCAATACGCGTTGTCTCGTCAAGCGGAACAAGTACTGAAATCTCAGCACGATGCGAAAGGGCGCGAGATTGAAATTGTCCGTTTGCCATTACCAGGTCCGTTGCATTACAGCGAGCGCGAAGCCAATGGCATTGACGCCAGTTCAGGAATGAGTCGACAAGCAGGCGAACGCCTAAGTGCCTCTTATGCGAACTTTCTTATCGTCAACGGACATGTGTTCTTACCAATGTTGGATGAAGACACCGACGCTATTGCGATCGATATTTTGCAAAACGCGATGCCGGAATACCAAATCATCGCGATACCGTCGAGAGAGGTTCTACTCGGCGGAGGGAACATTCACTGCATTACGCAGCAGATCCCCGCTTAAACACAAGCTCGCCGCTGGCTCAGCGGCGATGATGAGTTGTCAAAAGGAATGACCATGCAACAGATACAAAACCAAAGCCTTGTTTCGTTTATGGTAGCGAATCCACAACAGGGCATTGCAGTGACTAATCCGGCGACCGGAGAACTCCTCGGGTACGCACCAGTTTCAACCGAAAACGACATTTTAAATGGCATTGAACGTGCCAGTGTGGCGCAGAAAGAGTGGGCGGCACTGCCAGCAAAAATGCGTGCTGGCATGCTCAATCGTTGGTTCCAACTCCTGTTAGAAAACAAAGTCGACCTTGGCCGTTTGATGACGTTAGAGCAAGGTAAGCCGCTAGCGGAAGCTCAAGGTGAAGTGCTTTACGGCGCGAGCTTTATCGAATGGTTTGCTGAAGAAGCGAAGCGTACCTACGGTGAGACGATTCCTGCGCCAAGTGCGGACAAGCGTTTGGTGACCATCAAACAGCCAATTGGTGTCGCCTGTGCGATTACACCTTGGAACTTCCCAATTGCGATGATCACGCGCAAAGCAGGGCCAGCTTTAGCAGCAGGCTGTAGCTTTGTGGTAAAACCATCTGAATCTACGCCGCTGTCTGCGTTTGCGGTTGCAGAGCTTGCCTATCAAGCGGGTATCCCACGCGATGTGCTGCAAGTGGTATTGGGGGAAAACTCCCGTCAGGTCGGTGCTATCTTCACTTCACACCCGTTGATTCGTAAGTTGTCTTTCACTGGCTCTACTCAAGTCGGTAGCGTGCTGATGCAGCAAAGCGCGGCTGACATCAAACGTACCTCAATGGAGCTCGGTGGCAACGCGCCATTTATCGTATTCGATGATGCGGATATTGATGCAGCTGTGGCAGGCGCGATGGCGTCGAAATTCCGTAACGCAGGTCAAACGTGTGTTTGTGCGAACCGTTTCTATGTACACAGCAAAGTGTATGACGAATTCGTTGCTAAGTTTGACGCTGCGGTTCAGCAGCTCAAAGTTGGTAACGGATTGGAAGAGGGGGTCAACATTGGTCCAGTGATCAGCGAGTCAGCGAAGCAAGGCATTCAGACGCTTATTGATGGTGCTATCGAGCAAGGCGCGAAGCCGGTTTCAGAGCTTAAAAAGCTCGATGGTCTATTTATGCAGCCAGTGGTTCTCAAAGACGTTACTCACGACATGAAGATTGTTTCCGAGGAAATCTTTGGCCCTGTCGCGCCAGTGATTCGTTTTGACAGCGACGAACAGCTAGTCGAAATGGCGAACGACACCATCTACGGTCTCGCGTCGTACTTCTACAGCCAAAACATTCACCGTGTTTGGAAAATCGCAGAAGCGCTCGAATACGGCATGGTCGGCATTAACGAAGGTATGATCTCTACTGAAGTGGCTCCTTTCGGTGGTGTTAAGCAGTCCGGTATCGGACGTGAAGGAGCAAAACAAGGTATCGATGAATACATGGACGTGAAATATCTCTGCTTTGGCGGCAACTAATTAAGGACAAAACAATGACAAACCAACAACTACACGAAAGAAGAAGCCAAGTTATCGCTCAAGGCATGGGCGCACTGTACCCACTTTACGTCGAGAAAGCAGAAAACGCTTACGTATGGGATATCGAAGGCAACAAATACATCGACTTTGCAGCGGGTATCGCGGTGACTAACACCGGGCATTCTCACAAACGTATCAGTGAAGCGGTAAAAGCTCAGTTGGACAACTTCTCGCACACGTGTGCGATGGTTACGCCATACGCGTCATTCGTAGAGCTGGCTGAAAAGCTGACAGAACTTGCACCAGGTGAGACTAAGAAGAAAGCGATCTTTCTAACCACTGGCGCCGAGGCGGTCGAAAATGCCGTAAAAGTGGCACGCGCTCATACAGGCCGTAGCGGCGTGATAGCGTTTAAAGGCGGCTTTCACGGTCGCACAAATATGACGATGGGGTTAACTGGTAAAGTTGCGCCGTACAAAGCGGGCTTTGGCCCTTTCCCGAACGAAATCTACCACGCGCCGTACCCAAATGCGTTCCACGGCATCAGCGTTGAGCAAAGCTTACAAGCGATCGACGATCTATTTGCTTGCGATATTGAACCTTCACGCGTTGCGGCGATTATCTTCGAGCCAGTGCAAGGCGAGGGCGGCTTCTACAAAGCACCTGAAGCGTTTGCACAAGGCTTGCGTCAGCTGTGTGATAAGCACGGTATCATGCTGATTGCCGATGAAATCCAAACAGGGTTTGCCCGTACCGGTAAAATGTTTGCGACGGAGTACCTAGGCATTGAACCCGATCTAATGACAATGGCGAAAGGCATTGCTGGTGGTTTCCCAATCTCAGCTGTTGTTGGTAAAGCGGATGTAATGGACTCCGCACTGCCTGGTGGTTTAGGTGGTACTTATGCAGGCTCGCCACTCGGTTGTGTTGCTGGTCTTGAAGTGCTGAAAATCATCGAAGAAGAAGATTTGTGTGCTAAAGCGATGGGCATCGGTGAAGTGGTCAATGCACGTATGACCAAACTGCAACAATCTGTGCCTGCTATTGGTGAAATCCGTACTACGGGTGCGATGATGGCGATTGAATTTACTGACCCAGAATCAGGTAAGCCGCTACAAGAGATGACCAAATCGGTGATTTCTAAAGCGCAAGAAAATGGTCTTATCCTGCTTTCTTGTGGGGTAAAAGCGAACGTGATTCGTCTGTTACCTCCACTGACCATCGAATCTGACGTGCTAAATGAAGGCCTAGATAAGTTGGAAAAAGTGATTCTTGAAGTGGCGTAATTCACGCACTTTTAAATAGCAATAACAAATAAAGGAAGCGGTTGGCATCAATCGTTTCCTTTTTGTTTTTTAGCGTATCTGCTGCCTATCTAAAAAGTATTGCTCAAGATCCAAGTTGTCACTTTTATTACGGATGACTTAACAGTTGGGCTCGTTCTTACTTTTCACTTAGTCGCTACTTTGTTCTCCTCGAATGTGGTTTGGTGCTCACATTCTAAATCCCGACATCTGAAAGCCACTTGAGTCTATAATTTTATTGAGCGTCATTCCTCACTTTTTGGACTATAAAAATGAGATAGTATTCATATCCCACTTAGGTTGCTTGACAGATTAGCAGGACGAACTTTGATAACAAAGAATACAAAGTATGCCATTTTACTCGGCTTAGTTCCCATCGCCATATTTGTAGTGGCCTTTCATTCGATAACCAACTTTTACGTCAACTCGGTAAAAGCGTCGAAAATAGATGCTTACGTAGATTATTTAAATCAAAGGTCTGCCTATTTGGACGGAGCAATAGTGAAGCAGATTGCTCAGTTAGATTTTACTTGTAGTGATAGTGATGTAAGAACTTTACGCGACCCACGTTTTTATAACCGTTACATTCGTTTTATTGCGATGACCACAGAAGGCGGAAAAACGTGTTCCACGGTTGGTAGTGAAGTGTCTCGCCCATCTAGTAGTGAACGATTTCAGATGGATGAAAACTTTTTCGCATCACTTATTTTGCCGCAACAGAATGACCAAATAGAGTGGATGGTCATTTATGATAATGAACACGTTGAAGTCTTCTGGGTACTTGATAACAGTTGGGTTAACGAGGTAATAAAAACGCCTTGCAAAGACTGCCTATTTGTAGAGTTTAAGTATGATGAACCAATATTTGGTGATTTAACGATAAGCCGTGGCAAAGCGAATATTGCAGGAGAAGAAAACGCACTCTCAAAAGAGTTTTTCTTTTCAGGAGAGTCTCAAGCCAACATGCTCATCAAGATATTCAGCGGTGAAAAACTTAAAAATTATGCTCAGGAAAGAGTACTTTTGTGGGGCGGTCTTGTAAGTGTGCTTGCAGGTCTTGTGACTGCCTTTGCATACATATCTGGTAAAAGCTTGAGAAAATCCATTACAGGTCTAATTGAAAATGGGATTAGTAATGCAGAATTTATTCCTTACTACCAGGCGATTGTCGATAGTCGCGATGGTAAGACAGTAGGATATGAAGCTCTGATTCGATGGTCGCGACGTGATGGAATGGTGCCACCAAATATGTTTATTGGTGCTGCAGAAGAAAGTGGCCTGATTATTCCGATGACGAATCAGCTTATTCGTAAAATCATACAAGACTTAAGTGACTTACCCGAGCATACGTGGGTCAGTATCAATATTGTTTCCTCCCATTTAGAGTCAGGTGTATTAACGAAGTTGCTGTCGGAGTTAAATTGGCCAATCTCGAATAGAATTCATTTTGAATTGACCGAGAGAATACCAGTAAAAGACACTGAGGCCGCGAAAAAAGAGATTTTGTATTTAACGAATAAAGGCTACAAGTTCAAAATTGACGATTTTGGTACCGGATATGGTGGCTTTTCTTACCTACAAGATTTGGGCATCCGGTGTGTAAAAGTGGATAAGATGTTCATTGATCCAATAGGATCTGACGACCAAAAGTTGAAAGTGCTGGACTCAATTGTGTCTGCAGCGAACAAAGCGGAATGTGAGATGATTGCAGAAGGTGTAGAGAGCCAGGCTCAAGTCGAATACCTGGCTCAGCATGCGATTTACCTTATTCAAGGTTATGTTTACGCTAAACCAGAGCCCCTGACTAACCTTGCAAGCGCTTAACAGCCATAATGTCAAAACGTACCGTTTTAAAGGTGTCAGTTGCCTAGGTTAGCGCTGATTTCTGCTGATGGGGTTACACTTGAGGATTCCTAACACTCTCATTACTTCTAGAGTGTTAGGAATTAACGTTACTTAGGAGGAGAGTGCGGCTCTTTTCGTTTTGATTGACGTAATGAGCTGAGGTAGTAATGACATTACGATCATTCCTAGCATTAAGCTGTATTGCAGAGGAGTGAACGTTTCCCCCAATAGCAGTAGGCCCGAAACAATGCCTGCGACAGGGTTTGCAATACCACCAAAGGTAAAATCTACGACCGACATCCGCTGTAATAACCATACATACATGCCATACCCTAATGCAGTGTTCAGAATAATTACCCACAGTAACCCTAGAATATTCGTCATGGATACGTCCTGAACGACCGTAACATATGGCTCTGGATTGTTTATCGCCAGCACACTTGTTGCGATAGACATAATCACGCCACCCAAAATGAGCTGCCATGTTAGCACTGTCCACCAGTGCATTTTTGTACCTAGTGACTTTGTTACGCTACTTCCTATCACGATGCACATAATGGCGGAGATCATCGCAAGTAAGCCCACGGGTTCGAGAGAAATAGAGCTAGGATCAAATAAGAACCAAGCTAAAGTAATCAAAGTTGCGCCGCTTATCGCTTGAATGCCACTAGGCTGACGTTTGTAGACCGCCCAACCAAACAGCATCGCAAAAACGGGGACCGAAACCATACCAACACCAGAGATGGCAGAAGGAAGCGTCAACGCCATGACAAAAATGAGACCAAAGAAGCAAGCGATGTTGATGGTTCCTAAAACAAGCAGCACTTTCCACTCACTTCTTTTTGGAAACGAGGGCTTTATTGCCAGCAACAAAAGACCCGCAGGCAGTGCCCTTAGAGCACCAAGTAAAACGGGAGGCCAGTCCGGTAGAGTAAACTGAGTAACAGCGTAAGTCGTCCCCCAAAAAAAGGCAGGAATCATCGCAAGTAAAATGTTCATGTTAAATATCTTTATGTAGAGATAATTAAATGTAACGATATCGGCAAGGTGGCTTTTTGTAAAGTATCTTTATGTTAAAATAAAAAATATATGATGTTTGGAGAGAAATAATGGATGCAATTGATAGAGTGGTAGAGCAGTGGGCGAGGGAGAAGCCAGACCTCGACACTGAACCGATGGCAATAATGGGTCGACTAATGCGAATTGCAAAACACATGGAATCTAGGGTCGCCGAGCTACATAAGAAGTACGATCTGAAAATGGGTGAATTTGATGTGTTAGCGACACTGCGTCGAGCTGGTTCACCATATTGTCTTACTCCCTCAGCGTTAATAGAGTCGATGATGCTCACTTCGGGTGCGATGACTAATCGCTTAGATAAACTAGAGAAGAAAGGGTTTATTACCAGAACCCATAGCAAAGAAGACCGACGTAGCGTCACCGTTGAACTAACAGAGCAAGGCTTAACCTTAATTGACAAGCTAATTTTGGAGCATGTAGACGTTCAGCAATCGTTATTGCATGGTTTAGAAGGCAATGAAAAAGAGCAGGTTAACCAGGCGTTAAAATTGCTATTGCCACAATTTGAATGAGAACGCAGAAGGAGGCAGGGGATATGAAAAGCAAAGAACTAGAACAATACTTAAGTACCTTCATGTGTGCAGAAAGCGATTTCCCATTTGGGCCTGAAGCGCTTGTTTACAAAATCAAAGGCAAGATGTTTGCCATCATTGCAGAGAGAAACGGTCGGGAGTATGTCAGCGTAAAAGTAAAACCAGAAGATGGAGAAGTCTTAACGTCGCAGTTTACGGATATTATCCCGGGTTATCACTTAAATAAGCGTCATTGGATAACGGTTTATTTTAACGGTGATGTCGAGGATGGGTTGATTCAAGACTTGTGTGAACGCTCTTATGCTCTTGTCGTTGCCAAGCTGCCGAAAGCACAACGAGCGTTGCTTGGTGAGTAATCGGCAACGCACTGGCCTCTGTTGTCTTGTCGCTCGTTGCTCGTAGCCTTTACGGAAAAATTCGCACCTTTTTCATCCTCGGGCTATATAAGAATAAGAAGGTGGAAAAGGGGAATGATATGCGAGCATTATCTGAATGGCTAAAAGAATATGGTGAGAGTCACCAAAACCCTATCAACCAAAAGATTCACACAATCGCAGTTCCAGGTATTTACCTTTCTGTGGTTGGACTTATTTGGTCGATTCCCCAGATTTCATTATTAGGCTTCGAACTTAATTGGGTTTGGGTAGCGGTGATCCCCACTTGGGTTTTCTATTTTCGTTTGTCTCTGAGCGTATTCATGATGATGATCGGCTACACATTAGCGTGCATTGGCCTTATTTGGTCTCTAGAGGTATTGATGTTGCCCGTTCTGCATATTTCTATGCTTTTGTTTGGCGTATTGTGGATATTGCAATTTATCGGTCACAAGATTGAAGGTAAAAAACCGTCGTTTTTTGAGGATTTACAGTTTCTACTCATCGGCCCGATTTGGGTGTTCAGAAAACACTAGCGATAAGCAAAATCAGGCATCATCCGAATGACACAAGACATATAACGTTCAGAGATTATGTAGCTCTTACTACAGAATACCTCTCCTTCTTATTGCCACGACAAGCATTCACTTTAGATACGCACTATGATTAAAGAGGTGCCAACGCACTTTACGCTATCGAGATGCTTAAACTTACGGCAAGTTTACTTTAGGGGGATGAATGTACGACCGACAATATAAATATGCCTATTGGAGAGAAGAGCGTAAAAAAGGCAAATGGCACTATATATTAAAGTCCTTCTTTATGATTTGTTGTGCATTACTGCTTGGTAAAGTCATCGGTTTGTTCATTTTTGGAGAGCTGCATTCTTTAAGCGACATTTGGGAACAACTCCCTGCGGATGTTTTTATTATGATGCTCGTGGGCTTCCCAATTAGTGTCCTTGGTTGGTACCACGAAGAGTCAAAGTTTTTCCGGGCACTGCGACGCAAAGAAAAGCGGTTAAAAGGCAATCAAAACAAACCGAAATAGAGTAACCTTTGTCTCTGTTTGGATTGCCACTTACCTATCTGATCGATTCTATCCCTTCCAGTCGTTTAGCGTTTAGTTACGTGTTGCAAAAAGCCTTCTTAATACAACAGCCCCCAGTGTTGTGGAAATTGGTACTGTAAGAAACATTAAAAAACGAAGTTGAGCATTAGCGTATAAAGGCTCGCACTGTCATCCTTTGGGGCTGATGAAAACGCGCCAGAGCTATTATTGTAGGCGTTGAACCTTTGCCATTCTGCATTCAGGGAAACGTTGTAATCTAGGTCGTATCTCAACCCGAGTAAGAAACTGTCTCCACTTTTTTTATCCCGACTATTAAACTGCTGACCGTAAACAATATAAGGAGTCAGCTTGTTTAAATTATAACTTGTTGTCGCGTACCAAGATGAGGAAAGATTGCTGGTCTGTCCTTCTGCCATAATCACAATGTTATCGAGCTCGTATCTTAACCCTAGAGAAAACAGATCGATCGTGTTGTTTTTTTCTGTTTCAACTAGACGGTCAATGATTGTGGTTCCGCCACCGGGAGTGGACTGCTCAATGTTAGAGAGCGTCGTTGTTTGATCATAATCGCCGTGGAGGTAGGAAAAATTCCAACGATAGCTCTCTCCGCTTAGCGTTAAGTTCATCCCTACAGTATTGTTTGACTCAATTTCCAATTCAGTACGTTCATTGATGGTTACGTCACTATTGTCTTTAAACCCGACAAACGGCATGGCGGTAAGTACGACTTGCTCATTGAGGTCATGAATCCAGCGTGCAGATAGGCCGTTATAAGCCGTGATACCTAGAATGCTGTCATATACCTCATTCGGTGGGCGGGCTTGGGTAAAAGCGTGGCCGACATAGTTGTACTCAGACATCAAAAACAGTGGCAGTCTTAAGCGTCCTCCTCGTATTTCTATGTTTTGATAGGTATAAGCCAAATACGCCCACTCGAGCTGAGGCGAGCTCCAATGGTCTTGCGGGCGCTTTACGACTTGTGCGGATGCCCGAAATGCCTTGTGAAAATAATCGAGCTGCATGCCGAAAGTGGTATCGCAATCGAAACAAGATTCATCGCCAATAAAGCGGTTAACTAGTACCGTAGTTGGGTTATCGGATTTTGCCCACGAAGTAGAGCCAAAACCACTTAAAGAAAGTTGTTCTGTTAGTTCAATCGTGGCTGAGCTCGGAAAGGTCGCGATACTCAGCGATAACATGGTTAAATATTTTTTCATATCAATTCTCCGAGCTAACCACACATAAAACATGAGCATTACTAGGGACGCTCGATGTTGGGGCATAACCAATTCTATTCGGCTTCTCTTGCATCCATGCTATGAGGTCATCAATGCTGGAGCGTGCAATCACTTTTGGCGGTCTAGCTTTACCAGAAAAAGACAAGCTTGCCCAATGCGCGTTCATTTGCGCTAAATTTTTGTTGAGAAGATAACGATAGAACTCAGCTCTTTCTGTTGATGTCGCAGGCCAGTCAGAGAGTTCAATTCGCTGGCCTTGTAAAAGTTGCGTCTTCCCTCTGTACAACTTTCGCGCTTTATTGACAGTGAGCGGAGAGAATTCGTCATTAAATGAGAAAACGGCGTAGCTCTCTGCAGCGAGAGCTTGGCAATTTAATGAAAGAAGGGCAATCAGAATAAACAGATAGCGTTTTATGTAACGCAAAGGAAAAGCAACGCGAGAATGATTTCTACTCATAGAATCCACCTACATTGCTTGTTCTATTTGATATAACAGTTTTTCTTTGCGCACAGGCTTTGGTACGTAGGCATCCATTCCTGAATCAAAGCAGCGCTGGATGTCATCATCTACGACGCTTGCTGTTAATGCGATAATGGGCGTCTTAGCTAATCCTTTACTCGCTTCATAAGCTCTAATTTGCCTAGAAGCTTCAAACCCATCCATTATGGGCATCATGCAATCCATCAAAATAACATCAAACTTTCCATCTTTTTGGAACATTTCGACTGCAATTTGTCCGTTTTCTGCGACTTCGAATTGATAGCCTGCTTTAGATAGCAATAGAGAAGCCACTTTCTGGTTCACTCTATTATCTTCGACAAGCAAGATACGTTCGGAGCGAATAGGCGTTACCGTTGCTTCTGGTTGCTCTGAACTCGCAGGTAGTTTATGAGTTTTATCGGGAGTAGTATTCTCTTGGTGTGGTTCAGCAGGCGTCGTGTTGGAAACACGTAACCCAATTGCCTTATCTAACTTCTCTTTAAGCAACCCTGCTTTAAACGGTTTGGGCACATAGTCATCCATTCCAACGTCAAAGCATTTTTGTATATCGTCATCGACCACACTTGCCGTTAGAGCAATAATCGGAATTCTGAAAGCGCGTTTTTCTTTTACTTCTATTTGACGAATTATTTGGGTGGCTTCAAATCCATCCATTACGGGCATCATACAGTCCATTAAAATTAGGCTGTATTGATTCTGTTGAAATTTCTCAACCGCTTCTTGTCCGTTTACTGCGACATCAAAGTCGAAGCCAGCTTTTGTGACGTGTAGCCCCGCGATTTTTTGATTGACCGTATTGTCATCAACGACCAAAATTTTCGGCAAAGATTTAACATGTTGCGCTGAAGTGCTCTCTTGTTGTGCGTGCGAGAAATTTGCCGCACAACTTTCAAGTGCTTTAATTAAGCGCTGCCCTAGTAGTGGCTGAGTGACCAAGGCGCTGATACTGTTTCTAAAGTCGAATTGTGGGCTATGAAGGTGCTTGATGAGGCAGACACGAATGTTTCGTTTACAAAGGCTTTCTATCTCATCGATATGCATCGCCGCTGCATTTGGTGATGCTTCTACATGAATAACGATAACGCGCTCGTTATCAATCCACGTTGGCAACGCACTTAAGGTATCTACTGACTGCGTTATATTGATGTTGAAAAAACTTAACTCGTTACGCAGTTTTTGTTCTAGTTGAGTACTGCTGCATACAATCCATATGTCGTTGTGATTCAGAGCGTGATAAGCGTTAAACTCTTGCGTCACAACAGGAGCAGTTAGTTCAAAGAAGAAGCGACTGCCTTTACCTTTCTCGGATTCAAGTTGAATTTCTCCACCCATTAGCTCAACTAATTGCGTGCTAATGGCAAGCCCAAGTCCAGTTCCCCCAAATTGTCGGGTAGTAGAGTTATCCTCTTGGGCAAATGGAGCAAATATTTTCTTTTGCTGCTGGGCATCAATACCAATCCCAGAATCTTTAACGGAAAACTCGATGACCGCTTCACCATTTTTTATTTCGCGGGTGATGACCGATAGCTCTACACTGCCTTGTTCGGTAAATTTTACCGCGTTAGACATGAAGTTCATGACAACTTGGCGTATACGATGGTCATCCAACATTACGTGGTAAGGCGTGTTACGGCTAATGTTGACTTGCACATCGATGCCTTTTTCCTTTGCTTTCGGTGAAATGATAGAAGCAATGTCATAGATAGACTCTCGAACACAAGTTGAATGTGGGCTAATGAGCAACATCCCAGATTCAATTTTTGAGAAGTCTAGAACGTCATTAATTAAACTCAAAAGCAGTTGGGAGGAGGTTTCAATCGTGTCGACGTAATCGCGTTGTGTGGCAGTCAGGGAAGTATCGGATAAGACTTCAGAGATGCCAATAACGCCATTTAGCGGCGTGCGGATCTCGTGGGACATGTTGGCCAAAAAGCTACTTTTGGCTTTACTCGCCTTAATTGCATCATCTTTTGCTTGTTCTGCATCTTCTTTAGCTTGTGTGAGCTTTAGTCTGGACAACATCCGCTCATCACTAAGCTTTTTTACCTCTCGAGCAAACTTACTCAGCTCGTCTTTACCCTTTATTAGTTGAGCAAGAGGTGAATTTTCAGTGTTACTTTGTTCATTGCTTTCGTTACTGAGAAATTTGAGGACTAGATTCAAGTTTCCAGTAACTTTTCGCACCAATCTTAGCGTTAAACTTACGACCAACAGCGTTAAAAGGCTCATCATTGCGATAAAGGTAAAGCGGTGCTGTGTCGTCGTGTTGATTGTCTTTGATATATCATCACTCAGCTGCTGTTCCATTTTGTCGTCAACACTTTGTAATAACGATAAGCGTTTGTTGAGTGCAGATAACCCCGCATCAATCTCATCCGGGGTTAATGATTTGAGTTGAGCTGGTTGCAATAAATAAGCACGAAACTCTTGGCTTTTGATAAAGACTTCACCCGTAAACGTCTCAATGAGCAGATCTACTTGTTGTTGATTGGCATTTAGCGTCACAAAACGCTCTAGAAATAGTTGTTGGTTCTGGATTAAAGATTGGATAGAAGCCTGTGTTGTGAGGTCATACTCGTTATTTTCCTCTGAAGATCGAATCAAATATTCGCTTAATCTATGCTCTTCAGTGGACCAAAACATCAACCATTCAAGTTGCATCAAAGAAGAAAGGTGAGTGTTTGTTTCATAACTCACATTTCTAAAATAGACTTTGTCTAAGCTCATGAGGATTTCTTTGAACGTATCAGCGCGCCACTCTGCCGCATCTAACTTTTCTTCTTGATTTTGCGAAGAGAGCATCGAGAGGGTTGCTTCCTCAAAGCTTGTCAACTGGTTTAGTATCTCAGCGTTTTCACCGAATACTGGTGCTGCAGTGTCGCGTAACAATTGAGATATCTGCTGAGTTTTTAGTTGCTTATCTATTACATCAGGGTTATTCGGTAGGTGATAAAGCGAAGATACGCGGTCTATGTAGACAGAGAATAACTGTGCTTTTTGTAGTTCCTGAGCCTGGATAGAAAGGCTTTGTACATGTTTACCCGCGAGGACAAGCAACAATAAAATTGGCAGCAAAACCAACCCAAATAGCTTTTGTTTTACCGACAGGTTGTTCCAAGAAAAGATTCCTACCACGCGCATTTCCATATCCAAGAAGTTGATATGAAAAGTGTAGTTTATTTATCTCAGATGTTAGATTTTAAGAGAAAATTCATATTAATGAGGTGGGGGAAGTGTGACCGATATTGCATTACGAGTACTAACGCGCTAAGCGGCAATAGTTAACAAAACGGCGTTCTAAGCAAAGTGATTGACGATTTGAGCGTCACTCCCTCGTTGGTATTCAAATGCAATCAATTCCTCGGCAGGTACAGGTCTACCTAAGAAAAAACCTTGTACGACGTCACAGTGGAGAGACTCCATTCGTGTGAGTTGAGTTTGAGTTTCTACGCCTTCGGCTACTACTTTCATTCTTAGGTTGTGAGCCATGGATACAATCGCGCGAACTAATGAATCGTCTTGATCGCTTTTTCGGATTTGAGCGATAAATGAACGATCAATCTTGAGCCCGTCAAAAGCCATATGTTGTAGGTAGGCAAGGGCTGAATACCCCGTACCAAAGTCATCTAGCCAAACTTCCACTCCGATACTTTGTAGTTTTTTAAGCACATATTGAGCTTTCTCTGTATCATCAATAAAAAGTGACTCTGTCACTTCAACATGAATGGTTTGAGGGGCGACATCATGTCGTCGTAAATACTTAGAAAATAATTGACTTAAATCTTGGCGATAGATTTGTCTTGGGGACAAGTTTAGTGCAATGTGAAAATCAGTACCGAAATGTTCTGCCCACATTGCCCGCTGAGCAACTGCCGTCTTAATGATATGTTCTCCAAGCTCCAATATTAAATCACTTTGTTCTGCGATCGGGATAAACGATTCTGGACTGATATAACCTTTCTCGGGATGATTCCACCTAACCAATGCTTCGACCCCAATTAGGCGATAGGTTTTTAGATCAAATTGTGGTTGATACCACAGCTCGAATTGAGACAAGTCACGTACTGAACGACGCAGTTCTCGTTCTATGTATAAACGTTGTTTAATCGTTTCATCAAACGTGGAATCGTATATCGTCATAATGTCTTTACCGCGTCTTTTAGATTCCTGCGCCGCAAGAGAGGAAAGCTGTAAAAGAGACTCAGCGTTTGAACCAAATTCTGGATACACAGCAATTCCGAGGCTTGCCGTAATTTGAATATCGTTCTCTTCCAAACTAAAGGGAGAGAGTAGTTGGCGATGAATATCGTTCGCTTTTTCTCTAGCTTCATGATTGTCCGAGCACGGAAAGGCCAGTACAAATTCATCCGCACCTACTCGACTTACGATGGTAGAAAGGCGGTAAAGCGGCTTAAAATAACTCGGCAAACGGCCTTGAAGCTCTGAGGCAAGATGGCCTAGCAATTTATCCCCAATGTTATGTCCATAGTTATCGTTAATGTGCTTAAAGTCATCCAAGTCAATAAACACAACCGCGAGTGAGGGGGATTTGTGGTCAGTTATTTGCGTTTGAATATCAATGAGTAACTTTTCTCGGTTTGGCAGGGAAGTCAGAATATCGTGGTACGCCATGAACTCAACTCGGCTGGTGTATCGGTTCACTTTGTTTGACATTTTGTTGTACGCCGAAATAAGTTCTCCCACTTCATCTTTGCTTTGTATGTCGGTGACTGGCAGCGCTTGGGTATTTGACTCTGAAAATTGATCTTTTAGTTGCTTGAGTGGCTTAGTTAACGACCGCCCCAAAGCATAAGCGATGATGCTACCGAATAGAACGGATATCCCACTGATCGTTAGCAGCAAGTTAAACATCTTCTGTTTATCGTTTGAGGTAATCGCTTGGACTTGTTCAATGTTCTGTTCTTTCTCTTCCAGTAGATGTATCAAGTTAAGCTCAAGATATACCGCCCCAAGAGTAATGTTTGATTGCTGAATCGGCGCTGCGATCTCCAACTGATGCTTGGAAAAGGAAACGAGAGTTCTGGATTCTTCTATTGCTTTCAAAATAAAAGGAGAGCGGTCATGAGGTTGGGCAAACATCCTTAGCTGAGTAGTGCCGTCGTGAAAGATTAGCCCTTCATTGTCAACAACATGTATTTTCGAGACATCTGGCTGGCTCAATGTTGCCTTAATTTGCTCATACGCTTGACTGATATTGTCTGTATAGAGTGGATCAAAAAGCTGTTTTGATAATAGCTCTGCATAAACCAACCCTTTTTGCTTAACGTAAGATTCTGTTTTTTCTTGAGAGTTGTTCGTGATTTGTTGAGTTAAGCTATTTGAATACGCATCGTAACCGTGCATGTATAACGCAAGATTTATCACCACAACAAACAAGACAACGAACATTGTCGAGCAAATGTATTTGGTTTCGAGTGAGAGCTTTTGAAACATCAATCCACCTTCGGTAATAAGTGAACTGACTTGCGCACTGTACTTAAGGAGGCTCGCATTTCTGGAGTAAGCGCGCTGAATTTTTTGGTGTTCTGAAACTTTTTAAGTGCGAGAGAGCCTTCGTGAGTTGTATCCATATCAAGCAGTATGGACGTGATTTTACGCTGTTGCTCTAGGCTCATGCTTGGAGAAGCGAGAATCAAATCCCTGGGTATTTCAACAGAACGAGAAAAAATCGCTAGTTTGTCTTTCATGTTCTCTGGCAAATCTTTGGGATTGTTCCAGTTGAAGTTACTGAATGCTCCTGCTGCAACTCTCTGTTTATATACCCATACAGATAGGTTGATTTCATTTGACTGAGCGAGTTGCTCATCAAGGAATAAATAACCAATGCTGTCTTTGGCCGGTTTGTCATCAGGAGAGGGAAGGTATTGCAGTTTTTCTCCGTGGTTCAGCAATGTAATCGCAGGTAGGTAATAGCTGCTGGTAGACGTGCGCTTTTCGAAAACAAGCGTTTTTCCGCGCAGGTCAGAAAGTGACTCAATGCCACTCTCTTTATTAGTAAAGAACACCGTATGATATTTTTGCAGGCCTTTTTTCCATCGTATAGCAAGAACTTGGCTATTAGACTCCTTTTCTAAGGTCATCGCATTAAAGGGGGTCGCCGTTGCAATTTGAACGGTGCCATTTTCAAGCGCAACCGCGAGCTGACGATAATTTTTAAATACCTTTACTGCCCCTTTTGCGTAACCATATTCAGACATATTTTCAGTTACATACTGAGTAAGGGGCGTCGCTTTTTTGATTTTGCTTTGGGCTTTATTGGACACAATGCCAAACGTGAATGTTTTCTCAATATTTTCTTGTGCACTGACAACAAAAGGTGAACTCAGCAAAGTGAGTAATAACAGAGTGCAGGCAGGTTTCATCCGGCTTCAACTTCCTTCTGGTCATGTCAGTAATATTTAGTATTTATCAATGTGCCGAAATCAATCTTAAAAACAGTATGATGTACAAATTTCGTTGTGTGCGCACTTTTTATAATGTGACTTGGTCACTTATTCCGTTCAAATAGTACCGAATTTGACGTTTATGTACAGGATGAATGTATCACCGTGAGTCTGAATTCACTGGATTCTTGGTCAAGCGCTGTATTGGCTGTGAGCTAATGCGCCTTATGTATCGCTATTTTGTACTAAGAAAATTTTTCCAATTGTTTTTGATACTTTTTCTCGAGAGCTTCATTGCCTGCCGCACGTTCAAGTTGAATCATGAGTTGCAAAGAGGGCTTCTTCACGCCATACATTTGATTGAATCTCATTAATCGAATTCTAGCTTCAGTATAATCACCGCTATCAATTTCTATTTTAGCGAGTTGCAAAATCGATTTTGGTCTATGAGGGTCATGATCGATAGCTCTAGTAAAGTAGTATCTCGCTTTGTCTTTATCTTGTGATTTTAGCGCACAAAAAGCTGCATTCTCATAGCTTGCTGGAATAAGGTAGTAATAAGGCTGCTCAATGGCTCGATTAAACATCTGATCGGCTTTTTCGAAGTCACCTCGCTTGCAAAGAAAAGTACCGTAGTTATTGAGCACATTTCCGTTTTTAGTGTGTTGGCGTAGAGAGCGTTTATACATCTGTTCGGCTTTAATATCTTCACCAACCGTTTCGTAGTAGTGAGCCATAGATAATTGCGCGCGATAGTATTGAGGTGCGTGGTTTAAGGCTTGTTGTAAGTTATCATGCGCGCGAATCATGTTACCGCCGTCTAAATAACCTAAGCCAAGTGCGATACGTGATTCTGCCATTGCCACAGGATCGGCTTTAACGACAGGGCTTCCATCTTCTTTCACCGTCACGCAACCCACGAGTGCAAACTGAGACAATAATATTAGTGCACCGAGCTTTGCTGTTTTCATTCTTTATCCCTACATCCCTGAATCTTTCTGCATGATATGAATTACTTAGCAAAAACCTATTGAGGAAAAAACACTATGCGATCAGGTTTGCAAACTGTTATGAAAAAGCCGCCATATGGCGGCTTGGTTCACATATTACATTTCGGTAATGATGAGTGCTTTGTTTGCTTATTTTGAAGCTAATCGTCTTTAGTGAAAGCATCTTCACTGAAGTGATCGAGATCGTACGGTGTTTGCTGATAAACACAGTAGTTCAGCCAGTTTAAAAAGAGGAGGTGTCCATGGCTTCTCCAGCTTGCAATTGGTGGGTTATCTGGGTTGTTGTTTGGGTAATAGTTGACAGGAATAGCGGGCTCCATACCTTCGCTTAAATCTCGGATATATTCATTATGTAAGGTGTGAGAATCATACTCAGGGTGTCCTGTGACAAAGACATTGCGTTTGTCTTTTGTGGTGGCCAAGTACACACCTGCGACATCCGATGTCGCTAAAATGTCTAAGTCAGTATGCTCTTCTAGAAAGTGAGGCGAAAAATCTGCGTAACGCGAGTGAGGAGCCAAAAACGTGTCATCAAATCCGCGTAAGATAGGGTGAAACTGATGATGGATTTGATGATGATACACGCCTGAAAGTTTTTCTTTACGCGTTTTTTTAGGTAGATCGTAGAGTAGCTTTAACCCTGCTTGCGCAGCCCAGCAAACATAAAGAGTGGATGTCACATGATCTTTTGCCCACTCCATGATGGTTTTGAGATGATCCCAATAAATGACATCTTCAAATTGCACCAAACCTAATGGAGCCCCAGTAATGATCATGCCATCGAAGTTTTTATCTCGCACCATTTCAAATTGGCGATAAAACGTGTCTAAATGTTCAGTTGGCGTATTTTTACTCGGGCGGTTATCAATGCGCAGTAATTCGACGTTAACCTGTAGTGGGCTGTTTGAGAGTAGACGCAGAAACTGAGTTTCAGTCTCTATTTTTTTTGGCATCAGATTAAGGATCAGCACTCTTAAAGGACGTATTTCCTGACTCGCTGCACGCGTTTCACTCATCACGAAGATGTTTTCTGTCCTTAATACATCGGTAGCTGGTAATTGATCTGGAATTCTAATTGGCACGACTTTCTCTCCCTAAGCATAGTCAATCTAGACGTCTATACTTCTAAAGCTAACTTAATTAAGTTTAGATGTCGATACGAAATCCGACTTTTCAATCTACTCTTTACATTATGGTAAACCGTACTCGGGGTTGTCACACAATTGTGACTAAAGCAGAGTTTCTGATGAGATAGGTTTGAAACGCAGTGTGTACTATTTGCTGGTAATTATGCGATCACGTTAATATGTGAAGGTGACTTCGTAGTAAGGAAGTCTCAAATTAATGAGCCATACTAAAAACAATCAGCTCACCATTTTGCATTAATGTGCATGTTTGGAAACATCGTCAGTGGAGGACATTATGTTCGGTATTTTCAAGAGAAAGACAAAGATTCAGAGCATCGCTCAAGAAGTTCCTTGCGTGCTACTGCATTCGTTTGGTGATAAAGGCATTTATACGCCGGAAGAGATTGATCAAGCTCTTCAAAAGCTGGGTTATGATAAGAGCAAGGATATCAGTCATTATCAGTATGCGTATGGAATGTTTGCCGATGAAGCCTCTTACGAGCTCCTAGAACTAACGGATGAGCTAGGTAATTATGGTCATTTCCAACGTGAAGTAGGTAAGATGCTACTCAATACACCTGAGCCGATTGATATGCATATCTACTTTGAAATTTCTCGTCAGCACCAAAACGTCAGCCTTTCACCTGGTCATCAAAAAGTAAGCGAAAGTGATGGTGTGTAAACATCGTTAGTGGTATTCCATCGTGAGATGAGTTGGGTATAATGCGCGGCCTAATTATCCGGACATGTTGTCGGTTACATTTCTGTTGAGCGTTAATGCCTTATGTTCAAAATGCTTGTCTCTATGCCACCAATGTTGGCGCTGTCGATAGCGATTGTATGTGAAGTGATTGCCACTTCTTATATTCCCAAAACAGAGCAATTTACGAAAGTAATGCCGAGCACAGTCGTTTTGATTGGTTACGGCATCGCTTTCTTCTTGCTTTCCGTCACAGTGCAAACAATGCCTGTCGGGGTTGTTTATGCCATATGGAGTGGTGCTGGGATCGTTTTGGTTGCGACGGTTGGTTACTTTGTTTACGGACAGCGTCTAGACTTACCAGCCCTAGTTGGTATTGGGTTTATCATCGCAGGTGTGTTGATCGTAAATTTATTATCCAAAACAGTAGGGCACGAATAACGCCACTCTACTTGTTAAGTGAATAAGAAGCCGCAGCGAGAAATTGCTGCGGCTTTTTAGTACAAATTCAATCGCTAATGGCGAGTATTGATATGACGTCTTATTGTTGTATTCATAACGGTCGCATTATGTGATTGAAAAATAGACATTATTTAGCGCATTGAAAATACAAAGTTATGTTTCTTCAAACTTTAGGAAAGGGCAGTAGATAAATCACTCCGATAGATGTTAACGTGGCGACTCATCTTTACTGCTTTTTCATTCCCTACATATTTCTGCAAAGTTCTTATTGTGTAGTGTGTCGAAGAACCATAGAATCCGCGCGCTTTAATTTATGTTATTAGCGTTATCAATGATAAAAGTGCAGTCCATTATCATTGTTTTTATCACTTATAGATGGGCACATCTGACAATACTTACATGAACAAATACAAAAAGCCTGCTTTCAAGGCCGAATTTCTTTTGCCTCGTTACTGGGGAACGTTAATTATCATTAGCGTGATGTACTTACTTAGCCTCCTTCCTTTTAAAGTTCAACTAGCTTTGGGACGCAACATTGGTCGTTTAGCTATGCGATTCATGAGAAAACGTCAAGTTACGATCAGACGCAATCTTGAGCTTTGCTTCCCTCATATGGAAAAATGCCAACGCGAAGCAATTCTAAAAGACAACATCGACAATACTGGCATCGCACTTTTTGAGACCGCAATGGCATGGTTTTGGTCAGATAAACGGGTAAACAAACACGTCACGATAAAAGGCATGGAGCATCTAGAGGCTTTAGAGAAGTCAGGCAAAGGTGCATTAATGTTGGCCGTACACTCAATGAATCTAGAGTTAGGTGCTCGAGCTTTTGGCATTAAAAAGTCTGGAACCGGTGTTTATCGCCCAAACAATAATCCGTGCTTTGATTATTTTCAGTATAAGGGACGCTCTCGCTCTAATCGTACACTGATTGATCGTAAAAACGTCAAAGCCATGCTTGAATCACTTAAAACGGGTGAGCGGGTTTGGTATGCACCGGACCACGATTATGGTAACCGACGCTCGACATTTGCACCGTTATTTGCCGTTAAAAATGCTTGTACTACGACAGGTACAAGTTTGTTGGTTGATTCTACAGATTGCGCCATTGTGCCTTTTACGATGGTAAGAGGAAAAGACGGACACTATACCCTAACCATTAGTGCGCCCGTCGAAGGTTTCCCGAAAGAGGATCATCAACGCGCCGCCGCATTCGTGAATCAAATAGTTGAAACATCAATCATGGCAAGTCCGAGCCAGTATATGTGGCTTCATCGTCGGTTTAAAACTAGACCAGAGGGTGAGGACTGTTTGTACAAGCCTAGGCTCATCCCTAGCTTGGCATAACACATAGATAGCCTACAAAAAGCCCAAGGAACATACGAACCTTGGGCTTTTACTTTCTATTCTTTTCGCTTTATAAGTAGCGATCTTTTAGGTGAGCTTGAAAGTGTTTAGCATTCAGTGTTTCACCCGTGGCTTGTTTTACCAACTCATCAGTGGTGAATAAGCTCCCTTTACTCCAGATGTTTTCCGAGAGCCAATTGAATATCGGAGCTAAGTCGCCAGAACGAATAACCGCATCTACATCGACGGTTTGTTTCATTGCTGCCATAAATTGTGCAGCGTACATCGCACCGAGCGTGTAGGACGGGAAATAGCCAAAACTTCCGTCTGTCCAATGGATATCTTGCATACAGCCATTTTTGAAGTTTCCTTCGGTTGATAGCCCCAAGTACGCTTTCATCTTTTCGTTCCAGAGTTCTGGTACATCTGTATGTTTGATGACGCCGTTCATGAGATCTCGCTCAATTTCATATCGAAGAATAACGTGAGCAGGATATGTAAGTTCGTCAGCATCTACGCGAATAAAGCCTTTTTCTACGCGAGTGTAAATTTTGGCTAAATTGTCTTTTTCGAATTCACTACCAGAAAAATGGTTAGAAGCCAGTCGAGCGAGGTGATCGATAAACGCGCTGCTTCGTCCTATTTGCATTTCAAAGAAGAGTGATTGTGATTCATGAATACCCATAGAGCGAGCTTCTCCCGCGGGTGTTCCTGATAAATCTTTTGGTAGCCCTTGCTCGTATCGAGCATGGCCAGTTTCGTGGACAATCCCCATCAATGATTGGACAAACTCGTTTTCATTATAACGTGTCGTAATACGTACATCTGTCGGTACACCGCCACAAAATGGGTGGGTACTCTCATCAAGTCGACCGTGTTCAAAATCGAATTGAAGTAGCTTCATGACTTCCAAACCGAGCGCTTTTTGCTTTTCCGCAGGGTAGTGTGCAGTTGGCAATAAGATGTTGTCTGATTGTTGTTTTTCAAGCGCTTCATCGATCAAAGTAGGAAGCCAGGTTTTCACGTCAGCAAAAAGAATGTCTAACGACGCAGACGTTGTGCCAGGTTCATAAACATCGAGCATGGCATCATAAGGAGTCGTGCCATTTGCTTCGGCTCTAATTTGCGCTTCTTCCTGCGATAGCTTTACTACTTCAGCCCAGTTCTTTTCAAAACCAGCCCAGTCATTTTCTCCACGTTGTGTACGCCATGCATGTTCACATTTGGAGCCAGCAAGAGATTGAGCTTGAACTAATGATTCTGGTAGTAAGTTAGCTTGCTGCCACCCACGCTTCATTTCTCTTAGGATAGATTTTTCTTTTGTAGACAGCGTGTCTTCTTCTGCCTGAGCGAAAAGCTCTCCCAAGTGCGGTTGAGTCATTAAAGAATGGATATGTACATCAAGCTCTGCCGTGGCATTCGAGCGTGCTTCAGCGCCACCAGGTGGCATGACCGCCGCTTGATCCCAATCTATGATGGCAGATAGATGCTCAAAATTTGCCACTTTTTTGGAATGTTCAACGAGTTTTGTAAATGCGTTCATGTGACTACTCTTATTCTTTTGTTCTTTCCCTAAACACCCGATAACGGGTCCTTCATATGGTGTTGCACTAAGCAACCTGCGTTAATTTACTAATAATTAACAATTAACTCCAACCCATTGTCCATAAACTCACCCAGTTGTATAGCTCTCTTAAAAAAGAAGCTTGCGAATCTTGTGGATTGGCGGTATTGATGAAGGATTGACAATTAATTATCACGATAATATGGATATTTTGAATTTCGAGGCATTTATTATTGCCATTACGATTTTAACGTTAACGCCAGGTTTAGATACTGCACTTGTTATCCGTAACACTAGCCGCTCGGGCCTAAAAGATGGATGTACAACCAGTCTAGGGATTTGCTTTGGCTTATTCGTACATGCTTTTTTTTCTGCGGTTGGTATCTCGGCGATTCTTGCGCAATCAGCAGAGTTGTTCCAAATCGTAAAAATGATTGGCGCAGCTTATCTTATCTGGCTTGGTTTGAGCAGTTTAAAAGCGCTAATGTCGTCGAAAGATGGATTGACCGTGACCGAGCAGATTCACGAAGTGTTTAATGGTAAGCGCTCTTTTAGAGAGGGCTTTCTTTCTAACGTCTTGAACCCGAAAACGGCGGTCTTCTATTTGGCTTTCTTACCACAGTTTGTGAATCCAGAAGGTTCACCCTTGCTTCAATCAATGATGATGGCATCTGTACACTTTGCTATTGCGATGGTTTGGCAGTGTGGTTTAGCTGGCGCGCTTAACTCGGCTAAAAATCTACTAAAGAATGCAAGCTTTATGAAGTGGATGGAAGGCGCGACGGGCGCAGTATTAGTCGCACTTGGTGTGAAGTTATTAATTGAAAAACCCGTTTAATGCGTAATATTTATCGATTGTTGATACTACTCGCTGTATTTATTGTGGGGATAGGTGCCGCTGTTGCTTGGCATACGTGGCCACAAGTACAGTTTGCGCAACGCGGCATGATCTGGTCTTGGCACTGGGGCTACTTCGAGCCTTTTGCTAATGGAATACAACAAACGCGAACTCAAGACACTAAACAGTTATTGCTCAGGCGTGTGTATTTGCATGACGCTATTGTCGTTTTTGTTTCGACAACTATGGACAATAAATTTGAGGTCGACGTTGTAAAAGAGCAAACCTGTGAACCTAAAACGACGACTTGGGCTTCGGTCTCTGTCAATCATCAACGTGTCAGGCATGTACCTATGGTGTGCGATGCGTTTGGGCAAGGCTACTTTTATCGCTACATCGGGAAACATCTGGAATCGATTGAGGTTGGTGTCGGCGACTCGTTTGTAACAGAAGCATTTTTAGACTGGCCGCTATCAGAGTTGAAAGCGGATCAATTCAAGCAAAAAAATGCGAAGTTTTTTGAAGAACGTGGAGAAAACGTTGAGCATCAATGGTTGAGAGATTAACCATTTAACCGAAGATAAATAAAGCCCGCTAAATAATAGCGGGCTTTATGTTTTTACCATTTCTAATGTGCTTTGCTCTCCGTTACTGGTAGTTTGTGACCGAACAGCTGTCATTTCACTAAGCTTTCACTGCTTCAACTTCACCTGATTGCGATGTTGAGCTAAAGAACAGTTTGGTTTCTGCCAGTACGACGTGACGCAGTGCGATCAAACCAATCAGGTTAGGAATTGCCATCAGACCGTTTACGATATCAGCCAGTAGCCAAATCATATCGAGGTGAAGGAATGCACCAGATGCCACCAAGCCAACGAAAATCAGTTTGTATGGAAGCACAGCTTTAGTTCCGAACAGGAACACAACGCAACGCTCACCGTAGTAGTTCCAACCAAGAATGGTGGTAAAAGCGAAGAACATCAAACCGATTGAGACGAGCATAGGGCCAAATGTATCTGCATTTAAACCCACCGCAAAAGCATGAGTCGTCATCGCGGCGCCTGCTAGGTCACTTTGCCATGCACCGGTCAGGATTAGAGCAAGGCCTGTCATGGTACAAATAATGATGGTATCGAAAAAGGTACCCGTCATTGAAATTAGGCCTTGTTTAACACAAGAGTCTGTCTTCGCTGCTGCTGCTGCCATAGGCGCGCTACCCAAACCTGATTCATTTGAGAACACACCGCGAGCGATACCTGATTGGATTGCCAACATGATGCTTGCACCTAGAAAACCACCAGTCGCTGCTGTTGATGTAAAGGCTGAAACCAGCACTAATTCAACGGCATTGAACAATTGGTCTGCATTCATGATGATCACGCTTAAACACGCCAACACATAAAATACAGCCATGGTAGGAACCACTTTTCCTGCAACGTTAGCAATGGATTTGATGCCACCCAAAGTTACGAAAGCAACCAAAAGAGTTAGTACAAAGGCAGATAGCTCACGGTTAATACCAAGAGATATCTCACTTGCATCCAGAATCGCGTTTACTTGTGGAAACGTACCGATACCAAAACAAGCAACACCTAAAGCAAACACTGCAAACATGATCGCGAGAGCTTTTGAGCCAACACCGTATTGCAAGTAATACATTGGGCCACCAATCATTTGGCCTTTATCATCGACTCTTCGGTACTTAACCGCCAACAAACATTCGGCGTATTTAGTCGCCATTCCGAAAAGGGCAGCGAGCCACATCCAGAATAGAGCGCCTGGTCCACCGAGTTTGATTGCTGTGGCAACACCAACAATGTTACCAGTACCAATTGTTGCTGAGAGTGCAGTACAAAGAGCTGCAAAGCTAGAAACGTCACCTTGAGTATTAGATGACTTATCTTTACTGAATACCATCGCTAGCGCTGTTGGGAGGTGTTTAAACTGGATCAAGCCAAGGCTAAAAGTGAAGTAAACACCTGTACCCACTAGCAAAATAAGCAGCGGTGGACCCCAGACAAAATTATCGATGGTTTGTAGTAAAGATTGTAGGTTGTTCATGATTTCCCCTTAATAAAACAACTAATAAGGAGAAGAGGGAAAGGACGAGATCAACGATCTCTAAAAGAACTAAGCTATTGGCTGTAGGCGGGAAGGCCAAGCAAAATAGTTAGGTTGTAACTTTCCACTCCTCTGTCCTTTTGCCTGAGAGTTTCACCTTGCGTGAGTGCAAGACTTGCTCCTTCGGCGACCGATTTAACGGTTCTCTCCAGAGGTTCCTCCAACTACAGTCCCCGCTACCTAGGTAGCACCTGAAATAGTTAATTCTTCGGCGAGTTATGCTAATCAAATGTTAAAATTTGATTAATAACCACTCTCCTGCAGTCTTCATCGGAACAATTACTCAATTAAATGAGTAAAGGTTAGTTAATGATGCTGGTCATCATTAACGTGTGAACTCTATCATGTTTTTGGTCCATTTCAACACCCTATGTCAATTTATTTTCAATGAAATAACCTTATCTATTTTCATGAAGGTATGTTTGCCAATCTTTTTGTGCGAGTCACGGCATAAATAAAATTTATTGGGTTAGGGAATGGAACCCAAAAACACTTCAGAACGATAAATGTGTTTCGATCGTTACGACATAAGTTATTCAATTAAGGACACAAAATTGATTAAAATCGGAGCACTTATTTTAAAATCTACGCTAAGTTGACCTTATGGTACGTATAAATGGGTTACAATGAATCTTTGTGAAACAGTCTACGGACCTAGGCAGTTTTTCATGAGTGGACAAGGAGGCGGTATGACCAGATTATTAGCCATTGCGGTGTTGATTGCAGTAGCATTTGTGCTGTTTCGTTATCGAACCAATGAAAAAGTCCAAAAAGCGACCGTTATAACATTAATTGGCGCATTTCTGATTTATACAGCATCAATTATGTTTGCGGAATTGATCCGCTAGCAAAGTAAAAGAGTCCTTGGAGTAGTATACGGTGAGTTCTCAGAACAAAATGGAAGAGCAAGACGACGTAGTTGTCATTGAAGAGCGTGACAAACGTACGCATATCTATATCGCAATCGCTGCGGTGTTAGGCTTGGCATTTGGTGGCCTTGTTGGATCGGTTGTCACTGCGAACAAGTGGGAATCGACTTACCACGTATTAGAAGAAAAGTATCAAGCACTAACGCAAGATAAAACCCAGTTGGCATCTCAAGTAAAAGTGCGTGAAGAGGCGCTCGACCAAGAAATACAAAACCAAGTTAGTGAGTTACTCGCCGCGAAAGATGAAGCTCATCAGAAAGCACTTAAGAAGTTGCAAAAGCAATTGACTGAGGTCGAGAAGGTTAACTTGTCACTAGAGTCTCAATTGAAGCAGCAGGCAGATAAGATCAACACGACGAAGTCAGAAAATGAGAAGTTGAGTCGTCAAGCGGATATGCAAGCGACTATGTTTGAGCGGTCCCGCGAAGTATTCCAGAAAGAGCTAAAAATTTCGCAAGAATTAGAGTCTCTCGAGAAAGAACGGTCAAAATTATTACCTAAGATTGAGAAACTCAAGAAAGAGTGTGACGTATTTTTAGAAGGCAAATCTTGGGACGTGAAGTCGGACGCGTGTGATAAACATGACGAAGCTAATTCACGACTAAGTCAGGTCGATCAAATGATTGAAGTCTATAAAATGGACCTCAAACAAATCAAAGCAATAACGGAAGATATCGGCCTTTAAGTCTTTTGTATCCGATTTTTGAAAAGCAAAAGGAGCTCTTTAAGAGCTCCTTTTTCTTTGTTAGCTATGACTTTAAGGCTGCTCGTATATTAGATTCGTGAGGCGTCATAGCCTGAGGCGAGCAGGAGCTCTCGTTCGTGTTTAATCAGCTGAGCTCGATCTTCAATTAGTTCATTGAGTGCTTGAGATGGCTTACCTGCTAATGCTTTGAACGAATCAAAAGATTCCGCGGTGTCGATTTTATCAATCATCTGACTGATGACATTACGAGCCTCACACGGGTTACTCGTCGTTGTAAAGTATTCTACTTGCTTTGCTGCCGATTTCATCTCAGTTAATAGCTCAAGCGGGCTACTTTCTTTGGCTACTGCCATGTAGTTATCCAGCACGCGCTTTGCATAAAGCAGTTCTTTGAGGGGGATATCTCTTCCGCTCTCGATTAGGGATTCGCTAAGGATCATACTTGAGATCATGGGCATTCCTTCTTATTACTACGCCGCTTTTAATGTTTCCTTGAGTCTAATTTATTGAAGTCACATTGGGAATGGGTAAAAAGCATTTTTAACGCATTTTTATTCATTTATGAAAACACGAATGCGATGCTTATCTGGATCGATAGCCATAAAATTTAACCCATACACTGATGTCGCTGGTGGTTGAACAAACTCAACACCTAGGTCTTTCCAGCGCTTGTAAATGCGCTCTAACGTATGCCTGTTGGGCACTGATAAAGACAGCTCGGTGCCACCACCTCTAATTCCGCTGTGGGGTGAAAGATTATCTCTTTGCTTGAGTGTCAACGTTAAGCCTTCGGTCATTGGAATAGCGGCAAAGGTTGGAGACAACTGCGTGACTTTGCGTTCGAACAGTTTCGAATAAAAAACTTGGCTTATGTGGATGTCCTCAACGTAGAGAACGAATGAATTGATAGTCAGCATGGTTTTGTTCCTTAATCAATTAGAAGTAGTAGGGGCAATCTAACGGAAAGGAACGACAGGAGTTGTCAGTAGAACATTCTCGAAGGTAAGTGACAGAATAAGAAAAAGGAGCCGTTTAGCTCCTTTTTATCAGCGGAATCATTGGTATTAATGAGTGTGTTTGGAAGAATACCAGTTGTTTTGATACGCTTTAGATGCAAATAATGCGTTTGCTTTTGCACGCTCGATAATAGACTCGTCCACCTCTAGCGGCTTCATGGTTTGGTCTTTAAAGTCGTACGCCAGGGTCGATATCTTTTCACCAGGGGAAAGCACAACGAGATTGTCGCGCGTTAAATAACCAAAGTTTTTGTCGTATTGCATCATTGCGCGTTCATCTTCGCGAGCCAGTGGCTTCGTTAAATCACGACCAATCATCGGTGTTTTAGCATCTACCCCAATCAGAGATAACAGTGTAGGCGGCATGTCTATGTTGTTTGCTATGCGGTCATCTTTACGTGGTTGAATGCCTTTACCAAGGATCAATGCTGGAATGTGAAAGTGCTTAACTGGAACAAGGTTAGCGCCAGAAACACGTGCATCATGATCTGCAATTACAATGAAAATGGTATCATCCCAATAAGATGACTTTTTCGCCTTTTCAAAGAAAGTACCCAAAGCGTAATCGGAATATTTAACGGCGTTCTTACGCGTCATATATTCTGAATCGTATGGCTCAATTTTGCCTTTTGGATACTCATAAGGGCTATGATTACTTGACGTAAAAACTAAGCTAAAAAAAGGTTTGTCGCTTTTTGAAAGGCGTTCAAACTCTTCGTTTGCTTTGTTATATAGATCTTCATCACTAACACCCCAAGAGCCAACAAAGCTTGGGTTGTTATAATCGTCTTCTTCTACTATTTGATCAAAACCGTTACCAAAGAAGAAAGTTTTCATGTTGTCAAAGTTGGCTTCACCGCCGTAAATAAATTGCGTGTGATAGCCTTGAGCTTTCAGTAAGTCCGCGATGGTAAAGAAACCCGTTTGGCTTTTACTCAGCTTCACTACCGCGCGAGACGGAGATGGAGGAAAGCCCGTGGTTACGGCTTCAATTCCACGAACAGAACGAGTACCAGTGGCGTACATTTGTGTGAACTGCCAACCTTCCTTCATGAGTTCATCAAGGTTTGGTGTTAGAGGTAAACCACCCAAAGCACCGACAAATTGGGCGCCTAAGCTTTCTTGTAGCAAAATCACTAAGTTTTTATGTTTACCCTGGTAAGTCGCGGGGTTACTGTTCATGGTTGGGAGTAATGAAGGGGTGAAGTCGGACTTTGTTGATGAAGTGCGAACTAATTCCAACATCTTTTGAGTGTCCATTTTTCCGTAGAACTGCTCAGCACTCTTTTCTGACTTCATGCTATTAACCGCAAACAACAATGAGTAAGATGAGTTCAGTGCTAAGTCGTTAAGCAGTGGATCGTTAGAAAAGGCGACCATAGCAGGATTTAGCGGGCGGTGCCCTAAAGATGAGCGAGCACCTGCAACCCCAAAAAGAACAACGAAAAGTGCCAATAGTGGTCGCCATTTCCAGTTGACCTGCTGCGCCTTATCGGTCAGTTTCTTACTCCACTTCCAACCTAAAGTGATGGTTAAAACTGTACCTAACGCACCAATAAACAGTTCTAATTTGTAGCCAGTCCAGAGCATACTCAAGACTTCTTTTGGGTAGATTAAGTATTCCACAAACAGGCGGTTTGGACGTAGGTCGTATTCCTGAATGAATGGCGCTGTTGCTAGCTCCATGTATACAAGCACCCAAAGCCCTAAAACCATCCATATGCGTAATATTCGCTTCCAACACTCTCCCATCTTACCGGTTAATGGCATGAAGGTTGAAAACAGTGCTGGAAGAATAAATAACCAGCAAAGCGTTGCAATATCTACGCGCAAACCTTGACCTAGGATGTAAATTAAGTCGTTTAGAGAGTCAATACGGTCAATCTGCCAAAAAGCTAGCAAAACTCTTGAGATAGACAGAAATAGAAGCGAAAACAAAGAAAAGGCAGCAATTGGCTGCAAAGGCCCCCACACAGAGCTCTTTGATAAGTTTTTCATATTTATTCGAATAGTTTAATTGTTATGTTGTGTTGTTTTTAGCAAAGCAAGCGTGAAATAAACGTGAATTATAATGTGGGTTTATGGTCGAGTAGTGTAAGTGTTGGTATGTCTATGTAAGGGGGAGGGGCGTTTGTGTAAAAAAAGAGCCAGTTGATAACACCAACTGGCTCTAGAGGTTGATAAAGGCATGATTACATTGCGGCTTTCTTCGCTTCTTCGACCCATGCGTCGAACTTTTTCTGGTTCGCTTTGATCCAACCATTTACATGAGACTCGATGTCCGCTGAGCTGTTCTTACCTTGGCTCATCATCATATTCTGAGCACTAACATCATTGATATTTAGTTTGATGATTTCAAATAGCTTCGCAGCAGCAGGGTTTTTTTCCGTAAACTCTTTATTGGCAACGATGCGCATAGAGTTCATCTCGAAGCCGTAGTTCTTACCGTTCTCTAGTGTCGTATCAATGTCCTTACGCTCACCAGGAAGTGAAGAGAATGGCACTTCTAACCACACAACATCTTTCCCTGGAACTAAAACGCCACTTACCCAGTACGGTGTCCAAGTGTAGTAAAGAATCGGATCGCCTTTTTTGTAACGTGAGATCGTATCAGCGATAATCGCCGCGTAGTTACCTTGGTTGTGTGTTACTGTGCCACGAAGTTTGAAAGCATCCAACTGATGCTCAACAACCATTTCACACCCCCAACCTGGGTTACAACCAGTTAAGTCCGCTTTGCCATCGCCGTTTGCATCGAATAGCTTCGCCAATTTTGGATCTTTTAACTGACCAATGTTAGTGATGTTATATTTTTCCGCGGTTTTCTTATCGATCAAATAACCTTGCGCAGCACCACTTACGTATTGGCCTTTACGGAAGAACTTATCATCACCGCCCGACATCGTGTACTTATCGGCGTGAAGAGGGAACCAACCAACCGCTAAGAAAGTAGCATCACCTTTAGCAATAGAGGTGTAGCCTACGTTGTAGTCCACTTCTTTGGTCGGTTTAACATCGTAACCAAGCTCTTCAAGTGCGCGGTTTACGATCAACGTTTGAAATGTTTCTTCTGCAACGGTTGATTGAACAGGCTGAACAGTGACACCTTCACCCGGTAGTTCACTTGCCACACCATAAGTTGAAAATGCGATAGTACTTAGAGCTCCAACAGAGAGCGCTTTCTTCCATGAATTATTCATTGATGTTTCTCCTAAGTTTTAGATCGTCTTGGTTCGTCTTTGTTTTCAGTTTTAATAGGTATGAAACAGGACCTGTGTGATACCAGCGAAGTTTAGTGTTGCCCGCATTAACCCCTAACACCTGGGTGATACGGTCTAACAAAATCGCAAGAATAACGATGCCTAAGCCACCAACGGCAGCAAGACCCATATCAAGTCGGCCAATACCACGAAGTACCATTTGGCCTAAGCCGCCAACAGCAATCATTGAAGCAATCACTACCATAGAAAGTGACAGCATTAAGGTTTGGTTTACACCTGCCATGATAGTTGGTAACGCCAACGGTAACTGGATGCGATAAAGCATCTGTTTTTTGTTTGCCCCGAAAGAGTGGCCAGCTTCGATAAGCTCTTCAGGTACTTGCTGAATACCCAAAATAGTCAGGCGCACAACGGGAGGCAGGGCGAAAATGATCGTTACTACTACGCCAGGAACGTTACCAATACCAAACAACATAACAATTGGTACAAGGTAAACGAACGCGGGAGTCGTTTGCATTGCATCTAATATTGGCCTAACAAATTTGGCAGCGGTTTGGCTCCTTGCCAACCATATCCCCATTGGTAGCCCTATAAGCAAACAGAAGAAAACGGCGGTTAACACCAGTGCTAGCGTTGTCATCGCTTGTGACCACGCACCAATTAGGCCGATGAAAACAAGGGATACAAGAGTAGAAAAACCAAGTTTTACATTGGAAAACTGCCACGCTAGCAAAAATAAAATGAGTACCATTATAGGCGCAGGTGTAGACACCAAAGCAGTTTCAAACGACGTTAGAATAAAGTCGATTGGAACTCGTATTGCTTGGAAAACAGGTCGACCATGTTCCACCAGCCAGTTCAAACCGGACTCTACCCAGCTATCGAGGGGTAAAACCGCATCTTGGAATGGGTTCATAATATCGAATGGCGCTTGCTCTACAGTTTCTGAGTTGAGCCAATCATTACTTGGCGCGGCCTCTGTACCTTGCGACCAAGGATCATCTTGCGTAGGAGCAGTATTTGACCAGGGATCATTGTTAGTTTGCTCTGAAGACATCGTGTTAATCCTTATCTAGTGTTTGTAGAAGACGTGATTTAGTCACGACACCAAAGTAAGTTCCTTTCTCATCTACGACAGGCACGGCATAAGGAACACCAGCAACCAGACCCAAAATGTCATTAATTGACTGATCAGGCTGAAGAGTAACTTCATCCGGTAATTGAGCACTGGCTAACGAACGGTTTTCTTTATGAGCCAAACGTAGTGAATCAAGAGATACGATGCCGGAATATCGGCTAGATTTATCGACGACAATACCGTAATCACGGTCGTGATCCATCAGAATCTGCATCGCAGAGCCTGGACCGTCATTTTCCGATTTCTTAAAAACAGCCGCTGGCTTCTTGCGCGCGATATCTTTTGCTGTCAAGACACTTGCGATGTTTACGCCGCGGAAAAACGCTTCGACATAATCATTTGCTGGACTGTGTAATATTTCATCAGGTGTACCAACCTGAACAACCTCACCGTTTTGCATGATGGCGATACGGTCGCCAATGCGCATTGCTTCATCCAAATCATGAGAAATGAAGACAATTGTGCGTTTGTCATCGTTCTGTAGACGAATAAGCTCATCTTGCATCTCAGAACGGATCAATGGGTCTAAAGCGGAAAACGCCTCGTCCATTAATAGGATGTCAGGATCACAGGCTAACGCTCTCGCTAAACCAACGCGCTGTTTCATACCACCGGATAATTCGTCAGGGAAAGATTCTGCATAAGGGTCTAAACCCACTCTTTCTAGGGCGGAAAGGGCACTTTTCTGACGCTCATTAACATCGATGCCGGCAAGTTCTAAACCAAAGGCGGCATTTTCAATCACCGTCATGTGTGGCATGAGTGCGAAACTTTGAAACACCATTGAGATATTATTACGACGAACTTCTCGAAGTTCATTTTCGGAGATGTGGGCGATATCTCTTCCTTTGAGATAAACACTGCCTTTAGTCGGCTCAATGAGCCGGTTAAGAAGTCGAACAAGGGTGGATTTCCCGGAGCCAGAAAGGCCCATGATTACGAAAATTTCCCCTTCATTTATGGTGAGAGATACATCGTTTACGCCGACTGTTAAACCTGTCTGTTCAAAAATACCGTCTTTATCGACGCCTTTGTCGATAAGCGAGAAGGCTCTCTCTGGGTCTTCTCCAAACACTTTATACAGTCCCTTAACTTCCAGTATGGGATCCATGTTATCTGTCCTTTTTCGTGTGTTTATAACTGTTTAACGATTTGTACTCTAATTAATTTTAGTTCAACTTTCAATGAAAGGGGGTTGGTTAACTAGTTATGCTGTGCATAGAGAATTAGTTGAGCAAGGTCTGTTCAACTCTTGTTTTTTATATTTAAAACAATTGCTTGAGATGTGTTTTTATCCGCCATAACGTTGCCCTGACGTAGGGTTGAATTTATTTTGAATTTTTTTGTACATTTCAACTCAACTCACTTGCATAGATATAAGCCGTGATAGCTTAGAGCTCTACATATAAAAAGGTTAGAGCTCTAATTTTTGGTTAAGGCTTGGTCCTGTGAAATCGGTTAGGTACTGTTATCCTTAGATTTATTTATTGCTTGATTTCACTCAGGGTGATATTTATCGCTGTAGTTTAGGCAACGTATGGAATAAAAAATGGAAGCCGAACAGTTAGAAGTGCTCAATTTCATTAGCCAGTACCCACCTTTTGATGACCTACCTGAAGAGCAGCTTAGAAAAATTGCTCTCAATGCCGAGGTTGCATACTTTCGGCAAGGAACAAAAATCCTTAACTTCGGAGATACGATCCGCGACTTGTATATGGTGAGAAGTGGGGCGGTAGAGATTTATCGACGTAAAGGTGAACTTTACAACAGGATTGATGCTGGTGGACTGTTTGGTCAGATGGGGTTGTTGATGAACAACCGCGTACGTATGCCAGCCAAAGCGATAGAAGACACTCTCGTTTACTGCATTCCGGAAAACATCTTCAATGAACTTTGTGATGAGTTTGAAAACTTTGCGGACTACATGGAACTGGAAGATAGCGCGCGTTTGCGAAGCGCAATATCTAGCCGCTCCGAAAGCAATGACTTTACCACCGCTAAGGCACGTAAAATCTTAGCAAGAGATCCAGTAACTCTGGAGGCAACGGCTTCAATTCAGGAAGCTGCGATACTAATGGCAGAGGAAAATGTCACCTCTCTGCTCATTATTCGCCCGACAGAGGAGCTCACAGAAGAAGATGATGAACAGCTGCTTGGAATATTGACTGATCGCGATCTTTGCATTCGCGTACTAGCTCAAGGTATTGATACCAATATTCCAGTGAGTGAGGTCATGAGTTATGACGTGGTTTCATTGGATTATAACGCCTATGTGTTTGAGGCCATGTTAACCATGTTGCGTTACAACGTACATCATTTACCAATTTTAAAAGATAAAAAGCCGATAGGAATTATTGGCATGACGGACATCGTTCGTTACGAATCTCAGAACAGCCTATTGCTAGTGAGCTCTATTTTTCAGCAAACCAGTGTCGAGGATCTCAAGCAGGTTTCTGAACAAGTAAAAGACTGTTTCGTAAGAATGGTCAATGAAGATGCCAACGCGCACATGATTGGTCGAGCCATGTCGGTTATAGGCAGTAGTTTCAAACAACGCCTCGCTGAATTAGCTGAGCAAGAGTTCGGCCCAGCGCCCATTCCTTATTGTTTAGTCGCAATGGGTTCAATGGCGAGGGATGAGCAGCTAATTGTAACGGATCAAGATAACGCCCTTATTCTCGATAACAGTTATGACGTTGAGATTCACGGAGAGTACTTTGAAAAGTTTGCTAAATTTGTTTGTGATGGTTTAGCGGCATGCGGCTATGCTTATTGTACTGGAGACATTATGGCTACCAACCCAGAATGGCGAAAAACTCGTGCAGAATGGGAAGAATGCTTTGGAAACTGGATAGACAATCCAACCCCTGAGAGATTGTTAAATAGTAATATCTTTTTTGATCTCCTCGGTGTGCATGGGCGAGTGAAATGGGCGGAGCAATTAAGCAGCTTTATTGTGAGACGAGCGAAAAGAAATAACCGCTTTCTTGCTTGTATGGCGTATAACGCAATACGTAGGACGCCTCCACTGGGCTTTTTCAAAGACTTTGTGATGGAGAAAGATGGTCGTCATCGCAACTCGATTAACTTGAAGCGAAGGGGGACGGCTCCGTTGGCCGATTTAATACGGGTGCATTCTCTGGCAATCGGTTCGCGATCGCAAAACTCTTTCGACCGTTTAGATGACATTAATGATGCTGGCATTTTACCGAAAGGTCGAGGTTTGGATTTAAGGGATGCGATGGAGCTAATCTACATGGTTCGAATTCGTCACCAAGCCCTTGATATAGAAAATGGAGAAGAGCCAGACAACAATATTGAGCCGGAGAACATGTCTGAATTTGAACGTCGAAACTTAAAAGCAGCATTTCAAATTCTAAGTAACGCTCAGAACTTCATTAAGTTTCGATACCAGAGAAGTAGCAAATAATGTGGTTCTCAAAAAAAGTAGAAAAAGAACAGCCGTTGTTGGATACATCCCAGACGCCAGAGTGGTCAATGTTGTTCAAACAACTAGCTAAAGAAGCGAAAGACGAGAGGCTCAAACGCTACTATTCGACACCGATGGTTAATGGGGAAACACCAATTGAACAAGTGCCATTTGTCTCGGTAGACTTTGAGACAACAGGATTGAACTCGGAAGAGGATGTCATTCTCACGATCGGACTTGTGCCGTTCACTATTGATCGTGTTCAATGTAATGGTTCTGCTCATTGGGTCGTTAACCCAAACAGAGAGTTAAACCACGAGTCTGTCATTATTCACGGTATCACTGACTCTGAGGTTAAAAACGCGCCGCAGCTGTCTCAGATCTTGGGTGAAATATTGGATGCGTTGTCAGGCAAAGTGGTACTTGTTCACTACAAGAACATTGAAAGGCAGTTCTTTAATAACGCCTTGCTAAATAGCATCGGAGAGGGGATACAGTTTCCTGTTGTTGATACGTTAGATATTGAGTATGCGATACAACGCCGTGAATGCAGAGGTTTTATCAATAAGTTGAAAGGCAAGAAACCCGGTTCTGTACGATTAGGGCACGCTCGTGAAAGATATGGCCTCCCTGCTTATCAACCTCACCATGCCCTGACGGATGCGTTAGCAACTGCGGAGCTGTTTCAAGCACAACTGCAGTATCACTTTAATCGAAACATGCCAATATCTTCGGTTTGGCAATAGGCGTTATTTATGGTGAAAACAATAAAATGCAATGAGAGATAGGGGGCTTTAAGATTATGATGGCGGATTGAGTAACCGCTTATAAGAACAATGTTTTATGAACATGTGCTTGGTAGTGATGAAGACGTTTCATTACTCGAACTCCGACGAAAGTAATTTAAACTTGGTCACGTATTTTTAAGGAGATTATCCGTGAGCACCGATAATAACGGTGGCATTCAACGCCCCGATGGAAAAGTAAACGCAATAGATACTGACTATCAAATTGGTCAGGATAACGTTGCGCTAAAGGTAGGCCCATTTGGCCTTGATATTCACAACCGTGTTTTTGCAATTTCTGGCTTAGCAATCGTCATGTTTGTTGTGATAACACTATTATTCCGAGAACAGGTAGAGCCGTTTTTTGCAGACCTACGAGCGGGTTTGTTACACAATTTAGACTGGTTTTTTCTCGCTTCAGGTAATATTTTTGTCATTGTCTGTGTCGGATTGATCTTCACACCATTGGGCCGTGTGCGAATCGGTGGTACTGAAGCAACACCGGATTACTCCTATGCCGGATGGTTGGCAATGCTATTTGCTGCAGGTATGGGCATTGGTCTCGTATTCTTCGGTGTATCAGAACCGATGTCCCATTTTAGTTCTGCGATTGGTGGCGTGAGCGTTGAGAATGGTGTACGTACTGACTGGGCACCGCTAGGTGGTGCAGAGGGCGATGCAACTGCAGCTTCGGCATTAGGGATGGCTGCGACGATTTACCACTGGGCACTTCATCCGTGGTCAATATACGCGCTCTTGGCTCTTGGACTGGCTATCTTTTCATTTAACAAAGGTTTGCCACTCACCATGCGCTCAATTTTTTACCCTTTGTTTGGTGAGCGTGTATGGGGTTGGACTGGTCATATTATCGATATTCTTGCAGTGGTAGCGACGGTTTTTGGTTTAGCAACATCGCTAGGCTACGGTGCGTCTCAAGCCGCAACGGGTTTGAACTTCCTGTTTGATGTCCCAATGACCAATACCACGCAGGTTATATTGATTATTGGTATTACTGCGCTCGCTTTAATCTCTGTTGTGGCTGGACTCGATAAGGGCGTGAAAATCTTATCTGAAATCAACATGGGTCTTGCAGCGCTGCTATTGCTATTTGTTATTGTTGTTGGCCCGACGATTGCGATTTTAACTGGTTTCTTCGAGAACATCGTTTCCTATGTGGCTAATATCCCTGCCTTATCTATGCCATTTGGACGAGAGGATGTGAATTACTCTCAAGGCTGGACGGCGTTTTACTGGGCGTGGTGGATTTCTTGGTCACCATTTGTGGGTATGTTCATCGCACGTGTGTCTCGCGGTCGTTCGGTTCGTGAGTTTATTATTTGCGTTATTCTTATCCCATCTTCAGTTTGTGTGTTATGGATGACGGCTTTTGGCGGTAACGCAATTAGCCAATACGTTAATGATGGCTATGAGGCGGTGTTTAACGCAGAACTCCCTTTAAAACTTTTTGCCATGTTAGATGTTATGCCATTGGCTGAGATAACATCTTTTGTCGGCATTATCTTAGTCGTGGTGTTCTTCATTACCTCTTCTGACTCAGGATCACTGGTTATTGATACTATTGCTGCGGGCGGTAAGGTCGATGCACCAACGCCACAACGCGTGTTCTGGTGTACGTTTGAAGGTTTGGTTGCGATTGCATTGATGTTGGGTGGTGGTCTAGCTGCTGCTCAAGCAATGGCGGTGACGACTGGTTTACCATTTACTATTGTTTTGCTTGTTGCAACGGTATCTTTGATAAAAGGTTTGATGGATGAACCTCGTCCAAAGGCGGTTTCTAAGAAATCAAAATAACTAGTATCAGCAGTTAAATTATTGATAAAAGCGGTATGCGAAAGCATGCCGCTTTTTTTTTGGATTTCTATTTTTTCTGAGAAATGAACAGCATGGAAAATGGTCTTATTCTGGTTGTTTTTTGTACTGCGCATTTAGGTGACTATTTAATAAATTAGACCTCAAACTATTTTAACTTTTGGTTAATAGGTTTATTTTTGTGATGCAAATCACAAAAATGCCGATAAAAAGGCGGATTATTTGATTTTTAGTCGCGAGGAATGCCCATAATAAAAAGGAAATTTAATTAGACCTCAAAGGATATGTATTTTCACATGATCACATCAGCACCTTGGGTCCTTTATCCAGAGATTGGAGAAGACTCAAGTAAAAAATGGATTTTTCGTGAGCCTAAAATCTCTGATGGTGACGACATTTACAGCTTGATTGCAGACTGTCCTCCATTGGACATGAACTCATCTTATTGCAATTTCCTACAGTCTACGCATTTCAGCAAAACCAGTATTTTGGTTGAGCAAAAAGGCGAAATCGCAGGTTTCATTTCCGGTTATCAGAAACCAGACGAGCAAGACGTTTTATTTGTCTGGCAAGTTGCAGTCTCACCTCGCTTTAGAGGTCATGGTTTAGCATTCCGCATGTTGAAAGAACTTCTCACCCGAGAGGAATTAGGCGGTGTTAAATCGGTAGAAACTACCATCACGGAAGATAATAAAGCCTCTTGGGCACTGTTCAAAAAGTTAGATGCGATGAACGGCAATTCTGGCCAAGTAAGCACATTTTTGGATGAAGAAGCCCACTTTAAAGGCAAACACGATACAGAATATTTGTATCGCATTCCTCTCAAATAATCCTCAAACAATAGGAATTAAAAACGGTCTCATCATGGATATTTTCAAAAAGCAGGAATCCAACGTACGCTCATATTCAAACAATTTCCCGGTCGTTTTTCGTAAAGCGAAAGGCTGCTGGCTAGAAACAGAACAAGGTGAACGATACTTAGACTTCCTTGCTGGAGCGGGATCTCTAAATTACGGCCATAACAATCCAGTACTAAAACAAGCGTTGCTTGAGTACATTGAAATGGACGGTATTACTCACGGTTTGGATATGCACTCAGAAGCGAAAGCATCGTTTCTGGAAGCGTTGGATACTTACATCCTTAAACCAAGAAACTTGGATTACAAGGTTCAGTTTACGGGCCCAACAGGCACTAACGCTGTTGAGGCGGCATTGAAGCTGGCTAAAAAAGTAAAAGGCCGCGACAGCGTCGTTGCGTTTACTAACGGTTTCCATGGTTGTACTGCTGGCGCACTGGCTGCAACGGGTAACCAGCATCACAGACAAGGTAACGGCTCTAGCCTAAGTAACGTCACTCGTATTCCATTTGAAGGTTACGCTGGCGTAGATGGTCTCGCGCTGTTCGAAACCATGCTAAATGATAACTCTGCAGGTATGGATAAACCAGCCGCTGTACTTCTTGAAACTGTGCAGGGTGAAGGTGGTTTAAATGCTGCTTCAAACGAGTGGTTACAACGTTTGAGCAAAATCTGTAAAGCCAATGACATTCTTGTGATTGTCGATGACATTCAAGCAGGTTGTGGACGTACCGGTACTTTCTTTAGTTTTGAGCCGTCAGGTATCCAACCGGATATCGTGACGCTATCGAAGTCGATCGGTGGTTACGGTTTGCCGATGGCTGTCGTATTACTTAAGCCTGAGCTTGACCAGTGGAAGCCTGGCGAGCATAACGGTACGTTCCGTGGCAATAATCACGCCTTTATTACTGCTGCAAAAGCACTAGAAATTTACTGGGCAAACGATGATTTTGAAACACACATCAAGCAGTGTTCAGACAAGGTAAGTGCAGTTATTGACCGTTGTGTTCGTCGCTTTCCACAAATGTTTGTGCAGAAAAAAGGCCGCGGCATGATGGTTGGTATTGAATGTATCAATGGTGACATGGCATCTGAAATTGCGAAAAACTGTTTCGAGAATGGAATGGTGATAGAGACAGCGGGTCCAGAAGATGAAGTTGTGAAGTTCTTCTGTCCACTAACCATCAGCGAATCAGAGCTAGATCAAGGACTAAGCATCTTTGAAAATGCAGTAGAGACTATCGCTGCGAAACATTTCAAACAAGCATCTTAATAAGGATTTTAATTATGATCGTCAGAACTCTAGATGAATGCCGCAACAGCGAACGACGTGTTGTTTCAGATAACTGGGAAAGTGTCCGCATGTTGTTGAAAGACGACAACATGGGTTTCTCTTTCCACATCACAACGATTTATGAAGATACAGAAACTCATATTCACTATCAAAACCACCTTGAATCGGTGTTTTGTATGAGTGGTGAAGGTGAGATTGAAGTTGTAGGTGGAGAAACGTACCCAATCAAACCAGGTACATTATACATCCTTGATAAACACGATGAGCACTACTTGAGAGCTTATAAGAATAAAGAAATGGTAATGGCGTGTGTGTTTAACCCACCGATTACTGGCGCTGAAGTGCACGATGAAAACGGTGTTTATCCTCTCGTTGACTAAAAGATGATGGTGGGGTGCTTTGCCACCCCACACTTTACTATCTCTTCTTTTTTCTTTTTAAAGTTACCAATCAAAAAAGGCTTATCATGACATTTACCGTAGAAAAAATCGGCGGTACATCAATGACAGCATTTGATGCTGTTCTCGACAATATTATTCTTCGTCCCAAAACACCATACAATCGTATTTTTGTCGTATCTGCATACGGTGGTATGACCGATGCGCTGCTCGAGTGTAAAAAAACCAGTAAACCAGGCGTTTATCAGCTTATCGCGAAACGCGACGACAAATGGGAAGAAGCGTTAGCGTACGTTGAAAGCCGTATGTTGCTGACCAATGAAAATATTTTTGCGGACCCAATGAATCGTATCCGTGCGGATAAATTCATTCGCTCCCGCATTGCTGAAGCGAAAAACTGTATCGCGAATATTTTAGAAACCTGTCAGTACGGTCAATTTTCGTTGCGCCAGTACTTGCCTCAAATTCGAGAGTTTCTCTCGTCTATCGGTGAGGCACATAGTGCTTACAACACAGCACTAAAACTAAAAAATATGGGTATTAACGCTAAGTTCGTTGACCTGTCTGGTTGGGATAATCAAGCGCCAAGAAGCCTTGATGAGTCGATCAGTGACGCGTTTGCTGATATCGATGTATCAAAAGAACTGCCAATCGTGACAGGTTATGCTTACTGTAAAGAGGGCCTAATGCACACTTATGACCGAGGTTATAGTGAGATGACATTTAGCCGAATTGCAGCAATAACAAAAGCGGATTTAGCAGTAATTCACAAAGAGTACCACTTGAGCTCAGCAGATCCACGCGTTGTTGGCCCTGAAAAAGTATTACCAATTGGTAGTACAAACTATGACGTAGCAGACCAACTTGCCAACCTTGGCATGGAAGCGATTCACCCCAATGCCGCTGCGGGTTTACGTGAAAGTGGTATTGAGCTACAGATTAAAAATACATTCGAACCTGAACACGAAGGTACTTTGATCTCTTCAAGCTACCGCCCAGAAGAAGACAAAGTCGAGATCATCGCAGGTAAAGAAAAAGTATTTGCACTGCATTTGTTTGACCAAGCAATGGTGGGAAAAGCCGATAACGTTAGTTACGAATTGATGGAAATCATCTCAGATGCTCGTGTAAGTTTGGTTGGTAAAGAGATGAACGCTAACTCTATTACTTACTATCTAGGTGGCAGTTCTGATAGCTTAAACAAAGTATTGTATAAAGCCGAGAAACGTTATCCGAATGCCTCGATTAAAGGCCGTATGGTCGCGCTTATCTCAGCCATTGGTTCTCAAATTGATACCAACAAGACGTTGGCAAAAGGTGTACTTGCATTGATGAATAATGGCGTTACGCCAGTTGCACTGCACTCATCGTTGAGAAATGTAAATGTTCAATTTGTTGTCGGTGATAAGGAATACCAGCACGCGATTTGCGCATTGCATGATGAGTTTTTCCAAAGTAGCAGTTTAGCTAAATCGGTTAATGTGGCTTAGTTTATCCACGGTTAAAATACAAAGGAGAGCAGGTTAGCTCTCCTTTTTTGTTTTTCAGTTTGTACTCACAATGCCCGCTTTTTATAGGCTAAACAGACGATTTAAGTAAGTTCCTATGTGGCGATACACATAAGCCAGCAGAATGGTCTGCTGGCTTAATGTTACTGATTAACTAACGTTAACTTAGTTTACTTAAACTTGCTGATTTCTTGTTCAACTTTGTCTAGTTGCTGCAGCTTCTCTTGCATTTTTAGAGAGTCGTAGTTTAGTGAAGCAGGGTTCATCGCTGTGCCACGTTGCATTGGGTATTCTGGAAGTGTTTTAAAGAACTCTCCCACAACGTCTTGTACAGGTACAAATAGCCACATGTTGTCAGCCATCCAACGCAAGTACATTTGTGATTCGCTTGGGCCTTTTTCGAATGGGTCAGCGCGTAGGTGGATGATTTTAGGCCAGTTCGGAGCAAAACGAACTGCGTTACTTAGGTTCCCTTCAAGCGTTGCAAAGTGAAGTTTCCAGTCATTCCAGCGGACAGCGTTTAATTCACCATTAGACGTAAAGTAAAGCAGCGACTCACGAGGGCCTTTTTCTTCCTTACCTTCAAAGTATGGCATGAAGTTATAACCATCTAAATGTACACGCCATTCTTTGCCATTTGCTTTGTAGCCTTCTGCCAGTTTTTCTTTTACATCAGGTACGCCAGCAGCTGCCAATAATGTAGGCAACCAGTCTTGGTGCGCCATCATTTCATTGATCTTGGTTCCTGGTTTAATGACGCCTGGCCAACGAACCAGTTGAGGAACACGCATACCGCCTTCCCAAGTTGTACCTTTTTCACCATGGAATGGTGTTGCCCCACCATCTGGCCAAGTCATGGTTTCTGCGCCGTTGTCCGTTGAGTAGATAACGATAGTGTTGTCTGCAACACCTAGCTCATCCAGCTTGTCGAGTAAAACACCTACATGATCATCATGTTCCAGCATACCATCGGCATAAATGCTTACACCTGATTTACCTTGGTATTTTTCCTGCAAGCGAGTCCAAACGTGCATACGAGTGGCGTTATGCCAAATAAAGAAGGGTTTATCCGCCTTAACTGCTTTTTCCATAAATGCCAAAGAGCTCTCTAGGAACTCTTCATCTGCGTGCTCCATACGTTTTCGTGTCATCGGGCCAGTGTCTTCAATCTTACCGTCGGCATAAGACTTAATGACACCACGAGGGCCATAGTTTTTACGAAACTCTGGGTCTTTAGGGTAGTAATAAGTTTCAGGCTCTTCTTCTGCGTTTAGGTGATATAAGTTACCGAAGAATTCGTCAAAGCCGTGTTTGGTCGGTAAGTGCTTATCTTGGTCACCTAAGTGGTTTTTACCAAATTGACCCGTCATGTAACCTTGTTCTTTTAACAGATCTGCAATGGTTGGTGCCCAATCAGGTATGCCGTGGTCAGAGCCTGGCATACCAATTGTTAACAAACCCGTACGAAATGGCTCTTCACCCGTAATAAAGGCAGCGCGACCAGCAGTACAAGACTGTTGTCCGTAGTGATCTGTGAACAACGCACCTTCATTCGCGATACGGTCGATGTTTGGCGTTTTGTAACTCATCATACCTTGGTTGTATGCGCTGATATTCCAGTAGCCGATATCGTCACCAAAAATTGCCAGTATATTCGGTTTGTCTGCTGCTATAGCAGCACTAGACGCCGCTAACAGTCCTGCGCCTACAGCGATTTTGCTCAATTGATTTGCCATAAAAACTCCAGATTGTTGAGAGTAAAGATAAGCACAAGTGAGCCTTATGCTTAGTTGCTGCATAAGTTAATGATGTATATAGAAAAATCCTCTTATACTCGATATAACCATAAGTTATTGCTAGGTTGTAACCATTTGTTAATTAAAAAGAAATAGGATTGTTCTGTTAGTTTGTAGAGATTCGTAAAGTAGATTTAGATCACTGAAGAGCCTTATTTTTATTGCGTAGTAGAAGAGGGGATGGAAATGAAAAACAATAGGATGCTCGCTTGTTTTACGGTCCTAAAGCAATACTAAAGTCGTTATGTATTGCTTGTAATTATTTGTATAACCAGTGATTTAGTGTCTATATTGATTTAGGTTGTGCATTATAAATATAAGGATATCTATGAGTCAGTGGGCAGGCCGGTTTCGTATTTTATTGCTGGTCAACGTTGTTGTCAGTTTTATGGCTTTTTCTCAAGAGTTATTAACAGAGAAACCAAATATTCCTTTAGGCTTAAATCCAGAATATGCTGGCACACAAGCTTGTATAGATTGCCACCAAAACGAGGTGGAGGCCTGGAAAGGGTCACATCACGATATGGCCATGAAGCATGCAAGTACAACCTCTGTGCGTGGTAATTTTGATAACCATGTTGTAACACACAAAGGAATGCCTAATCGTTTTTTTAAAAAAGGCGGCGAATATTGGGTCAACATTCAAGGCTCTGACGGGCAATGGCATGACTATAAGATCAGCTATACATTTGGCTGGGAACCATTACAGCAGTACATGGTCGAGTTTGAAGATGGCCGCGTGCAGCTTATTCCTTTTGCTTGGGACACAAGAGCTAAAGTTGAAGGGGGACAGCGTTGGTTTCATCTTTATCCAGAAACGACAACAACGGATGAATTCTATTGGACCAATACCGGGCAAAATTGGAACTTCATGTGTGCTGATTGCCATTCAACGCACCTAAAGAAGAATTACGACGCTGACAAAAACACTTACAACAGCTCATGGTCAGAGATTAATGTGGGATGCGAAGCATGCCATGGTCCTGCTAGTCAGCACATAGAACTGGCCAAGAAATACAAAAATGCTGGCACTTCTTTTGAGCATGACAGCCATTATGGCTTTGATCGAAATTTGTCTAAAGCAGTGTCGGATTGGGTGTTTGAGGAAGGCCATAGTACGTTACAGCCGAAATCAATTGAAGCAACCAATCAAGTGCAAACATGCGCTCAATGCCATAGTCGCCGAACCCAGTTAAATGAAACAGGTGATCATGTTAAAGGTTCCTTTTTTGATAAATATCGCTTAAGTCTTATAACACCTGAACTCTACTATCATGATGGACAGATTTACGACGAAGATTATGTTTATGGTTCGTTTCTTCAATCTGAAATGGCGGAGAAGGGGGTCACGTGCACTAATTGCCATGATCCACACACGGCAGAATTAACGATCCCAGAAGAGGCAGTATGTTCGCAATGCCATATTGCATCTGAATATACACCTGAAAAGCATACCTTTCATAAGGCTGGATCTGAAGCATCGCAATGTACGACTTGTCACATGCCAGAAACGACTTACATGCAAGTCGATCCTCGTAGAGACCACAGTTGGCATATTCCACGACCAGATTTGAGCAAACATATTGGAACGCCCAATGTTTGCATGTCATGCCATGAAGATAAAAGCAATCAATGGGCCGATGAACAGATAGCAGAATGGTACCCGAATTCGAAGTATCGTAATCAGCAACATTTTGCTGTCGCATTTTATGCGGATTCAATTGGTCATCAAGGAGCAGCAAATGCGTTAGCATACTCTGCTCAGGATTCGTCTTTAAAAGACATTATTCGCGCCTCAGCCCTGGAGAGGATGGGAGGCAATACAGACCAAAATACAACAGTATCTTTGGCTAGGGCCGTTAAGAATGAGAATGAAATGGTTCGATTAGGGGCAATTTCAGGCTCGTCTGGTTATGAATTTCATGATCGGTGGCGGATTCTAGAGCCATTGCTTGATGACCCGGTGCTTTCAGTGAGAACGGAAGCTGCCTCGGTGCTGGTAGCGAACTACGCACAAATGACCCCTTTACAAAAAGATATCATTAAATCGCCTTTAGAAGAGTACATGGAAATTCAAGAGTTTAATGCCGATCGTGGTTTCGGAAGAACCAATTTGGCGAATGTGTACCGCAGCTTAGGTGAAATCGACAAAGCGGCCGAGCTGTATAAACAAGCGATCAGCATCGAACCCTATTTCGAAAATAGCTACGTTAACCTAGCAGATTTGTATCGTCACCTAGGTAAAGAAGAAGCTGCGCTCACGGTGCTACAACAAGGGATGAAAGCTCAACCTAAATCCAGCACGTTACCATACAGCGCAGGTCTTTCTTTGTTGCGTCAAGGCAAAGCTGATGATGCGAAAAAGCTACTTAGACGCGCCGCAGAAATTGGTGAAACTAATGCTCATTATTGGTACGTGTACGGTCTAGCTCTAGAAAAAAGCGATGTTCTAGAAGCCAGTAAAGCGTTGCAAACAGCATTTGAAGTCGGTGGCAATCCACAGCACTTGTATGCTCAATGCGAGGTTCTAGCGAGAAATCATAAAAAAGGTGCTGTCGCTTTTGCTTTCGATAGGTGCATACAAGAGCTTAGTCACTATGCACCTAAACAAGCTATTGATCAGCTTAAAGCCTCTATTGTCGGGGTCAATAGGAGCTAATTACCAAAAGTGGAGCTTTTATCGCTCCACTTTTTTCTTACTTAGTTTAATCAGCGTCTTTCGCTAATCTCAGCCCCATGTCGGACATGATGACTGACTGGCTAGCAAAATCGCGACGATAGTTTTCGGATTCGTCAGCATCATAGGCAAAGCTACCACCTCGTACAGACTTGTGTGCAAGGCTTTCTTTTTCATCTTTTGCGTTTACCGGATTATCACTTGGTGCTGATTTGTAATAACCTTCATCAAACGCATCAATAACAAACTCACCAACATTACCCGTCATATCGTATAAGCCAAGCTCATTCGGTTTTTTCTGACCTACCTTGTGTGCCTTATTGTTTGAGTTACTGGCATACCAGGCAACGTCGTTAATATCATCAGCTCCCGCGTAAGTGAATCCTTGACTGAGATTCCCCCCTTTCGCTGCAAACTCCCATTCTGCTTCTGTGGGTAAACGATAGTGCTCTCCCGTTTTTTCATTCAATTTCTTTATAAAATAATTGGCTTGTTGCCAGCTAATGTTATTTACGGGCGTATTTGGGTTTCTAAAATAACTCAGAGAAGAGCCTGTAACCGATTCGAATAACTCTTGGGTTACCTCAAATTTTGCCAAATAGAAATCTTCCACGCGAACGGTGCGAGCCGGGCGCTCGGATTTATTTGCTGACGGATTATCCGAGCCCATCGTAAATTGTCCACCTTCAATAAGAACCATATCTTGATCGATTTTTTGGGCAAGAGGGCTAGGTTGTGTTGTTGCACATCCAGTCATAATTAGCGAAATCGAAATAGCGGCACCAAGGTAAAGAGTATTACTTTTGGAATGCTTCATAGGGGAGCTCCATCAACATTTATGATCAAAGAATTTTATCAGGCAAGTCTATGAAAAACAGTTATACACACTATAACAAGCGCCACGAATAATTGAACATTATCATCACACTAGGCGATTAACTTAATGATTAGTCTTAGCGCCGTTGGGCACAGGCTAGCAACTAAGAAGGTGATGAATGCACATAACTCAAGGTCCGCAGTTCAATGGAAAAGCATCCAAGCGATTACATGTCATGGCGAAACCTATCGGTGCAGTGTGCAATATCGATTGCACCTATTGTTACTACCTAAGCAAACAAGATTTACTTGAGTACAAGCCAGGCTGCTCACCAGTCATGGATGAGGAAACGCTCGAGACCTATATCCGTCAATATATAGCGGGACAAAATACACCTGAAATTATTTTCTCTTGGCAGGGTGGTGAGCCGACAATGCTAGGTTTGGATTATTTCAAGACAATTGTTGAGCTACAGAATAAATACCGTCCCGATGGCATTACGATCTCCAATGACCTCCAGACTAATGGCACACTGCTTAACGATGAATGGTGTGAGTTTTTAAAGGCGAACAACTTTCTCGTCGGTTTAAGCATTGATGGCCCAGAAATGATGCACAACGCTTACCGAACAAACCGAGCTGGTAGAGGCACATTCCGGCAAGTTATGAATGCGGTTGAATTATTACATAAGCACGAAGTAAAGTTTGCTACGCTCACTTGTGTTAACAACTTGACCGGCCGTAACCCACTTGAAGTGTACCGATTCTTGCGAGATGAAGTACGCTCCCCTCAAATGCAGTTTATTCCAATAGTTGAGCAGAAAACATTCAGAACAACCGCCCCTCAAACTTGGGAGCCAAACGAGCAACTAAAGCAAGGAGATAAACGGTTGATCCCAGGTCATAAAGATGCCGTTGTTGAGCCTTTTTGCGTTGCGGATGAAGCATGGGGAAATTTTCTGATCGCGATTTTCAATGAATGGGTTTTACACGATATCGGCAACGTGTTTGTGCAGTACTTTGAAGCCAGTATCGAAACCTGGATGGGCAGAAAAAACCCACTGTGTACGTTAGGTGAAATCTGCGGGAAGGGCTTAGCAATGGAGCCTAATGGTGATGTGTTTGCGTGTGATCATTACGTGTACCCAGAATATAAGGTTGGAAACATTCATCACGAAAAGCTCGATACGCTCGCTTATAGCTCTGAGCAGCAGAAATTTGGGTTTGCTAAAAGTCGTACGCTGCCCCAACAGTGCCTTCAATGTGATTATCAATTTGCATGTTTTGGAGAATGTCCCAAAAACCGTTTTATCCGTACTAGGCAAGGTGAGCCTGGTCTTAATTATCTCTGCGCGGGTTGGAAGAAGTTTTTTACCCATGTTGATCAGTCGATGGCGTACATCTTACGAGCGACAGGTAACCCAGTGGTTCACGGTAAATACAGTGACCAGATTCTACACCAGCAAGCTACTCAAACACAGACTGTGTTTGAAACGAAGTTTTAAGATAGTCACTACGCCTGCTACAGGCCCGGAAATGAAAGAATATAGGTTATTGAATGCAAAAAATTAAGCTGCTCTCTAAATCATTACTCGTGATCTCGATCGGCATTGCTGCGAGTCAAACAGCAGTGGCACAAGAAACAACATTGCTAGACCCAGATCAAGTATCGCCGACAACGGTTGTCACTCCACAAGAAGCTCAAATGACACCGGCGCAACGAGTCGAAAAGCTGTCTTATGATGCGCAAAATAAAAAGTTGTCTTCAGAAAAACGTATTGATGCTTTACGTGAGTTAGCCAACTATCCAAGCCAAAATGCATTGGTTGCAGTTGCGCGTGGGTTGCAGGATGAAGATGCAGGTATTCGCGAAGCTGCGATCGTGGGAGCACAGCCATATATGATTGAGCACCGTTGGCGTTTGATTTCACCGTTATTGAGTGATGACGCCGCCATGGTGCGAATTACAGCAGCGATTAACCTCGTTCGAGATTACGCCAATTTGAGTTCGGAGCAACAGCAGTCACTTGAGGGGCCTGTTTCAGAGCTGACAGCACACTTGTCCAGTAAGAACGATAATGTTTCCAAGTTATTACTTGCAGACGTTTACCGTTGGCATCGTGATTGGGATAAAGCGGCGTTGATATACCCAGAGTTAACTAAGCTTGAGCCAAACAACCCTCAAGTTTGGTTAAGCTATGCAGACAACTTCCGAGCGCAACAGCTAGACCAAAAAGCTATCAACGTGCTTGACGAGGGTATCAAGCTAAATTCAGAAGATGCCTCGCTGCATTATTCTAAATCTCTCGCTTTGGTTAGATTAGACAAAAAGAAAGAAGCGGCGTTTGAAATAGACAAAGCTGCGACGATGGCAACGACGAACAGTTACTTTTGGTATTTAAATGGTGTTCTGCAAGAAGAGTTAGACTTGAAGAAGTCTGTCAACGCTTTTGAGCAAGCGTATTTGATATCCGGTGCTCCAGAACAATTGTATGCCGTGTGTGACATCTATGTCAGATACGGCAACCCTAAAACGGATGACTGTTTAACAGAGCTAACGAAGGTCGCTCCCGACTATGTTATTGAAGAGCTCAATCAGAAAAAGGGACGTAAAAGTGCCTCTACATCAGTTGAAGCCAATGAATTTAAACTCTAATCGGTAAATTCCATGTTCCTATTTCAATAAAATAGTGAACCAATTTAGTGACGGCGTCACTCTTTGGTGGCCGTTGGATATGTCAGTTCAATATGCGCCTGTTTCAATTGAACTATACTTTTGATTGGATTCGCACCTAGCACCTCAATATAAGGAATTAAGATGGCTATAAAGTTAAAGGCGATTGTCTTAGCAACAGGTTTAGCTCTGTCTAGTTACGCTGTTGCTGCTGATATGCAAGATCCACTTCCGTCATGGAACAACACTGACGCTAAGCAAGCTATTATGGCGTTTGTTACGAAAACAACGACCCAAGGTTCGGATTCCTATGTGCCTGAAAGCCAACGAATCGCGACGTTTGATAATGATGGAACACTTTGGGCAGAAAAGCCTGTTTATCTACAGTTGTTTTTTGCGATCGATAGAGTAAAAGAAATGGCCTCTGAGCATCCTGATTGGAAGACAACCGAACCCTTTGCTTCCGCATTAAAAGGTGACATGGAGGGGATTGGTAAACAAGGACTCGAAGGTGTAATGAAGCTTGTTATGGCAACCCATTCTGGAATGTCTACTGAACAGTTTCATCAAGAAGTTAAGGAATGGTTGAAAACGGCTGTCCATCCAACAACGGGTAGACCATACACTGAAATGGTCTATCAACCTATGCTCGAACTGCTCGACTATTTAAGAGCGAACGACTATCAGACCTACATCGTTTCTGGAGGCGGTATTGAATTTATGCGCGTTTGGGCGCCGGAAGTATACGGCATTCCAACGCAAAACATCGTGGGAACGACGTTAAAGGCGGAATATCAAAGTGTTGATGGAAAACCTACCATCCAACGCATGCCGGAAATAGACTTTGTCAATGACAAAGCAGTAAAGCCTGTGACGATTCAAAACTTCATTGGCAAACGTCCGGTAATGGCGTTTGGTAATTCTGATGGTGATTTACAGATGTTAGAGTGGACGAAAGCAGGTTCAGGTCCAAGATTTTCTGCGATTATCCATCACACGGATGACAAGCGTGAATGGGCGTATGATAAAGATTCTCATGTTGGCAAGTTAGATAAATCGTTTAAAGTAGGTGAAGAGCAAGGTTGGCTATTTGTCGATATGAAACAAGATTGGAATCAAGTGTTTAAAGAGAGCACTAAATGATAATCTTTGTTTGACCATAAATTGCTGCAACCAAACAATTGCAACGAAATAAAAGGCCTCACAATTGAGGCCTTAGTTAATTCCACAGTAGCTTCGATACCTAGGGTCTAGTTTCTAGGTTGCTGTGTCATTGTTTCTACCACTTTTTCAATACTTAACGAGCTACCTTTCGTTGCAGGGAACTCCTTAAATGTCTCTAGGAACTTACGCACGATAGCTTGAGCAGGAACGAACATCCACATTTGATCAGCGTAAAAATGTCTGACGTAAAGTGCTGCATCTGGACCGACCTCGAATGGGTCCATACGAAGGTTTACAATCAAAGGCCAACTCGGTGTTTTGCGGTATGCCTCATTAATGGCACCCTCCATAATACTGAAGTGGATCTTCCAGTCTTTATAACGAACGGCGTTTAAATTACCACCAGCATCGAAGTAAAAGATTTCTTTGCGTGCGCCTTCATCAGCTTTACCAGTCAGCAGATCAAGTTGGTTGTAGCCATCTAAATGTGCTTTAAAGGTTTTGCCCGCTGCTTTATGACCCTTCAATAGTTTTTCTTTCACATCTGGTTCGCCCACAGCTGCGAGTAGAGTTGGCATCCAGTCTTCTTGTGAAAAGATATCGTTGATAACCGTTCCTGGTTTAATGTTTCCAGGCCAGCGTACCATCATCGGAACGCGGAATCCGCCTTCCCAAGTCGTACCTTTTTCGCCCTTGAACGGTGTAGTACCACCATCTGGCCAGGTAAATTTCTCAGCGCCATTATCGGTACTAAAAACAACAATGGTGTTATCTGCTACGCCTAGCTCTTCAAGTTTATCAAGCATGACACCTACTTGATCATCTAGGTCCATCATGCCATCGGCGTATAAGCCGTAACCTGACTTCCCTTGATATTCTTCACTCAAATGTGTCCAGACGTGCATACGGGTTGAGTTATGCCAAATAAAGAATGGTTTGTCTTCTTTTACTGCTTTTTCCATAAAGGCCAAGCTAGCATCCATGAACTCTCGGTCTACGTTTTCCATACGCTTACGAGTAAGGGGACCTGTGTCCTCGATTTTGCCATCCGCAGTCGCCTTCAACACGCCTCGAGGTCCGAATTTTTTACGAAACTCTGGATCTTTTGGATAAAACTCAGACTCAGGCTCTTCTTCCGCGTTTAAATGGTATAGGTTACCAAAGAACTCATCAAACCCATGGTTAGTTGGTAGGTGCTCATCTTGATCACCAAGGTGGTTTTTACCAAACTGACCAGACACATAGCCGTGATTTTTAAGTAACTCTGCGATAGTAGGATCTTTCGATTGAATCCCCTCTTTTGCGCCGGGCATACCAATAGTCAATAGACCGGTACGAAACGGATGTTGACCCAGAATAAATGAGGCTCGTCCGGCAGTACAACTCTGTTGTGCGTAAGCGTCTGTGAAAATGGCACCTTCATTGGCGATTTTATCAATGTTAGGAGTCTTCCCTCCCATCATACCATTGTGATACGCACTAATGTTGTATACACCTACATCGTCACCCCAGAACACAAGGATGTTGGGCTTATCGGCAGCAAAGGCTGTGGACGCAGCTAATGTACCGACCAATGCCATTACCTTTTTAATCGAGTTTCGCATGAAAATCCTCCGCGATAAATGAATCCATTATCGTTATATAACGTTACTAATTGTGTTCATCATGGCGAAGTCGAGTGAAATGACACCAAATGAGACAATGTAGTCAGTTGAATATAGTAGAGGTTTTTTGTTGCTTCCAAGTAATCCCTGTTTTTCAAAAATGTTAACTAACATGGACTAGACTTTAGTGTGTTTTAAGTGTGATAAGACGCACTTACAGGATTGAATTTCAATGAAAGGCGACACTATGAAAAATAAACTAGCAACTATCCTGTTTCTATGTATCCCGTTAGAAGTGGTTGCGGAAGAGACACCAAATGTCGTAGTAATGTTGGTTGATAACCTTGGGTGGGGGGAATTAAGTTCCTATGGGAATACCAGAGGTGTTGAAACCAAAAACTTAGATCAACTTGCTAGAGAAGGTGTACGCCTTACTAATTTTAATGTGGAACCGCAATGCACACCAACTCGCTCCTCATTCATGACGGGGAGGCGAGCGCTTAGATCTGGGACAGATAAGGTTGTTTGGGGAGTGCCTTACGGTATGGTGAACTGGGAGATAACCATTGCAGAGAAGTTTAAGGAACAAGGATATAACACGAGCCTTTACGGGAAATGGCATTTGGGAGACCAAAAAGGGCGCTTTCCAACGGATCAAGGCTTTGATGAATGGTATGGCATTGCAAATACGACGGATGAGTCAGAATATAGCTCTCAACCCGGTTATAAAGCTATATTACCTAAACCTCAAATCCTTTCAGCTAGAGCAGGGCAGGATCCTAAAGGGGTCAAAGAATATAATTTGGACTCACGTAGAACGATTGACAGTGAGCTAGTTGAACATGCCACAGATTTTATAAATCGAAATGTGAAAGAGAATAAGCCATTTTTCTCTGTAATTACTTTTACTCAACCACATTTACCGACGCTACCTCATCCTGATTTTATTGGTAAAACAGGCAAAGGAAATTACTCAGATGTGTTAGCTGAGATAGATTTTCGAGCTGGGCAAGTTATTGGTGCAATAGAAAAAGCAGGAATTAAAGACAATACACTAGTGATTTGGTTTTCTGACAACGGTCCAGAGTGGCATATGCCATACCAAGGCTCTAGCGGGCCATGGCGTGGTGCGTACTTTACGGCTCTTGAAGGGTCTCTCCGAACACCATTTATTGCCTCTTGGCCTAACCACATCAAACCGGGTAGAGTGAGTGATGAAATTATCCATGTTGTGGATCTATTTGCCTCACTTTCTCATGTCGGTGGATACAAATTACCAAGCGATAGAACAATAGATAGTATTGATCAGTGGGCCTTTTTAAAGGGAGATAGTGAAAAGTCTAATCGAGATGGTTTCATCGTTAACAATGGATCTGAAACCTACGCTTATAAGTGGGAAAATTACAAGATGCACTTTATTGATCAAGATATCATGCCGGAGAAAGGGCGCCCATTACAGATCCCTGAAATATATAATTTGATTGATGACCCTAAAGAGGAGTTTGATTTAAGAAATAATGCCACATGGTTATTTCCTATCATGATAGGAAAGAGAGTAAAGTTTGAATCTTCCGTTTCAACAAGCTGCGATACGATTCCTTTCCCTGCTCCATTTGGATATGAGCCCGATTGTAGCAAGGGGAATTTCAATCAATTTCCAGTGGATGGGTTACGCCAGAAGTAGTTTACCCCAATGGCTCTTTCTCGCATACATGAGGTATGTTTTTGGTTCAATATCTCATTAGAGCCATTTAGGGCCATGTTTTTTCTAGTTTCATTTGAACAGTCATATTCGTCGACCATACTTAAAGTTCGTTGTTTCATATGGGGCGAATTATGCAGCCAATACTCTACATTCAAATCGGTAATGTTCTTTGGGCGGTTTTAAGTGACGGTTCTTGGATCCAAATGTTGCCCAACGAACAATTAGTTCCAGAAGTAGAGGTGGTTGTTCTTAATACTGACATTCTCGATATTGCATTTAATGAAGATACAACAAGTGAGGATGAATCGAGTTCGAATGATCTTTTAATTGCATCTCAAAACGGTATTGAATCCACTTTTAATCAGAGCGTTCGAGATTTTAGTGAGTCTTCTGGTGGGTTAAGTTTTGTTGCCTATATTCGCGCTGTTTTACCTGAGCAACTCGTTTCTAATGGCTATGTTACTAGGCCAGCAGTGCAAGAAAGAGAGAACCCAACTTCTGAGACTCAGGCTCCTGAGCGGTTGAATCCCGATGCTATATTAACGGTGGATATTCTTGATGGCGGTGATGGATACGAAAACCAGTTTGAAGTTCCTAGTGTCACGATTCAAGGTGACGCACTCAAGATAAGCGATGAGTGGCTTGTTACTATCACCATTACCGATAGCCTCAATAATTCTATTACTGTTACAACGACCGTAGAGAACGAGTCTTATACCCTATCAGGCGTTGATCTGTCTTCTCTTGCTGAAGGGCCGCTCACGGTGACATCTGTGGTTTCTGACATTTATGGCAATAACCTGAACGCCGTCGATACGACCATTAAAGATACGCTTGCAACGGTAAACGTCAATTTCGATGGTGGAGGGGATGAGTATTTAAATCAGTACGAAATTGCGACTACTCGCCTCGAAGGGACGATTGAAAACATTGAAGATGGCCAGCGTATCCAAGTTACGGTAACCGACTCGTT